>JALZKQ010000014.1 GCA_030859165.1 Actinomycetota bacterium
GGGCATGCCCGGACGCGAGCCGATGAACCCCCGCGGACGCCAGTTCGGTCTCGGCGGCAGCGTCGAGGGATGGGTGCGGCTGACGCGGCCCGAGCCGCGCCAGGCGCGACTGCTGCGGCGCGCCTACCGTGGACTCGAGCCGCGCACCCTGAGCCGCTACGGCATCCGCCAGTTCGCGGCGGCGACCCCGTGGACCTGCACGATCGTCAAGGACCCGTTCGCGCTGCTCTCGATCCCCGCGGTGGTCCGCCTCACAGGCGCCCGCCCGGTCCTGCTGTACCGCAACCCGTGCGCCGTCCTGGCCAGCTACCGACGGATGGGCTGGCTGGCCGACGTCGACGAGGTCGTCGCTCTCGGAGCGACGCACCTGCGAGCCGGTGACGGCGACGAAGTCTGCGACGACGCGGATGCCATGGCCGTGTTCTGGTGCTTCCTCAACGACACGGCCCTGGGGGACCTGCACGACATCGAACAGGCCACGGTGGTCAGCCACGAGGAGCTGATCCGTGGCGGAGACGCCGCGGTGGCGACGCTGCGACGCCACCTCCAGCTCCCGCCCGCCGCTGCCGCTGCCCCTGCCGTCACCAGGGACAGCACCGCGGGCGTGGACCTGCACCGATTCGACCGGGCACGCGACGAGGTCCTGCACGGCTGGCGGTCGCGGCTGAGCGTCGAGGAGGACGCTCGGGTGCAACGACTGACCCGTGGCACCCTTGAGCGACTGGAGCAGGCGCGCCTGCTCCTGCTGCCCGATCCACCCGCCGCCGCGACGAAGAGACCACGATGAGCCGACGTCTGCCGAACATGCTGTACATCGGTCCGGACAAGGCCGGGTCGACGTGGCTGCACGAGGTGCTGATCCGTCATCCGCAGATCTACCTGACGCCCGCCAAGGACCTGTACTTCTTCGACCGCTACTACGACCGGGGTGTCGACTGGTACGCCCAGCAGTTCTGCGGCGCCACCGATCAGCACGCGATCGTCGGGGAGATCTGCCAGGACTACCTGTTCCACGACCGTGCGGCCGGCCGCATCGCCGAGACACTCGGTCCGGTCAAGCTGATGGTCACGCTGCGCGACCCCGCCGACCGGGCCTTCTCCTCCTACCTGTACATGCGCAAGCAGGGGCAGTCGCCCGGCACCTTCCGGCAGGCCCTGAGCGATCGACCCGAGCTCGTCGAGCACGGGCGCTACGCGACGGGACTGCGTCGTTTCCTCGACCACGTGGACCGCTCGCGCATCCACGTGGCCGTGTTCGACGACCTGGTCGAGGATCCGCAGGGCTTCATCGACGCGACGGTGCAGTGGCTGGGGGTGGCGCCCTTCGAGCTCGACCAAACACTCCTGGCCGCACGGCTGCCCGCGAGCAGGGCGCGATCAGCCCTGCTCGCCCGCTCGGCGCGCAGAGCCGCGGACTGGGCTCGCGAGCATGACGGTGCCGCTGCGGTGGGCACGGTGAAGCGGTCCGCACTGGCCCAACGGTTGCTCTACCGCCCACTGGCGCAGCGTCCGGTCATGTGCGCCGAGGACCGGGCCTACGTCTGGGAGGCGCTCGGGCCCGAGATCGACGAGGTGGACGCCACCTTCGGCGTGCGGCTGCGCTCCCGCTGGGGCGGGGCGTCGCCCCCGTGAGCACGACCGTCCACCCGGCGCCACCGGAAGTCACGCCACGACGACTGTTGCCGTCGGGGTGGCCCCTGACCGCGCTGTACGCCGCCTTCCCGCTGTGGTGGCTGATGGGCATCAGCCACTTCGTCTTCATCGTGTTCGCCGTGCCCATGGCCTTGGAGCTGGTACGCCGACGGCCGCTGCACGTCCCCCACGGGTTCGGCTTCTGGCTGCTGTTCCTCACCTGGGTCACCGCCGGGATCACCGTGCTGTGGGCCGACGCGCCCGGCGCCGTCGCCGGCGGCTCGCTGGGCCGGCTGGTCCCCTTCACCTATCGCGGCCTGTGGCTGGTCGCCATCACGGTCGTGTGCCTGTACGTCATGAACCTGTCGGAGAAGGAGCTCCCGACGCTGCGCGTCATCCGGCTCGTGGCTGTCATGTTCGTCCTCACGCTGCTCGGGGGCCTGGCCGGCCTCGCGCTGCCCCGCGCCGACTTCCCCTCGCTGCTGGAGATGTTCCGCAGCGTCGGGGACTCCGGGTTCGTCTACTCGCTGGTGCACCCGCGGCTCTCCGATGCCAGCGAGTTCCTCGGCTACGTGCAACCACGACCGGTGGCCCCCTTCGCCTACGCCAACGCGTGGGGCAACAACCTGGCGATGTTCCTCCCGTTCTTCTGCCTGGCGTGGCTGGGCAAGGACGCCGGCTGGCGGCACAAGGTCGCTCCACTGCTGCTGGTACTGGCCTGCGTGCCGATCGCGTACTCCCTCAACCGCGGGTTGTGGGGCGGCCTGTTCGTCGCCGCCCTCCTCGTGGTGGTCAAGCTCGCCACGATGGGACGGATCTGGACGGTGGGGCTGTTCGCCGCCGTCGTGGTCGTGGGAGGTTCGGTCTTCGTGGCCACCCCCCTGTACGACACGGTGACCTTGCGGATCGACACCCCCCACAGCAACGACCGTCGTGGCACGGTGGCGGAGACCATCATCGGCTCCACCATGCAGGGCTCACCCGTCCTGGGCTTCGGCAGCAACCGGGAGGTGCAGGGCAGCTACTCCTCGATCGCCGGAGCAGGTACGCCCGACTGCCGGCAGTGCGCCGCACCCCCCATGGGGACGCAGGGCTTCTTGTGGCGACTCATCTTCACGACCGGTTTCGTCGGGACGGCGCTCTACCTCGGCTTCATGCTCACCCAGCTGCGCCGACATCTGCGCTCCGAGGACCCGATCGCGATCGCCGGGTGCGTCAGCATCGTGATGAGCCTGGTGTTCTTCTTCGTGTACGACTCGCTGGAATCCCCCCTGTACACGTTGCTGCTCGCCATCGGCCTGATGAACCGCCGACTGATCGGCGGCACGGACCGAGCCGACATGAAGGAGGGTGCGGCATGACCCTCGACGCGGTGCGATCGGACTACCTGCGGTCCTCGGTCGAGGCACTGTGGCCGAACGGGGACGTACGCGTGACCCGGCGTCCGGGACCGGGCGACGAACGGGCCTGGTGGATCCTCCCGTCGCGGCGCCGGCCGCGCCTGCTCGTCCCGGTGACCGTCCCCGAGGCCGCCACGATGCTGCGCCGGCACGACGCGCGCCGACGCGACGCGGTTGCCCGTCGCGTCCTCGAAGGGGCGGTGGCCTCGCGTGCGCTGCTGCTGATGCCGGTGTCACGCCTGCGGGTCGCTGCGCCCGGGGGCATCGTCGAGCACCTCGCGAGCGTGCTCGGTCGACCGGTACGGGCCGGGGTGCTGCTCGGCCGCGACCGGCCCAACCGCAAACCTGTGCTCCGCGTGTTCTCCGCGCAGGGTGACACGCTGGCCTTCCTCAAGGTCGCCGACGGCCGCGTCGGCGAGCTGGTCCGCGCCGAGGCGCAGGCATTGCAGTCCATCGCGTCGACAGCCCGGAAGACGGGACTGCTGCAGGTGCCCCGGGTCCTGCACAGCGGACAGTGGGAGGGCCTGCAGCTGTTGCTGCTCAGCCCGCTGACGGCGTCCCAGTCACGCCGGAGCGACGACGACCCCGAACTGGCTGCCGCCCTGGAGGTGGCACAGCTCGTGGGCCTGTCGGAGCGGCCGGTGCGCGACCTCGTGAACGAACTGCGCGCACGGGCGGACCGGATGGACACCACCCCCGAGCTCACTCGAACCAGAGCCCGGCTGGACTCGCTCCTCGCACGTGCCGGAGACCGCGGCCTATGGGTCGGCGGCTGGCACGGTGACTGGTCGCCGTGGAACATGGGCCGGCACCGCGGCCGGCTGCAGGCATGGGACTGGGAACGCTTCGCCGCCGGGGTGCCGGTCGGGTACGACGCCGTGCACCACCGGTCCCAGCTGTTGTGGCGCGACCACGTCCCGGCTGCCGACTGCCGCCCGGCGCTGCTCGCGGCGGCCCGCGACATGCTGGCCCTGGCCCAGCTGCCGGAGTCAGACGCCGAACCCGTCGTCGAGCTGTACCTGGTCGAGATCCTGCTGCGCTACCTGCAGGACCAGCCCCTGGTGGATCCGCTGCGGCCGCGGACCGCGTGGGTGCTCGACCAGCTCGATGCCGTCAGTCTCGACGGCGAAGGCATGACAGGACCATGAGAAGCGCAGCCCCGATCGTCCTCAAGCGAGCCGGACGCAAGGCGGCCATCAGCATCGGGCTGGTCTCCACCCGCTGGAGGCTCAACCCGTCGTTCCTCCTGGTCGGCGCCCAGCGCTGCGGCACCACCTCGTTGTTTCGCGCGTTGAGCGCACACCCGTCGATCGTGACGGCCAACTTTCACAAGGGCGTCAACTACTTCGACGTCAACTACCAGCGTGGACCGGACTGGTACCGCGCGCACTTCCCGATCCGGCGACGCCGGCCACGACAGTGCTTCGACGCCAGCGGGTACTACATGTTCCACCCGTACGCCCCGCGACGGATCGCGCACGACCTCCCGAGGGTCAAGATCGTGGCGATGGTGCGCGATCCGGTCGAGCGGGCGTACTCCGCCTACCAGCACGAGTACGCCCGGGGTTTCGAGAGCGAGTCCTTCGCCCGGGCACTCGAGCTCGAGGCGCAGCGAGTCGAGCCGGAGCTCGCCCGCATGCAGGTCGACGAGGGCTACCAGAGCATGGCGCACCGCCACCAGGCGTACCGGCGTCGAGGCCACTACGCCGAGCAGCTGCAGTGCTTCGTCGACCTCATGGGCCGGTCGCAGGTGCACGTGATGGAGAGCGAGCGGTTCTTCGCCGAACCGGAGCAGGAGTACACCCGCCTGCTGAAGTTCCTGGGGGCACCGGTGCAGATCCCGGCCCGCTTCGACCGGCACAACCCCCGGTCGCGGGCACCGATGGAGGACTCGGTGCGCGCCGAGCTCACCGACTACTTCGCTGCCCATGACCAGCGACTGTCGGAGCTGCTCGGTCGGGCTCCGGTCTGGCGCACATGAACCGGCTGCCGACCCTCGAGCAGTACGCGGCCACGGCGCGTCGTCACCTGCTGTTGATCATCATCGGCATGCTTCTCGGCACGGCCGGCGGCATGCTCTACCTCCGCTCCGAGCCGGCCACCCACACCGCGACGACCACGGTGCTGCTCGGCCGCATCCCCGCCTACGTACCGACCGATCCGAGCGATCCTGCACCACGGTTGATCACCATCGACACCGACGCGGCCATCGTGCGCTCCCGGATGGTCTCCGACGCGGTAGCAGCAGCAACCGGGCTGAGCCAGGACCAGGCGCAGGACGCGTTGACCGTCGACGCCGAACCGCTCAGTGAGGTGCTGCGCGTTTCGTTCTCCCACCCCGACGCCGACCTCGCCGTACGCGGTGCGGACGTCGCGGTCGACACCTTGCTGGAGCTGCGCAGCACCACGCTGCCCAGCAGCCGCACCACGAAGCTACGTCGCCTCGAGAGCGAGCTGCAGGACCTGGTCGACCAGCTCGATGCCTTGCTGCTCAGCGGGACGCGCCTCGGCGGGCCCGCGACGGCGCTCGAGCAGCAGCTGTCCGCGCAGCACACCTACCTCGAGGAGCAGCTCGACCAGGACCCGGACGTCGGCAGGGTCCTGGTCGAGGCGCAACCCCCGACGCAGGCGAGCAGGGCAAACCCAGAGGTCCGCATCGCCAGCGGTGCCATGCTCGGCCTACTGGCCGGCCTCGGCCTCGGCCTCGTACGTGACGCCCGCCGCCCGAAGGGCCGTCAGGTCCCGGCGGCACCGTGATGATCGCGTCACCCGGTGCGACCGAAGCGCCGATGACGGCGGCCGGTCCGCTTCTGGACCTGCGCCTGCACCAGCGCGCCGAACGCCTCTGCAGCCGCGGCGGCGGAGTCGACCGACGACGCGACGGCAGACCGGGCCTCGGCCCGCACCGCCTCCTCCACCGCCTGGCCGAGGTCCTTCTCGGTCTCGGCCAGGCGTACCAGGTACCGGTCGGCCACGACTCGGGCGAACCGCTGCTGGTGCGAGTCGACGTGCTCCCCGAGCCTGGGATCACGCGGCACCACCACGGGTAGGTGGCCGCTGGAGCGCATCTCCATGATCGTGCCGGGACCTCCGTGACTGACCACCGCCCGGGCCTGTGCCATGAGCGAGCGGAGCTCGGGATGTGGCAGGTAGTCGACCCCCTCGCACACCTGCGGCGCGGGTGCGGTGCCGTGCTGCACGAGGCACCGTACGTCCGGGTGTGCCCGTGCCCACCGGTCCATCCAGGTGACCAGCCGGCTGAACGGGTGGTGGTCGGTGCCGACCACCACCAGCACCAGCGGTGGCGCCACGGATCCCGACGGTGCCGAGCGGTCCCCGGTGGCACTCACAGCAGGCACCCGATCACGTGGGCATCCGGGTAGAGCTCGCACTGCTCCTCCCACTGCACGCAGAACACCGTGCTGAAGGGCCGGCACAGACGGCCGGTCAGCGTTCGGGTGTCGATACGGTCGTACACCTCGACGTACGCCGTGACGATGCCCAACAGGCGGGCGACCACGAAGAACGGCACGGCCACGCCGGCGCCGGTCGACACGACGACGTCGGGACGGGTCCGGCGCAGCAGGCGCACCGCCAGTGCGCTGTTGCGCAGCAGGTTGGGAATGTTGCGCGTCGTCGGGGCGTGAGCCCAGTGCACCTCTTCGCCGACGAGCTGGGTGCGCGCATCCACGGTGGCGAAGGTGACCCAGACACGCTGCAGCTCTTGCCACCACGGTTGCAGTGCCATCAGCTGGGTCAGGTGCCCGCCGCTGGACCCGACCAGCAGCACCCGCTGCACCGGACGCGCCGGTGCAACCGGGCCCGACCTCGACGCGTCCATGGATCCCACCTTCAGCGACGCGCAGCTGAGGCGCATCGTGCACTCCAGGCAATCATCCCCGAGGTGCGAGTCCGGCGGCGGACCAGTGCTCAGGCCAGGCGAGTCGAGGTCAGCGACTGGTTCGAGTCACGGAAACGGGACATCTTCTGAGTCGACTCGTCCAGCGGCCAGTAGACACCGTCGCGGGAGTTGCGCCCGCTGTTGAAGTACGAGACGACACCGACTCGATCGGTGTTGTTCTCGATCCAGGTCCACTGACGCGTCCACCACTCCGCAGCTCCCGGCACGCCGTAGTAGTCGGTGGAGCCGGTCTCTCCGATGCCGAGCATCTTCTTCGGGAACCCCTGGCGGTCCAGGAACTCCACGATCCGGCCGAGGCGGTTGTCGAACCCCTCGAGCGAGGCGTTCTGGTAGCAGTCGACACCCACGAACGCGCAGTGATCGAGGACGTCCGGGGTCAGGAACTCGCCGGCGTTGGCGTCGCCGTTGCGCGGGTTGAACGCCCAGTCACCGATGATCGGCACGAACCGGATGTTGCTGCGACCGATCTCGTCGCGGATGATCGCGCGGCTGTGCAGGTAGGCAGCAGCCCACTCCGCGCCAGTCCCGGTGTTGTCGTTGGTCGGCTCGTGGTGGAACGTCAGCAGCGTGCACTTGCGGTATGCGGCGTACCGACGGGCGCGCGCCCGCAGCGCCTGGTCGTGCTCCCCGCAGGCGATGGCGGCCCACCCGCCCGGAGAGCTCGACGCCGGCTTGAAGGAGATCCACGGCAGGCGTCCGGCGGCGTGGTCCGCGGCCACCGTACGGTCCTCGCGGTCACCGTCGTTCCAGTCGAAGAACGTGCGCTGCACGCCGAGCTGGCCGGTGACCTGTTCGGCCGTGGCGATGTCCTCCGGCATGGACACGCCCAGGTAGACCTTGCCCGGCTGGTGGCCGAACCAGCGTGGCTTGCCGGCGGGCGCGGCACCCAGCGCCGGGACGGGGGCGATGCCGGCGGCGACGCTCAGGGTCACACCGCCGACCGCGGCGGCGCCGAGAAGACGCAGCGCGGTGCGCCGGTTGACGGGATGCGCAGTGGACGGGGATGAGGTGCTAGGAGGGACAGTCACAGTGAGTAAAGTACTGATTACTCTCAGTGTTTGACGAGCCACTGGTGCGGAAACGGACCGAACCGCGAAAGAGACGAACCGATCGGCCGACCCGGGTCGCCGTTCGTCGGGGCCGTCCCCGCGACCGAGCCGCATCGGCCCGAGGGGCCCGGACGACCGGCTTTCCCTGTCGGGCGGGGCGAAGGTTAGGCTGACCGCTACACCAGACCGTCGATACCGGGGCACAGGCAGCGAACATGGATCAGACACGCCGGGCGCGCTTGTTCCGCGACGCCCTCCGGCACCGCTGGAGGATCATCGCTGGCGTTCTCGTCCTCGGGACGGCTGCCGGTGTCCTGCTCAGCCTTCAGCGACCGGTGACCCAGACGTCAACGGTCTCGCTCCTGATCAACCCACTGATCGGCAACCCCTTCACCACCGAGGGGCAAGGGGACGACCTGGTCAGCCTGCAGTCGGAGTCCCAGCTGGTCGTCTCCGACCCCGTGACGATCGCCGTCGCCGACGAGCTGGGACTGCAACAGAGCAACCGGCTGCTGGGCAGCGGAGTCCGCGTCACGGTCCCGCCCAACACCCAGATCCTCGAGCTGTCGGTCTCAGGCGCCAACCCGGAGGCGGTCCAGGACGTGGCCGCCGCACTCAGCGAGAGGTACCTGCTGAGCCGGGAGGCGTTGGCCCGGGCGAGTATCGACAGCCGTGCCGAGGCTCTCGAGGACACGATCCGGGAGACGCAGGGCAGGCTGACGACCGCCCAAGAGCTGTCCGAGACCGGGCCCGAGTCCCAGCGTCGTCTCCAGGCGCGGCTGGCCGACGGCTACCAGAGCGACCTGTTCAACCTGCGCGCCGACCTGATCGAGGTGCAGAGCACCGCCGTCGATCCGGGACGGGTCATCACGCCTGCCACCGAGGCGCAGGCCAGCTCCAGCATCATCCGGGTGCTGCTGCTGGCCTTCGGCGTCCTGGGCGGCCTCGTGCTCGGCGTCCTGCTCGCAGTGACCCGCGAGCGCAAGGCCAATCTCGTCCGCAGCAGCGCCGATCTGCACCAGCTCTCCGTAGCGATCCTTGCCGACTTCTCCACAGTCACCGCGCCCACCGCTCGCCTGGACACCGTTCGACGCCTGCGCATGGAGGTGCTGGGCCGGGTGACCCCGCCGCTGACCATCGTGGTCGCGCCCTGCTCCGCGCACGGCAACCACCACGTGCCGATCGCGATGAGCCAGTCGATCGCCGAGCTGGGCAACGACTGCGTGCTGGTGGATGGCGACGGTTCTGCGCTACCCCCGCGCGCTGCTCTGCCTTCCCGCGTGCCCGGGCTGTCCGACGTGATGCTCGAGGACCAGAGCCCACTGGACCTGCTGCAGTCACTGAGCAGCAACCTTCAGTTCCTGCCGCCAGGGGCCGAGCTCGAGGTGGCCCGCGACCGGTTCGTCACCTCCCGGATGCCACAGAAGATGCACCAGCTCAAGCCGCGGGCGACGTTCCTGATCATCGAGGCGCCGGACCTGTCCGACATCGCGGGGGAGGCGCTGGCCGGGGTCGCCGACGTCCTCATCCTCGTGGTCACGCTAAACCGCACGACCCTCAGCGAAGTGCAGCGGGTCGAGACGTCGCTGTCCGCGCGTGGTGTGAGCGTCCTGGGCGCCGTCCTCGTGACCCCTGACACCGATCTCGCCTCGACGGTGTCGCTGCCCACCAACGTGGGCCACGCAGACGCCACCGTGGCCACCGACTCTGCGACGCACGCGCGTCGTGGACTCGCACCGTCGTCGGACCGTGCCGACCGGGCGCAGCACCGTGAGCCTGCCGATGCGAGAGGGATCCTGAGGCGATCGCGTCGGTGACCCAGGCAGATCCCCACCTGTCCAGGCTCGCGACCGGAGGCCTGCTGAGCATCGCGGGGTCAGGAGTCAGCTCGCTGGCAGGCATCGTGCTGGTGGCGGTGATCACCAACGCCTTCCAGCAAAGCCTGGCCGGCACGCTGTTCGCTGCCACCGCAGTCTGGGTCATCTTGTCCGCGCTCACCCAGCTCGGCACCGAGGTAGGGCTGGTGCGGTGGCTCCCGGTCCTGCGGGCAACCGGACGTACGAGCGAGATCCCCTCGTTGCTGCGCACGGCACTCGCCCCGGTGCTCGTGGCCTCCACCCTGCTCGGGGGCGGGTTGCTGCTGCTCGCCGAAACTGTGGCCCCCACCCTGTTCGGAGCCGCACAAGCCGACGACGGAGCCGCCATGCTCGTGTGTCTGGCGTTCTTCGTCCCCGTCAACGCCGTGTACACCGTCCTGCTTGCGGCGACCCGAGGCCTGGGAACCATGAGCACCACGGTCGCCGCGGACCTGATCGGCCGGAGCCTCGGACAGCCGCTGGCCGTGATCGTGGTGGCCTGGTGGGTCCCCGCCGACCCACGCGCCCTCGTCCTGGCCTGGCTGCTCCCCTACCTACCGGCCTGCGGCTGGGCCGCAATCGTGCTGCGCCGTCAGGTCCGCCGGACCTGTCGCCGGGACGGGTTGCCGCCGCCGTCCGGCCGGGACGAGGCGTGCGCGTCGGGTGACCCCACGGCCCGCGGCACCGCCCTGTGGAGGGACTTCTGGGGTTTCACCTCGCCACGTGCGCTCGCCACGCTGGCCCAGGCCGCACTCAAGCGGGTGGACATCGTGATGGTGGCGGCCCTGCGGTCACCGGCCGAGGCAGCCGTCTACACCGCTGCGACCCGCTTCGTGGTGCTGGGTCAGCTCGCTGTCCAGGCGATCCAGCAAGCTCTGAGCCCACTGCTGAGCGGCTTGTTCGCCCGCGACGACCGGGAGTCTGCCCAGCGCCTGTTCCAGACCGCGACGGCGTGGATGATGGCGCTGGGGTGGCCGGTCTATCTCATCAGCGCCGCTGTGGCCTCACTGATCCTGTCGATCTTCGGTGACGGCTACTCCGAGGGCGCCTCGGTCGTCGTCATCCTGGCTCTGGCGATGCTGTTCGCCACCGCGAGCGGGTCTGTGGACACCGTCCTGCTGATGGGCGGTCGCAGCTGGCTCTCGCTGGTGAACAACCTCGGCGCACTTGCGGTGAACGTCGGGCTGAACCTGGTCCTGATCCCCCGGTACGGCATCGTCGGCGCGGCTGTCTCCTGGGCGGTCGCCATCGTGGTGCGCAACCTGCTCCCGATGGTCCAGGTGCGGCTGGGCTTCGGGCTGGCCCCGGGTGGTCCGGCTGCGATCTGGGTCGCGCTGAGCGCCGTGGGATGCTTCGGGGTCCCGGCACTGGCCCTGCATGCGGTCAATGCCTCCGGCTGGCTGATCCTCGGTGTCGCGACGGTGCTCGGCACGCCGGCGTACCTCGCTGCGTTGTGGTGGCGGCGCACCGCCCTGTACCTGCCGCTGCTCGGGCAGACGTTACGCGCTCGCGGGCGCGGTCACCGGGGCCCCGAAGCCGCAACGCGGGTGCGGCCCGAAGCCTGACCAGTGGCTGCTGGTGGTGTGTCTCGTCGGTCATCGAGCACGTGGGCGAGGGGCGACCTCCCGCCAGCGCCACGTGTCGCACCCGCACCGGGCTGCTGTGACGCAGTGGCATCCGTCGGACGGTCCAGAGCCAGTGGTGGCCAGCCAGTGGTGGGCGAAGCCCCACTGCGCGACAGGCAACCAACCATCTGTTCGGGAGACACGCCACTAGCTCACGAGCCGGCACACGGCGCTCGAGCCGAGGCACCGCCGAAAGCTGTCTGTCTTGGCCTGCGACTCGGCCAACGGCCAGACCACGTCGGCCTTGGAGTTGCGGGTGCTGTCGAAGTACGACACGACGCCGACGCGGTCGGGCTCACGCAGCACCCAGTCCCAGCTGTCCTCCCACCACTGCACGGCACCGGGCTCCCCGAACGCGTCCGTGCACCCGGTCTCCCCGATCCCGAGCATCAGGTCCGGCCGGCCCCATCCTTCGAGCAGGTCGACGAGCCGCCCGAGCCGCTCGTCGTACCCCGTCCCGGATGCGTTCTGGTAAAGGTCGACGCCGACGAACGCCGAGCGGTCCAGCACATCGTCGGTGAGGAACTGCTCGGGACGGCCGAGATCGTTGCGCGGGTTGATCTCCCAGTCACCCAGGATCGGCACGAAGCTGACGGTCCCCAGGCCGGTCTCGTCCTGCATGACGTCGTGCACGCGGGCGTACGCTGCCACGAACTCCTCGGCGGTGCCGGACAGGTCGTTGCTGGGCTCGTGGTTGAAGGTCACCACGCTCGGCAGGCGGTAGCCGGCATAGCGACGCGCCCGCGCCCGCAGCGCCTCGTCGGCATGGCCGGAGGCCACCGAGCCCCAGGCACCCGGCCCCGTACCCGGTGGCTTGAACGACACCCACGGCAGGCGACCGGCTGCGTGGTCGGCCAGGATCTGCGCATCCTCGCGCCTGCCGTCGTCGAACCCGAAGTAGCTGCGATGCACCCCGAGGCGGCCCAACGTCGCCTCGGTAGAGGTGAGGTCGGCCGCGGCCTGGGAGAGTCCGAGGTAGATCCGCCCCGGTTGGTGCCCCCACCATCGTGACCCGGCGGCCGTCCAGGAAGCAGCCTGCTCCCGCCCGTCGAACGGGCGACAGGCCGCGACCGTCGCAGCGGCCGCCACTGCCATCAGCAGACCGCGACGCGATATCCCGGACGTGACCACATCGTCAGACCGATTCCGCGACGACGTCGTCATCGGCTTCAGTAGGCACCGTCGCGCCTGAAGACGGCGCCGAAGGTGCGGAATGCGATCCCCAGGTCCAACCCCGGACGCCAGTTGTCGACGTAGTCGAGATCGTGGCTGACCGACTCGTCCCAACCCAGGTCGGAGCGGCCGCTGACCTGCCACAACCCGGTCAGCCCCGGCTTGACCATCAACCGCCGTTGCGCCCACGTGTCGTAGGCGTCCGCCTCGGCGATCACGTGCGGGCGCGGCCCGATCAGCGACATCTCGCCGCGCACGACGTTCCACAGTTGCGGCAGCTCGTCGATCGAGCTGCGGCGCAGGAAGCCGCCCAGCGACGTGATCCGCGGGTCCCGGCGGATCTTGAACAGCACGCCGTCGCTCTCGTTCTGCTCGACCAGCAGGGCCTTTAGGTCCTCGGCGTCCACCCGCATGCTGCGGAACTTGTAGACCGGGAACGGCTTGCCGAACTGCCCGGCTCGCAGCTGCCTGAACACCGCCGGACCGGGCGAGTCCATCCGGATCCACAGTCCGACGACGATCAGCGCCGGGGACAGGACCAGCAGCAGGGCCGCCGCTGCGACCCGTTCGACGACCGACCACAGGTAGCTCAGCACCGTGCGCCGGCGGACCGCCTCGAGCTCGACGATGGTCTGGTCGCCGACGATGTCGACGGCACTTCGGTGCGGCCGGATCCCCTCGATCCGCGTCGCCAGGGCCACCGGGATCCCGAACCTGTCCAGCTCCCAGCTGATCCGGCGCAACGTCGTGCTGTGCACGGTCTCACCGACGAACACGACCTTGGAGACTCCGAGGTCACAGGCGGCCGGTGCCGTGTCCTTGAGCTGGCCGTACACCTCGACGCCCTCGACCGCGGTGCGCCGCTCGACGCCACCGGGGGCGTCGGTCAGCAGCACGCCGCTTATCCGCACCCGGGCCTTGCGCGCAGTCCAGCGTTGGATGGTGTTGGAGACCGTGGGGAAGTCGCCGACGAGCAGCACCGACTCGATCCAGTCGATGGCCAGCCTGCGGCTGACCGGCGGCAGCAGCACGAGAAGCCGCAAGAGCACGGCACAGACGCCGAAGAGCGTGATGACGACGATGCTCTGCTGAGCGGCGGCAGGCGTAGCGGTGAAGATCTGGATGCTGCCGAAGGCCCCGACCGTCATCGACGTCCACTTGACCGTCCGACTTCCCGACACCAGCTTCGACGGCTTCTGACGGTCATTGGCCTTCCACAGTCCCGCCAGCAGGACCGTCACGGCAAGGGCGGTGACGGCGTCGGCAGCGAGCAGGCAGAAAGCGACGAGGACCAGCCCGAACAGGGCGTCGCCGAGCGACAGGATCCGGCGCAGCCGGGTGACCGGGTCCGGCGCGGCGTACGGAAGGGCTTCGAGCAGGGGCACGTCGGTGGGCGGGAAGACCGGTGCCCTGTCACTGGCTCGAAGCGCCCGTGCGTACCGCTGGGGCTGGTTCGGCACCGATGGCTCGTCAGGTACGGGGGCAGCCAGGACATGGGGTCGTTCGCTGACGTCGACGTACGACCGCGGCAGCGGCACGGATGACGTCACGGTGTTCTCCAACTGTTCATCGCCTGGCTCGTTGAATGTCCCGCGGCGTGGCGAGACGGGCCAAGTATTGACGCTCATGAGCGTCCGGGCACGACTATGAGACATTCCGTGGACGACTGGAAGCAAATGTGATGAAGATTCCCGCGCCCCTCCACCCAGGGTGATTGACGGTTTACTCCGTGTGGTTGTCTGCGCGGTACCCGGCTAGGAGTTGAAGGACTGCTGGGCGGCGTCCAAACCATCGCGCACCAGGCTCTCGACCGCATCGGCGCAGCGCTCGAGGTGCAGTTCCGTCGCCCGCCGGTCGCTGGCGCTCATCGGCGCCAACACGTAGTCCACGGGTGACTGCCGGCCCGCCGGTCGACCGATGCCGACCCGGACGCGGTGGAAGTCGCCGGTCCTGATCGAGGCCCGGACCGACCTGAGGCCGTTGTGGCCGTTGTCGCCCCCGCCGAACTTGATCCGCACGGAATCCGGCGGGATGTCCAGCTCGTCGTGCACGATGACGAGCCGCTCGGGAGCGACGTCGTAGTACTGCAGGAGTCCGGCGACCGGACCACCGCTCTCGTTCATGTACGACCGTGGTCGGCCGAGCACCAGCCGGGGACCGGGCAGCGGCGGCAGACGTCCCTCGACGACGTGGGCGTGCCCGGACCTGTGCGCGCGCCACGAACCACCCATCCGCTGCGCCAACAGGTCGCAGACCCGGTAGCCGACGTTGTGTCGGGTGTCGGAGTACTTCGGCCCGGGGTTGCCCAGCCCGACGACGATCCACGTGTCGCCGGCCATGCTGGAGAACTCCTGATCCTGTCGCCTGGTGAGCAGGCGTCGCAGCAGCGACGTCACTGCCTGTCGTCGGTGGCCTCGTCGGTGCCGCCATCCTCGGCTGCCTCGGTCTGCGCCTCGGCGATCTCCTCGTCACTCTCATCGCGCTCGATGCCGACCTCGGCCTCGGCCTCCTCGAGCTCGGCTTCGACCTCTTCAGCGGTCGGTGCCGCCGAGCCGATGATGACGAGCTGGTCCTCGTCGCCGGCGAGGGTGGTGCCCTCGGGCAGGGTGACGCTGCCCGCGAGGACCTGGTCGCCGACGGACAGGCCCTCGATGGAGACCTCGATGGAGTCAGGGATGTGGGTGGCCTCGGCCTCGACCGACAGCACGGTCGCGTCGGTGACCACCAGGGTCTCCGGGGCCGCTTCGCCCACGAGCACGACCGGGATGTCGACGGTGACCTTCTCGCCGCGGCGCACGATCAGCAGATCGGCGTGCTCGAGGAAGCCCTTGATCGGGTCGCGCTGGACCTGCTTGGGGATCACCAGCTGGTCCTTGGCGCCGTCGACCTGGATCGTGAGCAACGCGTTGGCCCCGCTCTTGAGCGCGAGCATCAGGTCGTGACCGGCCAGGCTGACGTGCTGCGGGTCAGTGCCGTGCCCGTACAGCACCGCCGGGACCCGGTCGGCGCGGCGGATCCGGCGGGCCGCACCCTTGCCGAACTCGGTACGCGCCTCGGCTTTGAGCTTGATCTCGGACACGGGAACTCCTCATTGCTGTCTGGCGTGGGGCAAGCTGTGGGTGGAGCGCGCTGCCGGCGCAGAAGTCTGCCGGCGCAGAAGTCCGCGGGCGCGCGCATCGACACGGCACCGCGTCGATCACGGGATCCCGCACGGGCATCCCCTCGCCGAGGCAACCGCAGAAGTCTAACCGCGCCCGCGGGCGGCGCGAAATCGTCGCGGTCTGATGAGCGAGGGGGTCCCCCGTGCCGATAGGTTCGGCACGGGGGACCCCGCCGCCAACCCGGACGCCCTCGCTGCTCAGGCGCGACCGTCGAACAGGCTGGTCACCGACCCGTCCTCGAAGACCTCCCGGATCGCACGGCTGATCAGCGGCGCGATGGACAACGTGGTCAGCTTGTCGAAGTGTCGGTCGGCGGGTATCGGCAACGTGTTCGTGACGATCACCTCGCGCGCCACCGAGTTCTTCAGCCGGTCCACGGCCGGCCCCGACAACACCGCGTGCGTCGCGGCGACGACCACGGTCGCGGCCCCCTGCGCCATCAGGGCCTCAGCCGCCTTGGTGATGGTCCCACCGGTGTCGATCATGTCATCGACCAGGATGCAGGTGCGGCCCTCGACCAGACCGACGACACGGTTGGCGACGGCCTCGTTGGGTTGATCGACGTCGCGCGTCTTGTGGATGAAGGCCAGCGGCACTCCTCCCAGCCGCTGCGACCACTGTTCGGCGACCTTGATCCGGCCGGCGTCGGGCGACACCACGGCCTTCGGCTCACCGGCGTACTTCTCCGCGACGTAGTCGCTCAGGATCGGCATCGCCATCAGGTGGTCGACCGGACCGTCGAAGAAGCCCTGGATCTGCGATGTGTGCAGGTCCACGCAGATCAATCGGTCTGCTCCGGCGGCCTTGAAGAAGTCGGCCATCAGGCGGGCGCTGATCGGCTCGCGTCCTCGGTGCTTCTTGTCCTGTCGGGCGTACCCGTAGCAGGGGATGACCACGGTGATCCGCTTGGCCGAGGCGCGCTTCAGCGCGTCCACCATGAGCAGCTGCTCCATGATCCACTGATTGATCGGCTCGGAGTGGCTCTGGAGCACGAAGGCGTCGCATCCCCGGACGGACTCCTCGAACCGCACGTATATCTCGCCGTTGGCGAAGTCGTACGCCGACTGCGGCACCAGGACGGTGTCGAGCTGGTAGGCCACTTCGTGGGCCAGCGCAGGATTGGCTCGACCGGCGAACACCATCAGGTTCTTCTCGGTCGTCCGCTTGACTCCGGTCACGCGTGCGGCTCCTCGCTCCGTGCTACGGGCTCGCTCGATTGTGCACCGTCAGGCATCCGTGCCTCCCGAGCGGCCCGGTCCGCGGCGGTGCCTGGGCGCTTGCTGGCGACCCAGTCGTCGACCTGGCGCTGCGGGCCGGCCGACACCGCCAGCGAGCCGGGCGCGACGTCCGCGCGCACGACCGTCCCCGCTCCGGTGAACGCTCCGTCACCGATCTGCACCGGGGCGACGAAGACGTTGCCCGACCCCGTCTTGCAGTGCCGACCGATCGTCGTACGGCTCTTGGTGGCACCGTCGTAGTTGGCGGTGATCGTCCCGGCCCCGATGTTCGAGCCGGCACCGATGTTCGCGTCGCCGAGGTAGGACAGGTGCGGCACCTTGGCGCCGGGACCGATCTCGGCGTTCTTGGTCTCCACGAAGGTGCCCACCTTGGCTGCCTCGTGCAGCACGGTTCCCGGCCGCAGGTAAGCGAACGGCCCGACGCTCGCGCCGGCGCCGATCCGGGCCCCGGACCCGTGGGTGCGGACGACGCTGGCACCGGCCTCGACCGTGACGTCGGTCAGCGTCGTGTCGGGGCCGATGACCGCGCCGGAGGCGACAAGCGTGTCGCCGTGCAGCTGGGTGCCGGGCAGCAACGTGACGTCGGGGGCGAGCCGGACGCCCACGTCGACCCACGTGGTCGCCGGGTCGACGACCGTGACGCCCGCCTGCATCCAGTGCGCGAGGGTGCGGCGGTTGAGCTCCGCCCCGAGACGCGCGAGCTGCAGCCGGTCGTTGACACCCTCGGTCTGCCAGAGGTCCTCGATCAGGTGTGCATCGACGCGGTGCCCGTCGCGTCGCGCGATGGCGACGACGTCGGTGAGGTACTTCTCGCCCTGCGCGTTGTCCGCGCCGACCTGCTCGAGCGCCTCTCGCAGCACGTCGACGTCGAACGCGTAGATCCCCGAGTTGATCTCGGTGATGGCCGCCTGCTGGTCGTCGGCATCGCGTTGCTCGACGACGCGTGCCACCCGGCCCTCGGCGTCGCGCACAATGCGGCCGTAGCCACGGGGATCGGGCACCGAGGCGGTGAGCACGGTCACGGCACTGCCCTGGTGGGCCTGCACCAGACGCTGCAGGGTGGTGGCCCGCAGGAGCGGGACGTCGCCCATGGTGACGACCACCGTCCCGGTCAGCTCCGGCGGCAGCGCCTGCAGCCCGCACTCGACGGCACGACCGGTTCCCGGTACCTCGTCCTGGTCGGCCAGCAGGGCGGTGGGGTCGATCGCGCCGACGTGCTCGGCGACCCGGTCGCGACCGTGGCGGACGACCACGACCAGGTGGACCGGGTCGACGGCACGGCCGACCGCGACTGCGTGACCGAGCAGCGTCCGTCCACCGATGCCGTGCAGGACCTTCGGCAGGTCCGACCTCATGCGCGTGCCCTCGCCGGCAGCGAGACAGATGACGGCGGCCGGTCGGACGGGGCTCACGTACGGGACTCCTGACGCTGGTACGGACGCTCGACGCTTGCCGGACGCCTCGACGAGGCGCCGGGTGGATCGCTCCCCGGGTAGGAGTCGAACCTACGTCGCTTGTCCGCATTCAAAGTGCGGCGGGCCCTGCCGGCAGACCAACCGGGGATCGCTGGTGCACGGACTCAGCGTACGACCGATGACCGATCTGCTGCATCACGGTGGCCGACTGGCACGCCGCGTAGGTTTCGGTACCGTAGGTTACGGCGCCGTAGGTTCATCTCGGCGTGGCACCCCCACAATGCAAGGGACCCCCGGGTGACAACTGCTTGCACGACCCAGACCGCCCCGACCGACGACGTGCACGTGACCTCCGGCGAACGGGTCGCCACCAGCAGCGGGCGCAACGGCACGCTCGGTGCGGACAGCCAGAGCACCGTCGAGCGGGTCGCCCTCGCCGCGTTCATCGTCGTGCCCTTCTTCGCCGTGCTCGCGGCCGTCCCGGTCGCGTGGGGTGGCTGGCTGGGCTGGCGAGACGTGGTGCTCGCCCTGGTGATGTACGCGATCACCGGGCACGGCATCACCATCGGCTTCCACCGGCTCTTCACGCACAAGTCGTTCAAGCCGATCCGCGCGGTCAGGGTCGGCCTCGCCGTCGCTGGCAGCATGGCCATCCAGGGGCCGGTGATCCGGTGGGTCGCCGACCACCGCAAGCACCACAAGTTCTCCGACCGGGACGGCGACCCGCACTCCCCGTGGCGCACGGCGACGACCTCCGGGCGCTGACCAAGGGGTTCTTGCACGCGCACATGATGTGGCTGTTCGACGTCGAGCAGACACCGATGCGGCAGTACGCACCGGACCTGGTGCAGGACCGCGACATCGTGCGGGTATCGCGACAGTTTCCGCTGTGGGTCGTGGTCTCGCTGTTCGCCCCGGCGCTCGCCGGTGGACTGTGGTCGATGTCGTGGCAGGGTGCCCTGACCGCGTTCTTCTGGGCGTCCCTGGTCCGGGTCGCCCTGCTGCACCACGTGACCTGGTCGATCAACTCGATCTGCCACACGGTCGGCGAGCGGCCTTTCCGCAGCCGTGACCACTCCGGCAACGTGTGGTGGCTCGCGGTCCCGTCGATGGGCGAGTCGTGGCACAACCTGCACCACGCCGACCCGACCTGCGCACGTCACGGCGTCCTGCGCGGCCAGCTGGACAGCTCGGCCCGCGCCATCTGGGCGATGGAGAAGCTCGGCTGGGTCTCCGACGTCCGGTGGCCGGTGCAGGCCAGGCTGGACGCCCGGCGTACCCGGACCGCCTGAGCGTCCGGCGCCGAGGGTCGTTCGCCGCCGTGGTGGACAATGCCGGGATGGGCGAGCACGAGGGTAGCAGACCGAGACGAGCGTCACGGCTGCGGATGACAGCGGCGGACCGCCGCGAGCAGCTGATCGAGACGGCACGGGCGGTCTTCGCCCAGCGCGGCTTCGAGGGCACCTCGGTCGAGGAGATCGCGGCCCGCGCCGAGGTCTCCAAGCCGATCGTCTACGAGCACTTCGGCGGCAAGGAGGGCCTGTACGCCGTCGTCGTCGACAGGGAGGTGCTCCGCCTGTTGGAGATGGTGCGCGGCGCCCTGACCGCCGGGCATCCCCGCGAGCTGCTGGAGCAGGCCGCCCTCGCGCTGCTGGACTACATCGAGTCCCGGCCCGACGGCTTCCGCATCCTGGTCCGCGACTCGCCGC
This sequence comes from Actinomycetota bacterium, assembly GCA_030859165.1. Taxonomy (GTDB): domain Bacteria; phylum Actinomycetota; class Actinomycetes; order Propionibacteriales; family Nocardioidaceae; genus JACCXZ01. The sequence continues at coordinate 20,181 of JALZKQ010000014.1, forward strand.
TGGGGTCCTCGGCCGGTTCGTACGTCTCGATCATGAGTGACATCGCGAGCCGGGTCGAGGGGATCCTCGAGGCAGAGTTCAAGGCGCGCGGCTTCGAGACGCGCTACTCCGCGATGTACTCCCAGATGCTCGTCGGCATGGTCGGCACCACCGGCGCGTGGTGGCTCGACACCCGCAAACCACCCAAGGACGTCGTCGCCGCGCACCTGTGCAACCTCGCGTGGAACGGCCTGTCCGGCCTGGACAGCAAGCCGGTGCTGGTAACCCGCCCACACTGAGCCTGCGGTTTCCCAGGGTCCCCTGGTAAACCGCACCGACCATGGGTTGCAACCCATGGTCGGTGACAAGGTGCCGTGGGGAGTCCGCGTGGATGCCGTACGGAGTCCACGCTCGACTCAGGCAGTCACCGACGATTGCAGGACCTCCACCCGGTTTCCGGCACCGTCCGCCGTGTAGAAGCGCCGGTACCCAGGCAGGTCGCCGTCCCACGCGACCGGGAACCCAGCCGTCTGCACCCGCTGCGCCACGGCGTCGACGTCGGCCACCGCGAAGGCCGGATGCGCCTTGCGCGCACGAGTGAACTCCACCTCCACCCCGACATGCACCTCGACTCCCGGATCGCGGAACCAGACCCCGCCCCGTGCCGCCAGCACTGCGGGCTTGGGCACCTCGGTGAGTCCCAGCGCCTCGCCGTAGAACGCCCGGGCAGCCGGCTCCCCGCCGGCCGGACACGACATCTGCACGTGGTGCAACCTCACGACTCCTCCAACCATCGCTTCATCCCGACGTGGCTGGCCCGGAAACCGAGCCGTTCGTAGAACCGTTGCGCGTCCGTGCGCGCCGCGTTCGTGGTGAGCTGCAACCGGGCGCAGCCACGTTCGCGTGCCCGCCACTCCACGTCTGCCATCAGCCGCTCGCCGAGCCCCTGCCCTCGGAGGTCCGACCGCACCCGTACCGACTCGACCTGCGCGACCAGCCCGCCGTCGTAGATCAGGTGGCGCAACCAGGACACCTGGGCCGTCGCCACCAGCTCGCCGTCCTCCTCCCCCGCCAGCAGGGTCTCGCGAGGGTCTGCGACCAGCTCGACGAGGGCGTCTCGCTGACGGCGGGTCACCTCCACCGGTTCCTCGCGCTCCCGGATCACGTCTTCGGCCAGCAGCCGCAGCACCGCAGCGAGATCGTCGACGACCGCCGCACGCACGATCACGAGGCGGCCCGGTGCGCGGCGACGAACACCCGGTGGAACGGCAGCACGGTGCCGTACGCCTGCGCCGGGTAGGCCGCGCGCAGGCGCGTCTTGTACTCGGCCGTGAACGCCCCCACCAGGCGCTCGGGCAATGCCTGCAGCACCGGTCGCGCCCCGGTGCCCGACACCCACTCGAACACCGGGTCGGCGCCCTGCAGCACGTGCAGGTACGTCGTCTCCCAGGCATCCACCTGCCACCCGGGCCGGCTCAGCACACTCAGGTAGGCCGCAGCATCCACGGCGTCCGCGCGCTCTTCGGGACGTACGTACGGTGCGAACGGCTGCTCGGCGGCCAGCGCGTGCAGGATCCGGTGGCTCGGCGCGTCGAAGTTGCCCGGCACGCTGAACGCGAACACCCCGCCCGGAGCGACGTGGTCGGCCAGCGCCGGCAGCAGCTCGGTGTGGCCGGGCACCCACTGGAACGTCGCGCTGGACACCAACAGGTCGACCGGTCGGCCCGGCCGCCACTCCCGCAGGTCGGCCAGCTGGTAGGAGACCCGGGGGTCGTGAGGCGTCGCGCGGGCCCGGTCGATCATCTGCTCGGACGCGTCGATCCCCACGATCTCGGCCGTGGGCCAGCGGGCCAGCAAGACGGCGGTGAGCTGGCCGGGCCCGCAGCCCAGGTCGACGACGTGCCGGGGATCGACGTCGACGCGCGCCAGCAGGTCGACGAACGGGCGGCCGCGTTCGCTGCCGAAACGCAGGTACTGGGTCGGGTCCCACGTGGCCGCCATCGCAGGCTCCTCTCACCGTGACCGTCGATTCTCCCTGGCGCTGTATCTCGATGTCAAGATACTTGACGACGAGATGCACCCGGCACCCTGGCGCAGTCGGGCCGTGCTTCGCTCCCGCACTGGTCGCGCGCACCGGACATTTCGGGCGTTGCTCGACCGTTGCGGGAGGGAGGAGCGGGAAGAGAGGGCAAGCGGCCAGGCATCGCCCCGACCTGGCCACCCGGCGAGCGCAGCGACGCCCGCAGCGCCCTCGAGATTCTCGATATCAAGACTCTTGATGACTAGGCTGCACGGATGCGTGACGAGGTGGACCGGCTGGTGGAGGCGTGGCGACGTGAACGCCCCGAGCTCGACGTCACCCCGATGGAGGTGCTCAGTCGCGTCACCCGGTTGGCCCGCCACCTCGATCTCGCGCGCCGGCAGGCGTTTGCGGCACGCAGGCTCGAGTCCTGGGAGTTCGACGTGCTGTCGGCGCTGCGCCGTTCGGGCGAGCCGTACCGGCTCTCGCCCGGCCGACTCCTGCGGGAGACCCTCGTGACCAGCGGGACGATGACCAACCGCGTGGACCGCATGGTGGCCCGCGGGCTGGTCGAGCGGCTGCCGGATCCGAGCGACCGCCGGGGGGTCCAGGTCGCGCTCACCCCGGCCGGACGCGAGGCCGTCGACGCCGCCCTCGACGAGCTGCTGCTGCGGGAGCGGGAGCTGCTGCGAGGTCTCACCGGCGAGGACTCCGCCGAGCTGGCCCGGATGCTGCGCACCGTGGTGGCGCCGTTCGACGACGTCCCCTGAGCCCGCCGCACGTCACCCATCGGCCAGCTCCGCGACCTCGAGCCACTGCTCCTCCAGGACACCACGCTCGGCGAGCACCTGACCCAGCTGGGTCTGCAGCTCGCCCAACCGGGCGTAGTCGCTCGCCTCGGCCGCCATCCGGGCGTGCAGATCCTCCGCGCGGCCGCTCAACCTGGCCAGCTGTCGCTCGAGTCGCGATGCATCCTTGCGGGCCTGGCGCCGGTCGGCCTCGCTCGGCCCTCCGACAGGTCCCGAGGGCGCACCGTCGCAGGCAGGTCCCGAGGGCGCACCGTCGCCGGCCGTGACACCCGTACGAGCCACTTCCTGTGCACGGCGGCGAGCCTGTAGGAACTGCTCGACGCCACCGGGCTGCATGACGAGCGTGCCGTCGCCGGGCAGGGCGTGGATGGTATCGGTGACCCGCTCCAGGAAGTACCGGTCGTGCGACACCACGACGAGCGTGCCGGGCCACTGGTCGAGGTGGTCCTCCAGCACGGTGAGCGTCTCGATGTCGAGGTCGTTGGTCGGCTCGTCGAGCAGCAGCACGTTGGGCTCGTGCGCCAGCAGCCGCAGGACCTGCAACCGACGCCGCTCCCCTCCCGACAGGTCTCCCACGCGTGCGGTGAGCCGGTCACCGGTGAACCCGAAGCGTTCCAGCAGGCTGGTCGCGCTGAGCTCGCCTCGTGCGGTGCGCACCACCCGGGCCAGCTGCTCGATGCTGTCCAGGACACGCACCCCGGGGTCGATCTCCTCCAGCGTCTGGCTCAGGTGCTCCAACGCCACCGTGCGCCCGCGCTTGACCCTCCCGCGGTCGGGGCCGAGCTCGTCGGCGAGCAGCCGCAACACGCTCGTCTTGCCCGCACCGTTGATCCCGACCAATCCGACCCGATCACCAGGACCCAGCCGCCAGGTGACGCCATCGAGCAGGCTTCGGCCTCCCAGCGCGAGGTCGACGTGCTCGAGGTCGAGCACGTCCTTGCCGAGGCGGACGGCGGCGAAGCGCTCCAGCTCGAGACGGTCCCGGGCGGGCGGTACGTCGGCGATCAGCTCGTTGGCCGCGTCGATGCGGAACTGCGGCTTGCTGGTCCGGGCCGGCGGTCCACGGCGCAGCCAGGCGAGCTCCTTGCGCACGAGGTTGCGCCGACGCTGCTCCAAGGAAGCTGCCTGGCGTTGGCGCTCCGCCTTGGCCAGGACGTACGCCGCGTACCCGCCGTCGTACGCGTCGACCCGGCCGTCATGCACCTCCCAGGTCGTGTCGCACACCGCATCGAGGAACCAGCGGTCGTGGGTGACGACGACGAGCGCCGTGCCGGCAGCCGCCAGGTGCCGTGCGAGCCAGTCGATGGCCTCGACGTCGAGGTGGTTCGTCGGCTCGTCGAGGACCAGCAGGTCGTGATCGCCGAGCAGGAGGCGGGCCAGGTTGGCGCGGCGGCGCTCCCCGCCGGACATTCCCTCGACGCCACGGTCGAGGTCCATGCCGGCGGTCAGCTCGGTGACGACCTCACGGGTCCGGGGGTCGGCGGCCCACTCGTGGTCGGCCATGCCGCCGAGCACCGCGTCGCGCAGCGTGTCCGCCGCACCCAGGTCGTCGGTCTGGGGCAGGTAGGCGACGCGAAGCCCGCGGCCCAGGGTGACCCGGCCTTCGTCGGGCTGCTCCCGTCCTGAGAGCAGGCGCAGCAGCGTGGTCTTGCCGTCGCCGTTGCGCCCGACCACCCCTACCCGCTGGCCGGCGCCGACTCCGAGGCTGACGCCGTCGAGCAGCGGGCGGATGCCGTACGCCTTGTGGACCCGCTCGAGGTTGACCAGGTTCACCGGCAGGGGAGGCACCCGGGGATCCTCTCAGGCCACGGCTGCCGTCCGGTCGCGTGGCCTGCCGTTGCGGGATCAGTCGTGCCCGATGATCCGGGCGCCGGGGACGGGTCCGATGGCGGTGAGGACGTCCTCGCACACCCGGGAGGCGTCCAGGGTCGCCGCCAGGTCCAGGGCGTGCTCGCGGTTGGCGGCCAGAAACATCACCGTGGGACCGGAGCCGGACACGATGCCACCGAGTGCCCCGCACTCGGCACCCATCGCCAGTGCGCCGTCGAGCTCGGGGCGCAGCGCCAGCGCCGGTGCTTGCAGGTCGTTGTGCAGGGCGTGTCCGAGGCCCACGGGATCGGCAGCCAGCAGGGCACCCATCAGCCGGTCGGACACCGTGGGCGGGGTGTCCGGGTCCAGCAGCCGGTCGAACTCCGCGTACACCGCCCGGGTCGACAACCCTTGGTCGCTGACGCCGAACACCCAGTGGTACGTCCCGCGGGTCAGCACCGGCGAGACCAGTTCGCCCCTGCCGGTGCCGAGCGCGGTGCCGCCCAGCAGGCAGAACGGCACGTCACTGCCGAGCTCGGCGGCGAGTGCGAGCAACTCCTCGCGGGGGGTGCGCAGCCCCCACAGGGCGTCGCAGGCGACCAGCGTCGCGGCCGCATCGGCGGAGCCGCCCGCCATCCCGCCACCGACCGGGATGACCTTGCGGATCGCGAGCACCGCACCCGCCCTGATGCCGGCACGACGTCGCAGCAGCTCCGCGGCACGTACGGCCAGGTTGTCGCGGCCGCGTGGCACCCCGGTCGGGGCCGCGGAGTCGAGGGTGACGCTCACCTCCGTCCCATCGGTACGCGACGCCCGGACCTCGTCGCACACGTCGACGGCCTGGTAGACGGTGCTCAGCGAGTGGAACCCGTCGGCGCGCGCGGCACCGACAGCGAGGGCCAGGTTGACCTTGGCCGGCGCGCTCACGAGGACGGACTGCACCCGGCCAACCTAGTGTCGCGGCGAGACGTCGGCAGCGCGCAGCGCCCTCGCGATGGCGACGAAGTCGGTCACCGCGAGCTGTTCGCCACGAGCCTGGGCACTGACACCGGCGGTCGCCAACGCCTCGATCGCCCCCGCCGGGGAGCCGGCGAGGCCGGCCAGCGCCGAGCGCAGCATCTTGCGTCGTTGGGCGAATGCCGCGTCGACGACCGCGAACACCAGCTCGCGCGCGACTCCGGCCGGCGGGTCGTGCCGGACCATTCGTACCAGGCCGGAGTCGACGTTGGGCACCGGCCAGAACACGGTACGTCCGACCCGCCCAGCCGGTGACAGGTCGGCGTACCAGGCGGCCTTGACGCTCGGCACGCCGTAGGTCCGCGAACCCGGAGCGGCAGCGAGCCGGTCGGCGACCTCGGCTTGCACCATCACGAGCACGGTGCGCACGGTGGGTGCGATCTCGAGCAGGTGCAGCAACACCGGGACGGAGACGTTGTAGGGCAGGTTTGCGACCAGCGCGGTGGGTGCCTCGCCGGTGACGGCGATGAGTTGCCCGGCCTCCACCCGCAGCGCATCTGCGTGCACCACGGTGACGTCGGCGCCACGGGTGGGCGCGAAGTCGGCGAGGGTGGCAGGCAGTGCACGGGCGAGCGCGCCGTCGATCTCGACGGCCACCACGCGCGGGGAGCGCTCGAGCAGGGCCAGGGTCAGCGAGCCGAGTCCCGAGCCGACCTCGAGCACGGTGTCCCCGGCGCCGATGCCGGCCAGCCTGGCGATGCGCCGTACGGTGTTGGCGTCGATGACGAAGTTCTGGCCGCGCTGCTTGGTCGGCCGGACCCCGAAGCGGTCCGCCAGCAGCCGTACGTCGGTGGGGCCGAGCAGGCGTACGGGGTCGACCGGCTGGTCCTCAGGCACGGGAACGCAGCGTAGTGGGCTGCACGCCAGTCAGGTCGCTGCCGACTCCCCACGGCACCTTGTCACCGACCATGGGTTGCAACCCATGGTCGGTGCGGTTTACCAGGGGACCCTGGTAAACCGCGCGGCGCGGGGCGTCAGGTGGGCAGGCCGAGGACCGCGGCGCAGTGCGGCCAGGAGCCGTAGCTGCCACCGTTGGCGTCGCGCAACGTGGTCGCGATCGCGATTTGCTGCTCCCGGGTCGCGTCACTGGCGTACTGGGCGTATGCGTCGCCGCCGTAGGCCAGCCACGTGTCGGCGCTGAACTGCAATCCACCGTAGTAGCCGTTGCCCGTGTCGATCGACCAGTCCCCGCCGGACTCGCACTGCGCGAGCTCGTCCCACACGCTGTCACCCACCGGCGGCGCCGGCTCGGGTTCGGGCTCCGGCGCGGGCTCCGGGGCCGGCTCAGGCTCCGGGCGTTCCTGGGTGCCGTACACCTCGATGCGGTGGACCGGCGTGCGCACGGTCTCGGTCTGGATGAGCCTGCGGCTGCGCAGGTCTCCGTTGGCACGCACGATCCGGTAGGTCAGGCGCTGCTTGCCGGGCTCGCCCTCGCGAAGGACCGCCGACTCGTCGGTGTACATGTCGTCGTCCCCACGGACACGGGTCTCGTAGTCGGTCGCGACGTTGACGGTGCGCCGGTTGACCCCCGATACGGGTCAGCACGATGCGCATCCCGTCGCTCACCGCGGTCATGAGCCGTGGCTCGAGCTCGTCGCGCTCGCGGACACTGACCTTCATCTCGTCGAGCACGTCGACGACGGTGGTGGCGGTGGTGGAGACCCGCTGGTTCTCCTCGCGCACGACGACCGTCACGTCCTTGGGCGTGGTGACCCCCATCGCGAGCCCCTCGCGTCCGATCGGAGCGCTCCGGCTGACGGACAGCTCAGAACCCGCGACCAGGCGCAGGTCGAGCTGGCCAAGCGCGTTGTCCACGCTGGCGGCGGTCGTCCAGTACGTGCGCTCGTCGCCGTCCACGGCGACGGTGAGCTGCCGGCCTTACCGCACCGCGATCTCGGCGCCGTCGCGCAGTTCGGCCGACGCATCCGGGGCGACCGTGTCGTGCTCTCCGACGTCGATGCCCTCGTCGTCGAGCAGGTCGCCGACGCTGCCCGCGAACGTCTCGATCTGCGAGGTTCGCCCGTCGACCGAGAGGGTCACCGTCTTGCCCATCGCGACGTAGGCGAGGGTGCCGCCCACGACAGCGAGGACGACGGCGAGGCTGATGCCGATGATGATGCTGCGCGTGCGCACGAGTCTCCTGCGTTCGAACGTCCCGGACACCACACGGGGCGGCACCGTCGAGGCTTGGGGTGCCCGTTGAGTACGCCTGGAGCCCCCGGCCCGGCCGACCAACCGCAGACGATAACGACAAGATCACGGAACCGCCAAACCCGGCGAATGCCGCGTCCCTCGTGGTCTGTGACCGAAGTGACGGGTGTGACGAGACCGGTCACCAGGCGCCGCCGAACGCCTCCTGGGTGTTGGACTCCAGCTGGGCGCACAGCGCGCCGAGGTCGTCGCCGCGTACCTGCGCCATCGCCCGCACGGTGATAGGGACCAGGTACGACGCGTTCGGCCGGCCACGGTACGGGATCGGCGTGAGGTACGGGGCGTCGGTCTCTACCAGCACCCGGTCGGCCGGCGAGACGGCGAGCGCCTGTCGGAGCGGCTCTGCGTTCTTGAAGGTGACCGTGCCGGAGAAGCTCAGCCACGCCCCCCGGTCCAGGCACGCACGGGCGAAGTCGGCGTCGCCGGAGAAGCAGTGCATGACCGTACGCTGCGGGGCCCCCTCCTCGTCCAGCACCCGCAGCACGTCGTCGTGCGCGTCGCGGTCGTGGATCACCAGCGCCTTGTCGGACGCCTTGGCCATCGCGATGTGCGCACGGAAGGACTCCTCCTGTGCGGCCCGGCCCTCCGCACCGGTGCGGTAGTGGTCCAGGCCGGTCTCGCCGACCGCCCGGACCCGGGATGTCGAGGTGACCAGGGACTCGATCTCACGCAGGGCCTCGTCCAGGCGGCCGGCCTGCGCGAGCCGCGGCGCCTCGTTGGGGTGCAGCGACAC
>JALZKQ010000047.1 GCA_030859165.1 Actinomycetota bacterium
CCTGAGCCTCGATCCACCGATGAGCTGGGTGGTGTGAGCGCGTCGTGAAGTGAGAATGCCCTTACGTGCTGGGAAAATCGATCTTCTCTAGGGACGATTTCCACCATCACGAAGGGCATCTCGTAGATGCAACTTTGCCACACGCCTCGCGCGACCTCGGCGGTGTTCGATGATCCGAATCTCGTGTCGTCGGCCGGGCTGTTCCCGGTCGTGGCGCTCGCCCGATCTTCGGGGCTCCACGAGCTGGCCCAGCATCACCTGACGGTGGCGACCGACAAGGGCGCGAACGCCGGACTGAAGGTCACCTCGCTGGTCGCCGGGATGGTCGCGGGCGCGGACAGCATCGATGACATGGCGTTGCTGCGGCACGGTGCGATGGGCCGGCTGTTCGCCAACGCCTACGCACCCTCGACCCTGGGGTCGTTTCTTCGCTCGTTCACCTTCGGCCACGTCCGGCAGCTCGATGCCGTGGCGTCCCGGTTCTTGACCCGACTGGCCAACCAGGCACCGCTGATCGCTGCGGCAGATGTTGGTGGGCGGGTGATGGTCGACATCGACGACACGATTATCGAGGTCCACGGCTACTCCAAGCAGGGCTCGGGCTACGGCTACTCCGGGGTCCGCGGCCTCAATGCGCTGCTCGCCACGGTGACCACCAAGGACTCGGCGCCGGTGATCGTGGCCCAGCGGCTCCGTAAGGGATCGTGCGGTTCCCCGCGGGGTGCGGCCCGGCTGGTCGCCGACGCGCTGAAGACCACCACCACGCTCGCCACCAGGAACAGCGGACGGGCGCTGGTGCGTGCCGACTCGGCGTTCTACGGCCACACAGTCGCCGGTGCCGCGCTTCGGGCCGGCGCCGATGTCTCGCTCACCGTGCGACTCGACAAGCGCGTCCGGGCAGCGATCGCAACGATCGGCGAGGACGCCTGGACTCCGATCGAGTACACCGACGCCGTGTTCGACGAACAGACCCAGACCTGGGTCTCCCGCGCGGAGGTTGCTGAGATTCCGTTCACCGCGTTCACCTCACGCAAGAAGGCCGAGCAGGTCACCGGCCGGCTGGTGGTGCGTCGGATTCCGGACCTCAACCCGTGCCAGAAGGAGGCACAGGAGACGCTGTTCGACACGTGGCGCTTCCACGCCTTCTTCACCACCACCGACCCCAGGGACGCCGACACGGTGGCCGCGGACAAAACCCATCGTGGTCACGCGATCATCGAACAGGTCCACGCCGACCTGAAGAACTCCGCCCTCGCTCACCTGCCCTCGGGCAAGTTCGCCGCCAACGCGGCCTGGCTGGTGCTCGCAGTGATGGCGTTCAACCTGACCCGCGCCGCCGCAACCATCACCGGTCCAGGCCTGACCAAGGCGACAACCGCGACGATCCGCCGCAAGCTCATCACCGTCCCCGCCCGGGTTGCGTCCTCCGCCCGCCGGGTCACCCTGCACCTGCCCACGGCCTGGCCCTGGGAGACCGCCTGGGCCGAGCTGTTCACCCGCGTCTGCGGACCACCACCGGCACCGACGACCTGACCGACCCCCGCCGGAAACGGCACGACGCGCAAAAGCTCCGTGGAACCACCTGGCAGCGAGGCCAGGCGATCACCCACGCCCACGCAGCCGACGACCTCCCTCAGCGAACCCGCCAGCACCGACCCTGCTCATCAGTGGATCGAGGCTAAGAGGTCAGCACCGCGAACATCGAGACGGTCTAGCCAACACGCCGCCCTCGGGGCTGGGTGCGGCCTTCGGTGTCACACCGGTACGTCGCGGTCACGACTTGACTGCGGCGCGGATGGGAGTGCGCGAGGACGACCAGGTGCTGTCCCCCGACTGAACGGATGTGCTCTGGTGCTCAGAGCAGCTTCTTGAGGTCCTGCGGCAGCTCGAAGGGCACGTCCTGCGGTGGTGCCTCGCCGGCTACCCGGGCAGCAGCGACTCGGGCTTCCTGGGCGCGCTTGGCCGGGTTGCCCGACCCGCGCCTGGCCTTGCCCTTCTTCGGCTGCTGCTTGGCCTTGCCGCGCTTACCCATGCCCGGCATGCCCGGCATCCCGGGCATGCCTGCCCCGCTGGCCATCTGACTCATCATCTTGCGGGCTTCGAAGAAGCGGTCGACGAGGTTGTTGACCTCCGAGACGCTGGTGCCCGAACCCTTGGAGATCCGTTGCCGGCGGGAACCGTCGATGATCTTCGGATCGTCCCGCTCGGCCGGCGTCATCGACAAGATCACCGCCTGGATGCGGTCGATCTCCTTGTCGTCGATCTCGGCGATCTGGTCCCTGAAGTCGCCCATGCCGGGGATCATGCCCATGATCTTGGACAGCGAGCCCATCTTGCGGACGGCCTGCATCTGCTGCAGGAAGTCGTCCAACGTGAAGCTCGAGCCACCCTGTTGCAGCTTGGCGGCCGCGCTCGCAGCCTGGTCGGCGTCGAAGACCTTCTCGGCCTGCTCGATCAGCGTGAGCATGTCGCCCATGCCGAGGATCCGGGAGGCCATCCGGTCGGGGTGGAACACGTCGAAGTCGGTGAGCTTCTCGCCGTTGGAGGCGAACATCACCTGGCGACCGGTCACCTGGGCGACCGACAGGGCCGCGCCGCCGCGTGCGTCACCGTCGAGCTTGGACAACACGACGCCGGTGAACCCGACGCCGTCGAGGAACGCCTGGGCAGTGGTGACGGCGTCCTGACCCACCATCGCGTCGACTACGAACAGGATCTCGTGGGGGTTGACCGCGTCACGGATGTCGGCGGCCTGCTCCATCAGCTCGGCGTCGATGCCGAGTCGACCGGCGGTGTCGACGACGACGACGTCGTGCAGCGTGCGCCGGGCTTCGTCGATCGCCGTTCGAGCCACCGCCACCGGGTCGCCGACGCCGTTGCCGGGCTCGGGGGCGAACACCTTGACCCCTGCCTGCTGCCCGACTATCTGCAGCTGCGTCACGGCGTTGGGTCGCTGGAGGTCCGCGGCCACCAGCATCGGGGAGCTGCCCTGCTCCTTGAGCCAGCGACCCAGCTTGCCGGCCAGCGTGGTCTTGCCGGCGCCTTGCAGGCCGGCCAGCATGATGACCGTCGGTGGGCGCTTGGCGAAAGTCAACCGCCGGGTCTCGCCGCCAAGGATGGAGACCAGCTCGTCGTTGACGATCTTGATGACCTGCTGGGCCGGGTTGAGTGCCTGGCTGACCTCGGCCCCGCGGGCGCGTTCCTTGACAGCGGCGATGAACTGCTTGACGGCCGGCAGTGCGACGTCGGCCTCGAGCAGGGCGATCCGGATCTCGCGCGCAGTGGCGTCGATGTCGGCCTCGGAGAGGCGCCCCTTGCCGCGCAGTGTCTTGAAGGTCGCTGCGAGACGGTCGTGCAGGGTGTCGAACACAGGTGGCTACCTCGAGGGCTGGGCGGAGTACGACGGTCGGTCCCAGCCTAACCGGCGACTCCCGGCGTCATGGCCGCCTCCTCGCCCCCCAGGGCCTGCTGCAGGCTGGTCGCCAGTGCAGCGGCGGCGGCATCGCGCAGGGGCGCCCCGTCGGGGCCCACGACGTAAACCGTGTCGACCGCGTGCACCCCCAACGTGTCGGCGTGTGCGGAACGTACGTCGGCACCCGTGGCCGCCAACGCGCGGAAGAGGCGCCAGAGCAGGCCGCGACGGTCCGCAGTCCGCAGCTCGAGCACCGTCGCGGCGGCGGACGCGGTGTCGAGCAGGTTGATCCGGGGCGGGTGACCCGGTTGCCGGTCCGGACCGATCCGTTCCTGGAGGTCGACCGAGCGGTCCAGCACACGCCGCAGGCGGTGGGCCAGCGACGCCAGGTCGACCGGAGACGAGGCCAGGTCCCACTGCGAGGTCAGGCGGCCGCCCTCTACACGCGCACGACATCCGCGGATGGCCAGGCCGCCCCACGCCAGTGTCCCGGCCACGTCGGCCAGCAGCCCGACCCGGTCCGAGCCGCCGACCCACACCAGGGAACCGTCCGCCCGCGACGTGACCCCCACCCGTACGTCGTGGCCGGGCACCGGCACCGAGCGCTCCGGGACCATCGCAGTCGCCACCTCGACGACCGGACCGGCGCCGAGTCGGCCGCGTACCTGTTTGACCAGCCTGTTCACCAGCGACGCCCGCCACGAGCTCCATGCCTGGGCCGAGGCCGCCCGCGCGTCAGACTCGGTCAGCGCCGCGAGCAGGTTCAGCAGTCCACGGTCACCGATCCGGTCGGCGACCAACTGGGCCGTCGCCGGGTCGTCGAGGTCCCGCTGGGTCGCGCTGACCGGCAGGAACAGGTGCAGCGCGACCAGCTCGGCGACGGTACGCGTGTCGGCCTCCGAGAAACCCATCCGGCTCGTGATGGCGCGGACGAGGGCAGCCCCGGCCTCGCTGTGGTCTCCTGGCAGCGCCTTGCCTAGGTCGTGCAGCAGCGCTGCCATGGCCAGCAGGTCAGGCCTGCTCACCTCGCGGGCCCTGCTGGCCGCCTCGACACAGGTCTCGAGGCTGTGCCGGTCGACGGTGAAGCGGTGGATCAGCGCCTCCGACGGGCGGCAGCGGATCGTCGACCACTCCGGCAGCCAGCCAGCCACCACGCCTGCCTGCTCCAGCTCCTCCCACACCGGGACGAGCGCAGCACCGGTCGACAGCAGCGCGACGAACTGGTGGCGCGCCTCATCCGGCCACGGCTCCGGCAGCCGGGCGCCCTCGTCGGCCAGCCGGGTCGCGGTGCTCGGAGCGACCAGCAGGCCGGCGCGGGCCGCCGACGCGGCGACCCGCAGAGCGAGCAGCGGGTCGCTACCCGGTCGGGCGTCGGCGGCCAGAACCGCCTCGCCGCCCACCTGCGCGACGCCCGGACCGAGCGGGACCAGCCGAGGCCGACGCGGGCCGACGCGTCCTGGCCGCTGCTGGTCGAGTCGCCTCCAGGTCAGCTGGGACAGGTGGGCGACGCGGCGCCCGAGCAGTCGTACGTGACGACCCAGCTCGACCGGGGTGGTGCCCAGTAGCTCGGCCATGTCGGGCAGCAGCTCGGGCGAGAGCCGGTCGGTGGCCCGGCCGGCCACCTGGTGCAGGGCGTCGCGGACGTCGAGCAGGGCGAAGCGGCAGGCCTCGGCCTCCACGTGCGGCACGTCCACCAGCCAGGTGGCGACCAGCGTGCGCAGCACGACGCCGTCGCGCAGCCCGCCGGCCGACTCCTTCAGGTCGGGCACAGCGGCGTGCGCGAGCTCCCCAGCCCGCTCAGCCCGAGCTGCGCTGTCCGCACGTAGCTCGGGCAGCCTCAGGCGGGCGCCCGAGCGCCAGTCGCCGAGCGTCTGCGAGCGCAACGTGTGGGTGAGGGTGGGGTCGCCGGCGACGTGTCGCATGTCCAGCATGCCGGCCGCGGCACGCAGATCCCGAGCCGCCGCGGCACGCATCTGGTCGGCATCACGAACCGCGTGGTCCAGCACGACACCGTCGTCCCACAGCGGGTACCAGAGGGAATCCGCGAGGCTACGCACCAGCGCGGCAGACGTACCGGGTCGATGCACGAGCACGACATCCAGATCGCTGCGGGCAGACAGCTCTGCTCGTCCGTACCCGCCGACCGCCACCAACGCGAAGGCATCGGAGCCGGCGGCCGGTGTGGCGGCGAACAGGTCGCGTAGTCGTCTGTCGGCCGCATGCGCCCGGGCCAGCCGGGCAACGGCGGGGCCGCCGTCGCCGCAGTCCGCGGCGGCGACCGGGTCCGTACTCACCGACTCCTCACAGGGCAGCGTGGTCCGCCTCACCGGTGCGGACACGGACGACCGTGTCGACCGGCACCACCCACACCTTGCCGTCACCGATCTTGCCGGTGGCCGCCGCCTTGGAGATGACCCCGACCACGTCCCTGGCATCCGCGTCCTCGACCACCAGCTCGATCCGCAGCTTGGGTACGAGGGCGACGTCGTACTCCGCGCCCCGGTACACCTCGGTGTGGCCCTTCTGGCGACCGTAGCCACTGGCCTCGGTGACCGTCATGCCGGTGATACCGAAGGTCTCCAGTGCCTGCCGGACGTCGTCCCACTTGTGCGGCTTGATCACCGCGGTCACGAGCTTCACGCCGTCACCTTCCCCTGGCTGGACCTGGTCGCAGCCACCACCGCGGCTGAACCCATGAGCCGTGAGCCGGCACCGGTCGCGTGCAGGTCGTAGCCGCTCTCGGCGTGGACGACGGCGTCGATCCCGGCGACCTCGTCCTCCTCGTCGATGCGGAAGCCGATCGTCTTCTCCAGCACCAGCCCGATCAGGTAGGTCGCGACGAAGGAGGCACCCAGCACGGCGAACGCCCCGACCACCTGGCGCCAGAGCTGGTCGCCGCCGCCGCCGTAGAACAGCGCGTCGACCCCGGCCGGTGCCGCGGCAGTGCCGAAGAAGCCGATGGCGATCGTGCCCCACAGCCCGCCGACGAGGTGCACGCCGACGACGTCCAGGGAGTCGTCGTAGCCGAACGTGTACTTCAGGCCGACGGCCAGGGCGCACAGCACGCCGGCGACGGCGCCCACGACGATGGAGCCCATCGGCGAGACCGCGTTGCAGGCCGGGGTGATGGCCACCAGGCCGGCGACCACCCCCGATGCGGCCCCGAGGGAGGTGGCGTGCCCGTCGCGGAACTTCTCGGTGAGCAGCCATCCGAGCACGGCGGCCGAGGTGGCGACGATGGTGTTGACGAACACGACCGATGCGGCGTTGTTGGCCGCGAGTGCCGAGCCGGCGTTGAAGCCGAACCATCCGAACCACAGCAGTCCGGCCCCGATCATGACCAACGGCAGGTTGTGCGGTCGCATCGCCTCCGTGCCGAAGCCCTTGCGTTTGCCCAGGATCAGTGCCAGGGCGAGTGCGGCGGCGCCGGCGTTGATGTGCACAGCGGTCCCGCCGGCGAAGTCCAGCGCCCCCAGGTTGTTGGCGATCCATCCGCCGACGTGGGTGACCGTCCCGTCGTCGTCGGTCAGTGTGAAGTCGAAGACCCAGTGGGCGATCGGGAAGTAGACGACGCTCGCCCAGACGCCGGCGAAGACCAGCCACGTACCGAACTTCGCCCGGTCCGCGATAGCGCCGGAGATCAGCGCGACCGTGATGATCGCGAACACGCACTGGAAGGCGACGAAGGCCATGGCCGGCAGGCCGCCGGCCTGCGTGGTGGTGTCCTCCATCAGCCCCTTCAGCCCGATGAACTCTGTCGGGTCACCGAGCAGTCCGGCTCCTACGTCGTTGCCGAAGGCGAAGGAGTAGCCGTACAGCACCCACAGGACGGACACGACCGCCAGGGAACCGAAGCTCATCATCATCATGTTGAGCACGCTCTTGGAGCGCACCATGCCGCCGTAGAACAGGGCCAGGCCAGGAGTCATGAGCAGGACGAGCGCGGCGCTCGTCAGGACCCATGCGGTATCCCCGGTGTTCACCATGGAGATCCCTTTCGCAAAGACGGAGCCGCGCAGACGTACCGAGGACGGCGCTGTCCAGGGTCGGGCGACGTTTCGATGCTCACACCCTGACCCACCCGCGTTTCACCGTGGCCGCAGGTGTGTTTCGGCCAGGTGACGGCACACGCATCATGTTTCCGTCGTGTGACCCGCCGGACTCCCCACGGCAGGTTGTCACCGACCATGGGTTGCAACCCGTGGGCGGTGCGGTTTACCAGGGTCCCCTGGTAAACCGCGCGCGGGACGGGCTACTCGCCGAGCAGGGCGTCCACGAAGGTGTCCGCCTCGAACGGCGCGAGGTCGTCGGCCCCCTCACCGAGGCCGACGAGCTTGACCGGTACGCCGAGCTCGCGCTGGACCGCGATGACGATGCCGCCCTTGGCGGTGCCGTCGAGCTTGGTCAGCACGATGCCGGTGACGTCGACGACCTCGGCGAAGACCCGGGCCTGGGTCAGGCCGTTCTGGCCCGTGGTCGCGTCGATCACCAGCAGCACCTCGGCGACCGGCGCCTGCTTCTCGATGACCCGCTTGACCTTGCCGAGCTCATCCATCAGCCCCGTCTTGGTGTGCAGCCTGCCGGCGGTGTCGACGAGGACGGTGTCGACGCCCTCCTCGGTGCCGCGCTTGACCGCCTCGAAGCCGACGCTTGCGGGGTCGCCGCCCTCGGGCCCACGCACGGTGTCCACACCCACCCGCTCGCCCCAGGTCTGCAGCTGGTCGGCGGCGGCGGCGCGGAAGGTGTCGGCAGCTGCCAACAGCACGGTCTTGTCCTCGGCGACCAACACCCGGGCGATACGTCCGACCGTGGTGGTCTTGCCGGTGCCGTTGACGCCGACGACGAGCACCACACCCGGCACGTCACCGACCCGGTGGACGGCGAGCGTACGGTCCATGGTCGGGTCGACCAGCGCCACGAGCTCCTCGCGCAGGGCGGTGCGGGCGGCCGCGGGGTCCCTGGTGCCCTCGCTGCGCAGTCGCGCCCGCAGCTTGTCGACCAGTTCTGTGGTGGGACCGATGCCGACGTCGGCGGCGAGCAGCGTCTCCTCGACCTCCTCCCACGTCTGCGCGTCGAGGTGGTCGCGCGAGAGCACCGCCAGCAGGCCACGCCCCAACGTCGACTGCGACCGGACGAGGCGCATCCGCAACCGGGCGAGGCGACCGTCGGCGGCCTCGGGAACCTCGACCTCCGGCGCGGTGACCACCGCCTCGGGGTGCACGTCGGGTTCGGCCACGGCGGTGTCGGTGGGCGGCTCTACCCGGCCGCCACGCACCAGGGCGGCGCCGACGACCGCGGCCACCAGGAGCAGGGCCGCTGCGAGGATCAGGTACAACAACGCATCAGAAGTCACGGGACGGAAGTCTCTCAGAGGACGGGCGGATCCCGAACCGGTGCGGCGTACTACGCGGTGTAGTGGGATACCGGGTCCGCGTAGAATGGGGCAGATGGCCACCCCTACTGCCCCCAAGCTCGGCGACCTCGAGCGTGACGTCATGGACCGGCTCTGGGGCGCTGCCGAGCCCCGCAGCGTCCGCGACATCCACGCCGAGCTGAGCGCAGAACGCGAGCTGGCCTACACCACCGTGATGACCGTCCTGGACCGCCTGACCCGCAAGCAGCTGGTCTCGCGCACCCGTGCGGGCCGGGCCTATCTGTACTCCGCGATCAACAGCCGCGCGGAGCTGACCGCGGAGATGATGCACGACGCCCTGTCGGTCGACGGGCTGGACCGCACCGCTGCCCTCGTGCACTTCGCCGATCGGGTGACCCCACAGGAGGCCGTGGCCCTCGCTCGCGCCCTCGAGCGCGTGCAACGCCAGGACGACGGAGCGCCCGGGTCGTGACCCCGCTGCTGCTGGGGCTCATCGGCCTGCTGCTGGCGGGCCCGGTCCCGGCTGCTCTGGGTCGGTCGAGGTGGCTGCTGCCGACTCCGCGCGCGGGCGTGGTGCTGTGGCAGTCGCTCGCCCTCGCAGCGGTCCTGGCGATCATTGGCGCCGGATTCGCGACCACGGTGTGGATGATCCGCAACGGCGCGACCGGACCCCTCATGGTGGCCGCGCACGTCGTCGTCATCGGCTTGACGAGCATCGTGGTGGTGCGGCTCGCCTGGGCGAGCGCGCAGGTCGCGCTCGACACCCGGGCGCGGCGGCGGCGCCACCGTGACCTGGTCGACGTGCTCGGCGACCGCGACGGCGCCGAACCCGGCCTGCGGATCCTCGCTCACGACACTCCCATGGCGTACTGCCTGCCCGCCCTGGGCAAGAACCGTGTTGTGGTGTCCGCCGGCGCGCTGTCCTGCCTGGCCGGACCCGAGCTGGAGGCGGTCCTCGCCCACGAGCAGGCCCACGTGCGCGCGCGCCACGACCTGGTGCTCGAGGCGTTCAGCGCCTTGCACACCGCGTTCCCGCGGGGGGTACGCAGCAAGGAGCCGCTGGTGCAGGCACAGCTGATGGTCGAGATGCTGGCTGACGACGCAGCGCGCGCCCGCGTGGGCGCGGGTCCGCTGGCCCGGGCGCTGGTCGCACTGGCCGGGCAGTGCACGCCGATCGGCGCGCTCGGCGCCGCCAGCGGCTCGGTGACGCTGCGCCTGGAACGGCTGGCCGCGCCGGTGCGCGAGCGACGGGTCCGCTCGGCGGCTGCCTACGTGCTCGCGGTCGCTGTCCTGGTCCTGCCGACCGTCTTCCTGGCAGTGCCCTGGATGATCGACGCCTGGGCGCTGCTCAGGTAGAGCTGGGTTGCGCTCACGCCGACTGCGGCTCGCGCAGCCGCTGGCTGATCACCGCGGACACCCCGTCGCCGCGCATGGAGACGCCGTACAGCGCATCGGCTACCTCCATCGTGCGCTTCTGGTGGGTGACGACCACCAGCTGGCTGTTCTCGCGAAGCTCCTCGTAGATCTCCAGCAGCCGGCCGAGGTTGGTGTCGTCCAGGGCCGCCTCGACCTCGTCCAAGATGTAGAACGGGCTCGGACGGGCTTTGAACAGCGCCACCAGGAACGCAACGGCGACCAGCGACCGCTCGCCGCCGGACAACAGCGACAGGCGCTTGACCTTCTTGCCTGGCGGACGGGCCTCCACCTCGATACCGGTGTTCAGCATGTCGGAGGGGTCGGTGAGCAGCAGCGCGCCCTCGCCGCCGGGGAACAGCCGGGAGAAGACCTGCCCGAACTCGCGCTCCACGTCGACCCAGGCCGCGCCGAAGACCTCCTGCACGCGGGTGTCGACGTCGGTCACGATGTCGAGCAGGTCCTTGCGGGTGCGGCGCAGGTCCTCGAGCTGCTCGGTGAGGAACGTGTGTCGCTCCTCCAGGGCGGAGAACTCCTCCAGCGCCAGCGGGTTGACCGTGCCCAGCAGGGCCAGCGCCCGCTCCGCCGTCTGGAGCCGCTTGACCTGTTCGGCACGTACGTACGCGACGGGCTCGGGCTGCTCGGCGTCCTGCGTCGGCTGCACCTGGACCAGCACGTCGGGTCCGTACTCGGTGACGAGCGTGTCGGCGTCGAGGCCGAGCTCGTCGGTGGCCCGCTGCTCGAGCTGCTGGATGCGCAGCCGCTGCTCGGCCCGGGCGACCTCGTCGCGGTGCACGGAGTGGGTCAGCCGCTCGAGGTCGGCGCTCAGCTCACGCACCGTCGCCCGGACCTCTCGTGCCAGCGTCTCGGCGCCGGACCGAGACACCTCGATCTGCGTACGGTGCTCGTGGGCCTGTTCCAGGGAGCGGTCCAGCCGGGCCAGCACGGTGTCGACGACCTCGGACACCAGGCGAGCGGCCGCAGCCTCGCGACGCACCCGTTCGCGGCGGGCGAGCTCGCGACCGGCCGCCTCCCGCTCGCTGCGCGCCGCCGCCAGGAGGGAGTCGGCCCGCCCGTGCAGCGCTCGTCCGCGC
>JALZKQ010000054.1 GCA_030859165.1 Actinomycetota bacterium
GCGCCCGGGTCAGGCAGGCCGGCCCGGTCGCGAGCCGACGGTCGGCGACCTGTCCGCCGCGACGCTCCCGTGCCCGCGGCAGGCCGCTGACGACCTCCGCGCCGCGCAGCAGCACCGCGGAGGCGGTGCCCTCCGGAGCGCACACGACGTTCGCGCACCAGTGCATCCCGTAGGACAGGTACACGTACAGCCGGCCAGGAGGGCCGAACATGATCGCGGTGCGCGGAGTGGGGCCACCGAACGCGTGTGATGCGGGATCGTCCGGGCCCTCGTACGCCTCGACCTCGGTGAGGCGCACCGCGACCTCACCGAGGCGAACCAGGCAGCCGAGCAGGGCGGGGGCGGCACGGGTGGCCGGTTCGATGAGGATTTCCTCCAGCTGTGGTCTCACTCGTGCAGGTCGTCCTCGCTGGCCTTCGTCCAGACCCGCAGGTCCGCGACGGCGACCTGGAGCTCGTCGAGCTGCTCGGACACCCGCGCCGTCGCGGTGCCGCCTCGGGCGTCCCGGCTGGCCACCGACCCGCGGGCGCTGAGCACCTCGCGCACGGCCGGGGTCAGGTGCGGTGACACGTGCGCGAGGTCGTCGTCGCGCAGGTCCCACAGCTCGACGCCGATCGCCTCGCAGCGGCGCACGCAGGCACCCGCGATCTCGTGGGCGTCTCGGAAGGCCACCCCCTGCCGGACGAGCCACTCGGCCATGTCCGTGGCCAGCGAGAACCCTTGCGGTGCCAGCTCGGCCATCCGGTCGCCCTGGTAGCCGAGCGTCGCGATCATGCCGGTGAACGCCGGCAGCAGGACGGTGAGCGTGTCCACGGAGTCGAACACCGGTTCCTTGTCCTCCTGCAGGTCGCGGTTGTACGCCAGCGGCAGCGCCTTGATGCTCGCCATCAGCCCGGTGAGGTTCCCGATGACCCGGCCCGCCTTGCCACGGGCCAGCTCGGCGATGTCCGGGTTCTTCTTCTGCGGCATGATGCTCGACCCGGTGGACCAGGAGTCGTGCAGCCTGACGAAGCCGAACTCCTGGGTGGCCCAGAGGATGACCTCCTCCGCCTGGCGGGACAGGTCGACCCCGATCATCGCGGTGACGAACGCGAACTCCGCCACGAAGTCACGCGACGCGGTCGCGTCGATGGAGTTGGCGCTGCTGTGCGTGAACCCGAGGTCGACGGCGACCTGCTGCGGATCCAGACCCAACGACGACCCCGCCAGCGCGCCCGACCCGTAGGGCGAGTCGATCGCGACCCGGGCGTCCCAGTCCTTCAGCCGACCGACGTCGCGCACCAGTGGCCACGCATGAGCGAGCAGGTGGTGGCTGAGCAGCACCGGTTGGGCGTGCTGCAGGTGGGTCCGCCCCGGCATGATCACGGTGAGGTGGGTAAGCGCCTGCGCAGCGAGGACGTCGACGAGGTCCAGCAGCAGCCCTGCGATCGCCCGGGCCTGATCGCGCAGGTACATCCGCAACAGCGTCGCGACCTGGTCGTTGCGCGAGCGTCCCGCCCGCAGCCGACCACCCAGCGGGCCCAGGCGCTCGACCAGCAGCCGTTCCAGGGCGCCGTGCACGTCCTCGTCGGTGTCAATCGGGATCACGGCGCCGCTCGCGATGTCGGACCCGAGCGCGTCGATGCCCTCCAGCAGGGCGGCCAGGTCGTCGCCGGACAGCAGGCCCGCTCGCGCTAGCACCCGGGCATGCGCCTTGGACCCCGCCAGGTCGTACGGCGCGAGCCGCCAGTCGAAGTGCGTCGACCTCGACAGCCGGGCCAGCTCCGGTGCCGGGCCTCCCTCGAACCGCCCACCCCACAACGTGTCGCTCACGTACCCACTCCTTGTCGTCTGTGCCGCTGGGGGTAGCCATTCGGCGCGACTCGCCGGGCGTTTCCCGCGCAATGGCTACCCCCAGCGTCGGGGTCAGGTCTGCAGGCGGTGTTCGCGGGTGGCGGCGATCTTGGACGACATCCCCCACAGCTCGATGAAGCCCTTGGCCAGCGACTGGTCGAAGGAGTCCCCCGCGTCGTACGTCGCGAGGTTGAAGTCGTACAGGCTGGACTCCGACCGACGGCCGGTGACCGTGGCCCTGCCGGCGTGCAGGGTCATCCGGATGTCGCCAGACACGTGCTGCTGCGCATCCTCGATGAACGCGTCCAGGGACTGCTTGAGCGGCGAGAACCACAACCCGTCGTACGCCAGCTCGCCCCAGCGCTGGTCCACGCCTCGCTTGAAGCGGGCCAGCTCGCGCTCGATGGTGATGTTCTCCAGCTCCTGGTGGGCAGTGATCAGCGTCATCGCGCCGGGCGCCTCGTACACCTCCCGGCTCTTGATGCCCACCAGGCGATCCTCGACCAGGTCGAGACGTCCCACCCCGTGGGCGCCCGCGCGCCGGTTCAGCTGCTGGATTGCCTGCAGCACGGTGACGGTCTCGCCGTCGACGGCCACCGGCCGGCCGGCCTCGAAGGTCAGCACGAGCTCGTCGGCGTCCCGCGGCACCGCCGGGTCCGCGGTGTAGCTGTAGACGTCCTCCACGGGTGCGTTCCAGATGTCCTCGAGGAAGCCGGTCTCGACGGCTCGGCCCCAGACGTTCTGGTCGATCGAGTACGGCGACCTCCGGCTCACGTCGATGGGCAGCCCGTGGTCGTGGGCGTACGCGATGGCCTTCTCGCGGGTCCAGGCGTAGTCGCGGACCGGGGCGATGACCCGCAGGTGCGGGGCCAGCGTGCCGATTCCCACCTCGAAGCGCACCTGGTCGTTGCCCTTGCCGGTGCAGCCGTGGCTCACCGTGGTGGCACCGCTCTGCCGTGCCGCGGCCACCAGGTGCCGGGCGATCAGCGGACGGGACAACGCAGACACCAACGGGTAGCGGTCCATGTAGAGCGCGTTGGCCCGCAACGCCGGCAGGCAGTAGTCGTCGGCGAACTCCTCGCGCGCGTCCACGACGACAGACTCCACCGCGCCACAGGCGAGGGCCCGCTCACGGATGACGTCCATGTCCTCGCCGCCCTGGCCGACGTCGATGGCGACGGCGACGACCTCGGCGCCGGTCTGCTCGGCCATCCAGCCGATGGCCACAGAGGTGTCGAGGCCTCCGGAGTAGGCGAGTACGACCCGTTCGGTCATGACGACTCCTTGTTGTCGGTGTTGCCGGACTGCTGACAGGCTCGTTGCGCCATTGCCATGAAGTGGTCGGCGACCTCGGCGCCGCCGTCGGGGCGGTCGCTGATCACCAGCACCGTGTCGTCCCCGGCGATCGCGCCGAGCACGTGGGGGTGGGCGGCGTGGTCGATCGCGGAGGCGAAGAACTGCGCTGCCCCCGGAGGGGTGCGGAGCACGACCAGGTTGGCCGAGGCCCGCGCGCTGACCAGGAGTTCCCCGGCCAGCCGGGCCAACCGGCTCGAGGACGCCTCGGTCCCGCCGGACTCGATCGGTCTGCGGTCCCCGCCCTCCCCCGGCACCGCGTACACCAGGCCGCCGCTGCGGCTGCGGACCTTGACCGCGTCGAGCTCGAGCAGGTCGCGTGACAGAGTCGCCTGGTTGACGCTCACCCCCGAGCCCAGCAGCAACTCCGCGAGCTCGGTCTGCGACCGCACCGACCGCGAGCCGAGCAGGTCGACGATCAGCTGCTGGCGGGCGGCCTTGGTGGCCGGCACACCTGCCTCGGCGCTCATGTCGGCACCTGCCCTTCCGTTCGGGCAAGCAGCCAACTCAGCAGTGCCTTCTGCGCGTGCAGCCGGTTCTCGGCCTCGTCCCAGACCACGCTCTGCGGCCCGTCGATCACCGCCGCGTCGATCTCCTGGCCGCGGTGGGCCGGCAGGCAGTGCAAGACGACGGCCCCGGCGTCGGCCAGCGCGAGCAGGTCCTCGCTGAGCCGGTACGGCACGAACGGCTGCGAGCGCCTGTCCGCCTGAGCCTCCTGGCCCATCGACACCCACGTGTCGGTCGCGAGCACGTCCACACCGACGGCAGCGGCCCGTGCGTCGTCGGTCACGCTGACCGACCCGCCGCTGACCGCGGCGATCGCGGTCGCGTCGGCGAGCACAGCCGAGTCCGGGGCGTACCCGTCCGGCGTCGCGATGCGCACGTGCACCCCGGCGGTGGCGCCGGCGAGCAGGTAGCTGTGCGCCATGTTGTTCGCGCCGTCACCGAAGTACGCCAGTGTCAGGCCGGACAGGCGGCCCTTGCGGGCACGTACGGTCTGCAGGTCGGCGAGAACCTGGCAGGGGTGGAAGGCGTCGGTGAGGGCGTTGAGTACGGGCACCCTCGACACGGCGGCCATCGTCTCGATGCGGTCCTGGCCGAAGGTGCGCCACACGATCGCCGCGCACTGACGGTCCAGGACCCGGGTGGTGTCCTCGATGCTCTCGCCGGTGCCCAGCTGCGAGGTCTGCGCGTCGATGACCAGCGGGTAGCCGCCGAGCTCGGCCACGCCGACCGAGAACGACACCCGGGTCCGGGTGGAGGGCTTGTCGAACACCACCGCAACCGCCCGCGGGCCCTCCAGCGGACGCCGCGCGAACCGGTCGGCCGCGAACCGGTCGGCGAGGTCGAGGACCTCGGCCTGCTCGGCCGGGCTCAGGTCGTCGTCGCGAAGGAAGTGCCTGGTCATGTCCCGGCTCCATTCGCGGCGGCGTCGAGGAGGCCCGGCAGGGCGTCGACGAAGGTGTCGAGCTGCGTGGTCGTCACGATCAGCGGTGGGACGATCCGCAGCGTGCTCGGATCGGTCGCGTTGATGATGAAGCCCTCGACGAGGGCGGCCGACACGACGGCCGGTGCGATCTCGGAGGTCAGCGAGATGCCGCGCATCAGACCGCGCCCGCGGACGTGGGACACCAGCGGGTGCGCCAGGGCCTCGACCTGCCTGGCGAAGTGCCGACCGGCGGCCTGCACGTGTGCGAGCAGGCCGTCGCGTTCGATCACGTCAAGGGTCGTGAGGCCGGCGACGGCGGCCACCGGGTTGCCACCGAAGGTGGTGCCGTGCTCGCCCGGGCCAAGCAGCGTGCCGGCCGTGCCGACGCCGATGCACGCACCGACCGGGAAGCCCGAGCCCAACCCCTTGGCCAGGGTGAGCAGGTCCGGGACGACCCCGGTGGCGGCGTGGGCGAACCAGGCGCCGGTGCGACCGACCCCGCTCTGCACCTCGTCCACCCACAGCAGGGCGCCGTGGCGGCTGGTGATGTCGCGGGCCGCCTCCAGATAGCCCGTCGGCGCCTCGATGACGCCGTTCTCGCCCTGGACCGGTTCCACCACGAAAGCGGCGGTGGTGTCGTCCACGGCCGCCTCGAGGGCGGCGACGTCGCCGTACTCGACGAACGTGACGTCCCCGGGCAGCGGTGCGAAGGCCTCCCGGTACGCCGGCTTCCAGGTGAGCGCCAGCGCCCCCATCGACCGGCCGTGGAAGGCCCCCACGGTGGAGACGATCCGCGTACGCCCGGTCCTGCGGGTCGCCTTGAAGGCGGCCTCGTTGGCCTCGGTGCCCGAGCTGGTGAAGAAGACCCGGCCTGGCTGACCGAGCAGGTCGAGCAGGCGCTCGGCGAGCGCGATCTGCGGTGGGCTGGCGAAGAAGTTGGAGACGTGGCCGAGCGTCGCGAGCTGGTCGGCCACGGCAGACACGACCGACGGGTGCGCGTGGCCGAGCGCGTTGACCGCGATGCCGGCGAGCAGGTCGAGGTAGCGGCGACCGTCGGCGTCCCAGACGTGACAGCCCGCCCCCCGGACCAGAACCCGCCGCGGGGGACCGAAGGTGTTCATCACCGCCTGCGCGTAGCGTTCGGTCAGCCCGGCGCTCACTGGTCCACCACCATCGTGCCGGCACCCTCGTCGGTGAAGATCTCGAGCAGCAGTGAGTGCCTGACCCGGCCGTCGATGACGCTGGCACGCGGGACGCCCGCCCGCACGGCCTGCAGGCACGCCTCCATCTTGGGCACCATGCCGGACACCAGCAACGGCATCAGCTCCTCGAGCTCGGTCGTGGTCATCTCGGCGATGTGGTCCGCGCTGTCCGGCCAGTTCTCGTAGACGCCGGCGACATCGGTCAGCACGACCAGCTTGGTGGCCTCGAGGGCCACCGCAAGGGCAGCCGCCGCGGTGTCGGCGTTGACGTTGTGCACCTGGCCGTCCACGTCGGGGGCCACCGTGGAGACCACCGGGATCCGGCCGGCCTCGATCAGGTCGAGCACCGTCTCCGGGCGCACCTCGACGACGTCGCCGACCAACCCGAGGTCGACCTGCTCGCCGTCGATGAGGGCTTCGCGGCGGGCGGCGGTGAACAGCCCGGCGTCCTCGCCGGACAGGCCGACCGCGTACGGCCCGTGCGCGTTGAGCAGGCCGACGAGCTCGCGTCCGACCTGGCCGACGAGCACCATCCGGACGACGTCCATCGCCTCCGGAGTGGTGACCCGCAGGCCGCCGCGGAACTCCGACTCGATGCCCAGACGGGCCAGCATCGTGGAGATCTGCGGTCCTCCGCCGTGTACGACGACCACCCGGACCCCGCACAGCCGCAGGAAGACGATGTCCTCGGCGAACGCCTGCTTGAGGTCCGCGTCGATCATCGCGTTGCCCCCGTACTTCACCACGATCGTCGTGCCGTGGAACTGCTCGATCCACGGCAGGGCCTCGGTGAGGATGGCGGCCTTGTCGACAGCAGCCTGCGCGATGCCGGCGGGAGGCGCGGAGTGGATCTTCACGACGAGTACGCCGAGTTCTCGTGCACGTAGGCAACGGTCAGGTCGTTGGTCCAGACGGTCGCGGACGCGGGCCCGGACTTCAGGTCGATCCGCACGTGCACCTCGCGAGGCTGCAGGTCGATGGTCGAGGGGTCCTCGGCGGGGGTGCTGGCGCGGCACACCCACACCCCGTTGAGGGCGACGTCGAGGTCGCTGGGGTCGAACGCTGCACTCGTGGTGCCGATCGAGGCCAGGACGCGGCCCCAGTTGGGGTCCCTGCCGTAGACCGCGCACTTGAACAGGTTGCTGCGCGCGACCGAGCGGGCCACCTCGACGGCATCGGACTCGCTGGCCGCCCCGCGCACCTCGATTGCGATCTCGTGGTCGGCGCCCTCGGCGTCGGCGAGCAGCTGCATCGCCAGGTCATGACAGACCGCTCGTACGGCTTCGAAGAACTCCGTGCGGGCAGGCGTGGTGCCACTCGCGGCACTGGCCAGCAGCAGCACCGTGTCGTTGGTGGACATGCAGCCGTCGGAGTCCAGCCTGTCGAACGTGCCGGCGGTGGCTGCCCGCAGCGCCCCGTCACAGGTGGCGGCGTCGACGTCGGCGTCGGTGGTGAGGAAGACCAGCATCGTGGCCAGGGCCGGGGCGAGCATGCCGGCACCCTTGGCGATCCCGCCGACGGTGAACCCGGCGCCTGTGACCGCCGCCTGCTTCGGCACAGAGTCGGTGGTAATGATGGCGCGGGCCGCGGCGTCCCCGCCGTCGGCGGTCAACGCATCGACCGCGGCCAGCGCGCCCCGCGCCACCGTGTCGGCGTCGTTGAGCAGGCCGATCAGCCCGGTGGAGCACACCTGGACGTCGACCGCGCCGACGCCGAGCGCCTCCGCGACGACCTCCGCGGTGCGGTGGGTGACGGCGAACCCGTCGGCGCCGGTGTAGCAGTTGGCCCCGCCGGAGTTGACAACGACCGCATGAGCGACGCCGGCGGCCAACGCCTGTTCGCTCCACAGCACCGGGTTGGCCTTGCAGCGGTTGGCGGTGAAGACCCCGGCGGCAGCCTGGCGCGGCCCGTCGTTGACGATGACCGCCATGTCCAGGTCGCCGGAGGCCTTGAGCCCGGCGGCCACACCCGCGGCCCGAAACCCAGCGGCGCTGGTGACGGTCATGGTGCCACCCCCACGATCGGCAGCCCCGTGGTCTCGGGCAGGCCCAGGGCCACGTTCATCGACTGGATCGCCCCACCGGCGGTGCCCTTGGTGAGGTTGTCCATCGCCGCCACGACCACCACCCGGCTCGTACGTTCGTCGACGCCGACCTGCACGTGGACGCAGTTGGACCCCGCGACCGCCTTGGTCTGTGGCCAGCGGCCCTCGGCGAGCAGGTGCACGAACGGCTCGTCGGCGTACGCCTTCTCGTACGCCGCACGCACATCCGCGGTGGCAGCGACCAGCGGTGCGGAGGCGGTCGCGAGGATCCCTCGCGGCATCGGCGCCAGCACCGGTGTGAAGGAGACCCGGACGTCGTCGGCCCCGGCGGCCCGCAGGTTCTGCTCGATCTCCGGCGTGTGCCGGTGCACGCCGCCGACCCCGTAGGCGCTCGCGTTGCCCATCACCTCGGCTCCCAACAGGTGCGGCTTGAGGGACCGGCCGGCGCCAGAGGTGCCGGTGACCGCCACGACCACGATGCCGGAGCTGTCGACCAGCCCGGCCTGCACCGCCGGCAGCATGGCCAGCGTGGACACGGTCGGGAAGCACCCGGGCACAGCTATCCGGGTCGCACCCGCGAGCGCGGCTCGCTGTCCCGGCAGCTCGGGCAGGCCGTACGGCCAGCTCCCGGCGTGCTCTCCGCCGTAGAACGTCTGCCAGTCCGCACCGTCGCTCAGTCGGAAGTCGGCGCCGCAGTCGATCACCAGCGTGTCGGCCCCGAGCCTTGCCGTGACGTCGGCCGAGGCGCCGTGCGGCAGCCCGAGGAAGACCACGTGGTGACCGGAGAGCACCTGCGCCGTGGTGTCCTCGAGCAGCCGGTCGGCGAGCGGGGTGAGGTGTGGATGGTGATCGCATAGCGGGGTGCCGGCGTTGCTGCCGGCAGTCAGGGCGCCGATCTCGACATCCGGGTGGCCAAGCAGCAGTCGCAGCAGCTCACCTCCGGCGTACCCACTGGCACCGGCGACGGCGGCGCGAAACGGAGTCATGGCAGCAGTCTCGCATGACTATGCAGTCATGAGCAAAGTCATACGGTCAACTCCGAGGTTCGGCCTTGCACTCGCTGACGGCACGATCGACAGCGGCGTCGCGAGCCCGGGTGACTTCCGCCTCGGTAAGCGTGCGATCCGGTGCCCGGAATCGCAGGGCGAACGCCAGCGACTTCTTGCCCTCGGGCACCGGGTGACCGGTGTAGACGTCGAACAGCCGGATCTCCTCCAGCAAGGCTCCGGCACCAGCACGCAGGGCGGCCTCGACCTCAGCAGCCGGTACCTTCTTGTCCACCAGCAACGCCACGTCCTGCTTGGCCACCGGCATCGTCGACAACTTCGGAGCGGTCACGACCGGCGGGGCAGCGGCCATCAAGACCTCGAGATCCACCTCGGCGTACGCACTGCGAGGCGGGACGCCGAAGGCCTCGCAGACCCGCGGGTGCAGCTCGCCGGCGTAGCCCACGCTGCTCCCCTGCACCGACAGCTCTGCACAGCGGCCGGGGTGCCACGGCGCATGTACCGCCCGGGCCACCTGCACGTCCACGTGCAGCACCCGTCCGACGGCCCGCACCGTCTCGATCGCGTCCGCCCAGCTGGCCTGGCGAGACTGCCCCCACCAGCCGGCCGGGTCACGCTCGCCGCTGAGCACGACCGCGAGATGAATCGGCTGAGCGGGCAGGGCGGCGTCCAGGGCCGCACGCTCCGCCACGCTGGGAGCCCGCTCGACTGGCGGAAGCGGCGCCGCCGGCAGGTCCCGCTCCCCGATCCAGAAGACCGGTGCGAGCAGGAACAGTGCGGCGTCGGCGTGGCCCCGTCCGACGTTGCGGGCCAGCGTC
The DNA here is from genome assembly GCA_030859165.1 of Actinomycetota bacterium. Taxonomy (GTDB): domain Bacteria; phylum Actinomycetota; class Actinomycetes; order Propionibacteriales; family Nocardioidaceae; genus JACCXZ01. The sequence goes on from JALZKQ010000054.1 coordinate 9,687, forward strand.
TTCAGCAGCGCCGGCGCCAACGTCGTGTGCAGCAGGGGCTCGCGTTCGGAGATCGGGTTGGCCACCCGGACAGCGCGGCGACGTGTGTCGTGCTCGGCGAGCCCGAGCGCATCGAGGTCTGGCTCGCCGACGAAGGGGTAGGCCAGCACCTCGGTGAGGCCGCGCCCGGCGAGCAGGTGCCCGACCCGCCGGCGCAGCCGCTGCTCGGTGGTCAGGCCACGACCGGGAGGCGCGGTCGGCAGCACCGAAGGGATGCGGTGGTAGCCAATGACCCGGGCCACTTCCTCCACCAGGTCGTACGGGTCGGTGAGGTCGGGTCGCCAGCTCGGCGGGCGAACCGACAGGCCCGAGCCGGTCTCCTCGACGGCGCACCCCACGGCGCGCATGGCAGCGACGGCGGAGTCCGGCGCGACGTCGATGCCGGTGACCCGTGCGGGCAGTGTCGCGTCGATGGTGATCACCGCCGGTGCGGCCGGCGCACCGACGACCGTCGCACCCGGGTCGATTCGCGCGCCGCCGTGTTCGGCCAACAGGTTCGCCACTCGCTGGGCGGCGACCTCCGCCAGCTGGGGGTCGACCCCGCGGTCCCAGCGTCGTGCACCCTCGGACATCAGCCGGTGCCGCCGGGCCATCCGCCCGGTCGAGCGGGCCTGGAAGTGCGCCGCCTCGATCACTACTGATGTCGTCGTCGCAGTGATCTCGGTCAACTCCCCGCCCATCACGCCGGCCAGCCCGATCGGTCCGCTGTCGTCGGTGATCAGCAGGTCGTCGGCGACCAGGGTGCGGAGCGCGCCGTCCAGGGTCCGCAGGGTCTCACCCGGTTCCGCCCGCCGGACCACGATCGGCCCGACCAGCCGGTCCCGGTCGTAGCCGTGGATCGGATTCCCGAGCTCCAGCATCACGTAGTTGGTGACGTCGACGGCGAGCGAGATCGACCGCATCCCGGCCAGCTGCAGCCGCCTCGCCATCCACCAGGGCGTGGGCGCGGCCGGGTCGAAGCCGCTGACGGTGCGGGCGACGAATCGGTCGCACCGCTCGGTGTCCTCGACCCGCACCGGGTACGCCTCGCCCGCTGCGGCCGTGACCGCGACCTCGGCTGGGTCGCGGAACTGTCGGTCGTACGCCAGCGCGGTGTCACGGGCCACCCCCCGGATCGACAGGGCATAGCCGCGGTCGGTGGCGACCTCCAGCTCGAGCACGATGTCGTTCAGACCGAGCAGCGCCGAGGCGTCGGCCCCCGGCTGCGCCGTGTCGGGCGGCAGCACGATGATGCCGTCGTGGTCGCTGCCGAGCTCGAGTTCGGCAGCCGAGCAGATCATCCCGTCGGAGACGTGGCCGTACGTCTTGCGGGCGCCGATCGTGAAGGCACCGGGCAGCACCACGCCCGGCAGTGCGACCACGACCAGGTCGCCGGGGGCGAAGTTGTGCGCCCCGCAGACGATCCCTCGCCCCGGTGGACCGCCGTCCGGGTCGGGCTGGTTGTGCTGTGGCCCGACGTCGACGCGGCACCAGTTGACTGTCTTGCCGTTGGAGTGGGTCTCCGGGGTCTGCGACAGCACGCGGCCGACCACGAGCGGACCGGAAACGCCGACCTCGTGCAGCTTCTCCAGCTTCAGGGCAAGCATCGTCAGCCGGTCGGCAAGCTCCTTGGCGTTGACCGGATCGGGCAGGTCGACGTACTCGCGCAGCCAGGACAGCGGGACGCGCATCAGATCTCCGTCCCGAAGGCGCGAGTGAATCGGAGGTCACCTTCGACGATGTCGCGCATGTCAGCGACACCATGGCGAAACATCAGCGAACGGTCGATGCCCATGCCGAAGGCAAACCCGCTGTAGCGTGCGGGGTCGACCC
>JALZKQ010000065.1 GCA_030859165.1 Actinomycetota bacterium
CGTCGGCACCGTGGCTGCGCAGCACCTGCGCCGCGCGGCGCGCCAGGCCGGCAACGGCATCGTGGCCACGGCTCCGTACGGCGGCACGTGTCGACGGCATCGGGACCAGCGTGACGGGGGCCACCACCAGGTCGAGCTCGAGCAGGGCGGCGGCCACCGAGGCGGCGAGCAGGCCACCCAGTGGCCGCGCGACGGCGAAGCGGCGGTGCTCCTTGAGACCGACGACCAGCTGACGCACCACGCCGTGGTAGCCGGCCGCGGCCACCACCAGCACCGGGGGCGCGACCAGGCCAGGCGGTGCGGGATCGGGCATCGCCCCGAACGGATCGGCACGGCAGCCTCGCGCGCAGGCGGGGCACAGACGACGACCCGGCCGGTCGCAGCCTGCGCATCGCCCACCCAGCAGCAGGTCACTCGCGCCGTCACGCCACCCGGTGGCGGGCTCGATGCGTCGGTTCACACCACCACGGTGGCGCGGGCAGCGATCCGGCGGGGGCGCCGCTGTCGTGCTTGTGGACGGGCCCCGCGCGCCGTGAACCGGTCACCGGGCGAACGCCGGCGAGGTGACCGGTTCGGTGTCCACCTGGGACCACCCGCCCTCGTCGTTGGCCCATAGGGTGCCGTCGGCGGACCGGGCGTACAGCGTTGCGTCGGCGGTGCCGGCGACGGCGATCTCGACCGGGTCCAGCAGCTCGGGCAGCGGCTCGGTCGGCACCTCGCCCTCGATCAGGACGGCACCGTCGACGCTCACCGCGATCAGTTCCACCTGTGGTCCGTCCGCCCTGGCCAGCACCGCCATGGTCGCCGCGTCGACCCAGCCGGCATCGCGAATGTCGCGCAACTGCGCCGAGGCCACCGTCACCGGACGGACCCCGTTCACGCCGAGGATCTCGGCACCGTCGGCGGAGTATCTCAGCCACCCGGTGAACAGCTGCGGCGGCCCCGGTAGGCGGGCTCCCTCGACGCGGGCGACGGCCAGGAAGCGCTGCCCGCCCGGCGCGACGGCGAAGCGAACCACGCGCGAGGCTCCGAGCGGTCCGAGCGAGAGGGTTCGAGGGGCTCTGTCGACCTCGTCGATCACGACGAGGGTGGAGCCGCCGTCGCCCCGGTCGACGCTGAGCACCGTACCGCCGCGGGTGATCACCGGTGGCACGAGATCGGATCCGCGGTAACGCTCCACCGGCTGGCCTTCCTCCCCGACACCGGTGCCGGCGCTCACCACCCGCGTGCCGTCGCCGCTCACTCCCCACAGCTGCTGGACCGTGCCGTCGAGGATGACCGACCGCAGATCCTGGTCTCGCTCGCCCACGGCCGCGGGCACCGGTTCGAGGTCGCCGTCGATGACCGTGTGCAGCCGCGAGCCCTGCAACGCGTACAGCGACTCACGCTCCGACGTCGAGCTGGGACCGTAGGCGTCCCACTGCCCCAACCCCTGCACCTCGCCGGCTCCGCCGGCATCCAACGGCTCGTCGTCGACGAGGATCCGGACCCCCCGCAGGTCAGGGACCTGACGCAACGTCCACACCAGCTGTGCCGACAACATCTCCGCCTGGGTGGCCGGGACAGGTGCCTGCACACCGGACAGCCGGACCTCGGCCACTGCCTCCGCGGCCACCGGCACGGCGACCTCGAGGCTCGAGGGCGCGGGCAGCGCCGTCCGCAACTGCTGGAAGGCCGAGGCAGTCGGTCCCTGGAGCAGCGACCGGACCAACCGGGTCCCGAGCTGCTCGCCGTCGGGCAGGTGGACCGGGTCGGGGACCAGCGTCTCGCCACTGAGGTCGAAGAAGAACAGCGAGTACGAGCTGTAGTTGGTGCGGAAGTACGACGAGTCGATGTAGAGGGCGTCCGGCAGGTCGGCGATGCGCCACTGACCATCCTGCTTCTCGAGCCGCAAGCGCACCGACTGCCTCTCATCGGCTTGGTCGCGTGGATAGTAGGCCCCCTGCTCGTCCAGCCGGGCGACCTCGACCAGTTCGGTCTGGACCAGTCCAGGGGCTTCCTCGAGCGCGATCGCCGACTCGTACACGACCGTCGCCTGCGACGGGTCCCAGGACTCCGCGGCGTCACGGGTGAGGTACTGGCGGGCGACGTCGGTGCCGACCGGTATCGGCTGCATCGCCTCCAGGAAGTCGTCCACCACGTTCGCCGGGCTGTCACCGTCGGTAGGGGCCGCGGGGACGTACCGACCCTGCAGCGACTCCTCGACGGGGCTCTGCTCGACGACTACGACCGGACCGGAGTCGGGGATCTCGCTGCAGGCACCGGTCAGGAGCATCACGGCCAGCACCGTGATGCCGGCCGCCCGGGCGCGGGACCGGCCCGGAGGGCGGCTCGTCAGGCGGCTCACCGGTCCAGCACCACCGGGTCGTGCGACGGTGGCTCGAGCCGGGCGTACGCCCCACCCACCCCTGCCGTCGGGCCGTCCTCGGGGATGAGCGGAAGCGGCGACTTCTCGATATCGTCGCCGAGCGTACGAGCCAGCGTGAGCCGGAACTGCGTGCCCTGGCCGGGCGCTCCCCACGCCTGCAGCCAGCCGCCGTGCAGCATCGCGTCCTCGCGGGCGATGGCCAGGCCGAGGCCGGTCCCGCCCCCGGCACGGGCCCGCGCCGGGTCGGCGCGCCAGAAGCGGTTGAACACCAGGGTCGACTCGCCCGCCTGAAGCCCGATCCCCCAGTCGCGGACCGCAAGGGCGACAGCGCGCTCGTCGCCGGTCACCCGCACCTCGACGCGCTCGGAGTGGGCGTACCGGATGGCGTTGCCGACCAGGTTGCGCACGATGCGTTCGATCCGGCGGACGTCTGCGTCCACGAGCACCGATCCGTGGGCGACCACGACGAGCGTCACCCGTGCGCGGGCGGCCAGCGACTCGTGCGAGTCGACGACCCGCCTGGCCACGGCCACTAGGTCGACCGTCTCCGCTTCGAGCTTGGCCGCGCCGGCGTCGAAGCGGCTGATCTCCAGCAGGTCGGTCAACAGGTCCTGGAACCGGTCGAGCTCGGCCTGCAGCAGCTCGGCGCTGCGCGCCGTGACCGGGTCGAAGCTCGTCCGTGCGTCGTGCAGCACGTCGGCCGCCATCCGCACGGTCGTGAGCGGAGTGCGCAGCTCGTGCGAGACGTCGGACACGAAGCGCTGTTGGACCCGGGAGAGCTCCTCGAGCTGGCGGATCTGGCGTTGCAGGCTCTCGGCCATCTTGTTGAACGACGTACCCAGGCGCGCGAGGTCATCCTCGCCACGGATGTGCATGCGCTCCTCCAGCCGGCCCGCCGCGAGTCGCTCAGCGATCCGTCGGGCCAATCCGACCGGAGTCACCACCTGGCGGGTGACCACCCACGCGACTCCCGCAATCAGAGCCATCAGGGCGGCACCGGCCGCGATCAGCCCCCGACGGACCAGTGACAGCGCCTGCTGCTCGTCGTCCATGGGGAACAGGTAGTACAGGCCGAACACGTCACCGGTGCTGGGCACGCGCACCTGCGAGCCGACGACCACCGCCGGGACCGACTGCGCCGCACCGCCCGGAGCGGGCATGCGGGTGTAGGTGGAGGCCAGCCCAGAGCCATCGGCGACCTTGGTCTGCAGGTCCACCGGGATCACGTCCAACGACAGGTCGTCATCGCTGTAACGGGCGCCGACCGGGCTGGAGGTCTGGATCGGGCCGACGAGCACGATCTCGTACGAGCGCTCGGCGCCTCCCCGCGACACCAGGGCGCTCTGCAGCGGGTTGAGCAGCAGCGACTGTGTTCCCTGCGTGCTCGAGGGCGGCTCCGCGTCGAGCGAGCCCTGGGCGAACTGGACCCCTGCGGCGCCCTCGGACACCGCCTGTGCCCTCTTGGACTCGGTGAGTCCCTCGGCGATCTGGCGAGTGAGCACAATCCCGACCAGCGTGATCACGATCGCCGAGAGCAACAGGATGGAGATGACGACCCGGGCCTGGATCGAGCGTACGTACACGCGTCTCGCCGCTCGTCCGGGAGCCACCGCTCCCCTCGCGGCGCGGATGAGGAAGCTGCGCACCACTGGTCGTGACGCCTGCTGCGCCCGATCGGGAACCGGCGTGGACACGGGCTCAGGCCGAGCCGGCCTTGTAGCCGACGCCACGCACGGTGAGTACGACCTCCGGCGCTTCCGCGTCGTGCTCGATCTTGGAGCGCAGGCGCTGCACGTGCACGTTGACCAGACGCGTGTCGGCGGCGTGCCGGTAGCCCCAGACCTGCTCTAGCAGGATCTCTCGGGTGAAGACCTGCCAAGGCTTGCGGGCCAGGCACAGCAGCAGGTCGAACTCCAGCGGTGTCAGGGCGATGGCCGTGCCGGCGCGTGTGACGCTGTGCCCGGCGACGTCGATCACCAGGTCACCGACGTTGATGACCTCGGGCGCCTCGTCGTCGAAGCGGCGCAGCCGGGCGCGGATGCGGGCGACCAACTCCTTGGGCTTGAAGGGCTTGACCATGTAGTCGTCGGCACCGGACTCCAGCCCGACGACGACGTCGACCGTGTCGGTCTTGGCGGTGAGCATGACGATGGGCACGCCCGACTCGGCCCGGATGGCGCGACAGACGTCGATACCGTCGATGCCCGGCAGCATGAGGTCGAGCAGGACGATGTCGGGACGGCTGCTCCGGAAGGCCGCAAGGGCGCCGTCCCCGGTCGGGCACACGGCGGTCGTGAACCCCTCGTTGCCGAGCACGATGGTCAGCATCTCCGCCAGCGCCGCGTCGTCGTCGACGATCAGCACCGTGCCCTTGGCGCCGCTCCTGGAGCCGGGCTGGCTCACGGCACGCTGCTCCGCGTCCATTCCGGGCCCCTCTCGTGTCACGACATGGACCCCCACAGTACGACGGGTCAGTACCGGTAGTGGTCGGACTTGTACGGCCCGTTGACGTGCAGGCCGAGGTAGGCGGCCTGCTCCTTGGTCAGTTCGGTCAGCCGTACGCCGAGCGCGTCGAGGTGCAGGCGGGCGACCTCCTCGTCGAGGTGTTTGGGCAACACGTAGACACCAACGGGGTACTCCTCGATCTTCGTCCAGAGCTCGATCTGGGCGAGGACCTGGTTGGTGAAGGAGTTCGACATGACGAACGACGGGTGTCCGGTCGCGTTGCCGAGGTTCATCAGCCGGCCCTCGGAGAGCACGATGATCGCGTGGCCGTCCTGGAAGGTCCACACGTCGACCTGCGGCTTGACCGTCGTACGGCTGATGCCGGGGATCCGTTCCAGGCCGGTCATGTCGATCTCGTTGTCGAAGTGGCCGATGTTGCCCAGGATCGCCTGGTGCTTCATGCGCCCCATCTGCTCGGCGGTGACGACGCCGAGGTTTCCGGTGGCGGTGATGATCAGGTCGGCGGTGTCGATCACGTCGTCCAGGCGGGCGACCTGGTAGCCGTCCATGGCCGCCTGCAGCGCGCAGATCGGGTCGATCTCGGTGACGATGACGCGGGCCCCTTGGCCGCGCAGCGATTCGGCGCACCCCTTGCCGACGTCACCGTAACCGCAGACGACGGCGACCTTGCCGCCGATCAGCACGTCGGTGGCACGGTTGATGCCATCGATCAGCGAGTGCCGGCAGCCGTACTTGTTGTCGAACTTCGACTTGGTGACGGAGTCGTTGACGTTGATCGCCGGGAACAGCAGCGTGCCGTCGCGGAACCGCTCGTAGAGGCGCATGACACCCGTCGTGGTCTCCTCGGTGACGCCCTGGACACCCTGCCCGATGGTCGTCCAGCGCCGGTCGTCCTCCGGCAGCGAACGGGTCAGCAGGGAGAGGACCTCCTTGAACTCGGCGTTGTCGGTGCTCTCCGGCGACGGCACCTCACCGGCGGCTTCGTACTCGGTGCCGAGGTGGAGGAGCATGGTTGCGTCGCCGCCGTCGTCGAGGATCATGTTCGGCGTCTGCGCGCCCGGCCAACGCAGGATCTGGCTCGTGCACCACCAGTACTCCGCGAGCGTCTCGCCCTTCCACGCGAACACGGGGACCCCTTGCGGATCCGCGACGGTGCCGCCACGGCCGAGGACCACAGCAGCGGCGGCGTGGTCCTGGGTGGAGAAGATGTTGCAGGAGGCCCACCGCACGTCGGCGCCGAGGTCGACCAGCGTCTCAATGAGCACGGCGGTCTGCACGGTCATGTGCAACGACCCGGCAATGCGGGCCCCGTCCAGCGGCTTGGCGTCGGCGTAGCGCTCACGCATCGCCATGAGACCGGGCATCTCGTGCTCGGCGAGGGTGATCTCCATGCGGCCGAAGTCGGCCAGGGCGAGGTCGGCGACCTTGAAATCCATGCTGAGTCCTTCTGTCGTGTCGTGTCGGACCGGATCGGCGCACGCGTCGGCAGGCGTGGCTGCGCGGAGCCGGTGACTGCTCTGGCTCCGACGCTGCGCTGCGGGGTCCTCGTGCCGGGAACTGAAAACCCGGCCCACGAGCCATCTGGCCCCAGACGGGAGGACTACCATCCAGTCTACGACACCCGGGCTACACCGGCGGATCGGCGCCCAGGCCGACGCCGAGGTAGACAGCCGTATAGCTGCCACGCGCGAGCAGGGACGCATAGCGGGCAACCGGCGAGCCGTGGGCGGCCACGAGCGTCCCCGTTCGGACGCCGTGCGCGGAGGCCGCGCTCAGCAGCCGACCACGCTGCTCGCGGATGAGCGCGTTCTCGGTCCCGTCCTCGAGGACCACCAGCGCCGGCGGCAGCGTGGCGGCACCGTCGTCGTACGGATCTGCGAACAGGTCGCGCGGTGCCGCATGGGCCACCACCAGGAGCAGCTGGTCGGCGGCGGCGGCCAGGCACGAGCGACCAGTGGTCCGTCGCAGCCCCTCCGCCACGCGCCGGGCCGCCCGCGCGGCCAGGACCGAGCCGCCCCACAGCACCGGGGTGGCGTCTGCGAGCCGCAGGGCCAGCTCCTTGGCCGGGCTGTGCACCATGTCCACGAACGGCGAGCACTCGACCGCCACGTCGTCCAGGGCGGTGGCCACCGACTCGACGTCGACGTCGGGCCCGAGTCCCAGTGCGTGCGACGCCTGCAGCATGACCACCGCGGCGGCCAGCGGATCGGCGCTGCTCACGGGCAACAGCGTGGTGTGCCGTCCGGCGGCGAGCTGGGCGATGCCGGAGTGGGGGTCTGCAGCGACCACGAGACCGCACCCCCGTCGTACTGCTTCCGCCACCGCGGAGATCGCCGCTTCGTCGACACCGGTCGCTCCTGGGCCGGCCGCCGTGACCACCACCGTGTCCAGGCTTCCGGTCCATCCGGGCAACCCCGGTCCCGGCCAGGCGACGAACGGGACCGGGCAGGAGGGCTCCAGCACCGCGCGTAGCAGCCGCGCGTCGCCGCCGGCGGCGACCACGGCGCGCGGAGCGTCGTCGCTGCGGAGCTGTTCCACCACGTCCGCGCAGGCACCGACCGCTTGCCGGACCCTGGCTCCGGCCTCGGCGAGGCGGCGCAACGCGGCGTCAACAGCGGCCAGTGCCTGGTCGTCGTCGAGCCGGGAGTCTTCGAACACGCCGAGATCAGCCCGTGGTGCTGTCGTCACCGCTGGCGGAGGGCTCGGCGGTTGCAGGCGAGCGTGCCTCGTCGACCAGCATCACCGGGATGTCGTCGCGTACCGGGTAGGCCAGACCGCAGCCGTTGCAGATCAGCTCGTTTGCCGTGTGGTCGACGGTGAGCGTGGCACGGCACGCAGGACAGACCAGGATCTCGAGCAGTCGGGCGTCGACGTTCATCGGTGGCTCCCTGTCGGTGGGTCGCAGTGGCTGTGGGCGGGGTGACGACCGCGGGCACAGCCCATCATGGCGTGCCGGCGCGCAGGAGTGCCTCCACCCATCGCGCGGTCTGCTGCCACCGGGTCACCTCGACGCAGACGACCCCCTGCAGCGACCGCACCGGCTCGTCGTTGCCGCCCGGGCCGAGGCGGTCCCCCAGGTAGGTAATCGTGCTCAGCGGCAGCCCCAGCGACCTGGACAGTGTCCGCACTCCGTATGCCTTGTCGACACCGGGACGAGTCACGTCCACCGACGTCGAGCGGCCCGACCGTACCGCCATGTCCGGAAGACGTTCCTGCACGAGCCGGCGCAGGACCTCCTTGGCCGAGCCGTCGGGATCCCACGCCTGCTTGAGCGCCAGTGGTGCCTGCTGGCCAAGCATCGAGTACGTGATCTGCCCACCCCGGTCTTCGATGACCTCGCCCCACGGATCGACGACGAGGATCCCGAGCTCGTCAGCCACGGACAGCAACGTGTCGGTGATCCGGAGCCTCTGCTCGGCGTTCAGGTCGCGGCAGTACCGACGGACCCAAGCGCCGTCGACGCGTTCGTAGGCACGGGTCCCGGACACGGGAAGCAGATACAGCCGTTGCAGCAACGGCTCCGACGCACAGAGGTGTCCGAGCACCTGTTGCTCGACGAGCTCCCAGGTCCCCCCGGTGGTGATGGCAACCGGCAGCAGCCCGAGCAGGCCGCGCAGACCGGCTGCCATCCGCGGCGTCAGCGGCTGCTTGCTGTCGGTGAGGGTGCCGTCGAGGTCGAACACGACGCACCGTGGTCTCGGTTGCCGGGGGGTCACTGATCCAGCGAACGCAGCACCCGCAGGTGCCCGCGACGACCCACCTCGACGGCCTGGCCGTCGTGTTCGTGGCACGGGACCGGCCGGGCGGCCTCGCGCACGGCGTCGGCGAGCGCGAGCAGGTCGTCGCTGCTGGGTCCAGCTGCATGTGGGTCCGGTGCGAGCCGCAGCACCTCCCACCCGCGGGGGGCCGACATCCGCTGCGCGTGTTCTTCGCACAGGTCGTAGGAGTGTGGTTCGGCGAACGTGGCCAGGGGGCCCAGCACCGCGATCTGTTCGGCGTACCCGTACGTCAGCGTCGCCACCGCAGCGCGCAGGCAGGCTGTTCGAGAGCAGCGACGAAGGGGAGCCACGAGGTGACGGTACCCAACCAGTCGAGGTGCCTGCCGCATTGGCGTGCTCGCCTCGCTCCGTGTCGACGGGATGGCCCCTCGAGGGGTCCGGCACCGCCCGTTCAGTCATCGCCGAGCCGCGGGTCGACCTCGCCTGGACTGCGACCCAGCATCTCGGCGACCTGCTCGACGAGCGCCTCGAGAACCAGACGACGTTCCTCGTGCGGGCTGCGGGCGCGACGGCGCACCGGCCACCGGTAGACAACGATCCGCGTGGGCGAACCGGAACGGCCCCGGGCCAGCGTGGACAGAGGCACCCGGTCGGGGTGCCAGTCGTCATCCAGCCACGGCGTCTCCTCGACCCCGAATTCCACCTCGGCCAGCTCTTCGGGCCAGCGGCGTTCGAGACGGTCGACCGTCTCGGCCACGATCGCGTCGAACTCCTCGCGGCGCGGCACCGACATCGGGACGCCGTCGGGTGAGTGCGGGCCGGGCAGCACCCAGGGCCCACGCAGCCCACGGCCCCGCCGCTCACGGCGTCGGCCTGGACGTACAGGCGTCCCCGGGACCTCGGTCACGCTGCTAGGTCCGTCTCGGGGCCGCGGCCGGTACCGCCCAACAGTCGGTGGCGCATCGGTCTCCTTTGCCCGGGGGCTCTGGTCAGTGGGTGTAGCCGTGCAGGAAGGCGCGGACCCCGGCTCTGACCATGAGGTCGATCTCGCGGTCGGCGAGCGGCGCACCACGGTAGGACGGGTTGTGCACCGCCACCAGCAGGGTGAAGTGGAGGGCAGCCCGGTCCGGGTCGTCGATGTTCAGCAGGCCCCTGTCCGCCAGCTGCGCCATGCGGCTGCCGATCTCACGGCGGACACGCAGCGGCCCGATCTCCTGCCAGGCGTCGATCGCGGCCCGCGGGAAGTGTCCCGCCTCGGCGTTGATCTGTCGCACGAGCGCGAAGTGCTCGACGTAGTCGGGCATCGGGGTGGCCCACGCGCGGCCGAACTCGATCAGGTCGGCCTCCAGGTCCGTTACCTTCCACAGGTGACGGTCGACGAGCACGATCTGCGCGTCCGCCACCTGGGTCGCACTGTGCTGGATCACGCCCTCGAAAAGCCCCGCCTTGTCCTGGAAGTGGTTGTAGATGGTCCGCGTGGAGACTCCAGCCTCGGCGGCGATCGCGTCGATGCTGGCCCGTGTGTAACCGTCGCGGGCGAACACCGACAGGGCGCCGGCAAGAATCGCTCGACGCTTGTCGGCGAGCCCGCCGCGCCGCGTGATCGTCCGCTCGACCATGTCGCAGACCTCCTCGGCACCGTGGCGTACAGCGATCACCGTAGCCGATGCAAAATTCGTTGCATTCACTACAACGCTCGTTGCAGATCGGTCCAGCCCCACCCAAGCCACGAGGAGCCGACATGACCCGCATCGGCATCGTTCTCGGCAGCACCCGCCCCGGCCGCGGGGGCGAGATGGTCGCTCGATGGGTCGAGGACGTCGCCCGTCGACACGCGCACGACGACACGACCTTCGAGGTCGTTGACCTCGCCGATCACTCGCTCCCCCTGCTGGACGAGCCCCTTCCCGCCATCTTCAGCGACTACCGCGCTCCGCACACAAGACGGTGGGCGGACACCATCGGATCCTTCGACGGGTTCGTGTTCGTCACCCCGGAGTACAACCACTCGGTCCCCGCCGCCCTGAACGCGATCGACTTCCTCTTCGCGGAGTGGAGCGACAAGGAGGCCGGCTTCGTGAGCTACGGCTTCGACGGTGGCACCCGTGCGGTGGAGCACCTGCGCCTGGTGCTCGCCGAGCTGCAGGTCGCCGGCGTCCGGACGCAGGTCGCCCTGTCGCTGCGCACCGAGTTCGAGCTCGACGACCCGATCGAGCCCGGCGTGTTCTCGCCGGGTCCGCACCAGGAGCCGAACCTGACCCGCATGCTGGAGGAGATCCTCGACTGGTCGCGTGCCCTCGCACCGCTGCGCGCAAGCGATGCGGATCGTCAGTCGGTGCCGGCGTGACCCCGGTCACCCATTCGTATCGGTGCGCGGCCCAGCAGACCGCCTCAGACGGCCTGCTTCTTCAGCTTGCGCCGCTCACGCTCGGACAGCCCGCCCCAGATGCCGAACCGTTCGTCGTGGGCCAGCGCGTACTCCAGACACTCTCCCCGGACGTCACACGTGAGGCATACCTTCTTGGCCTCCCGGGTGGACCCCCCCTTCTCCGGGAAGAAGGCCTCCGGATCGGTCTGGGCGCACAGCGCACGCTCCTGCCAGCTTTGTCCTTCGGTTTCCACGTCGAGCACTTCGAACTCGTCCACGTGCCCGCCTCCTCGACCCTCGTCTTTGGTGATCCCGCCGTGTGTCGACCGCTCACGGGTTCGCAGCTCCGAGTAGACGACACGAATGAAATTACATGCCTGTAATGCCCAATAGTCAAGCCGTGCGATGTTATTGGGCTCGGTTGGGGACACTGAGACGGGCCCGTCACTGTCCGTGACGAGCCCGTTGGATCGACTCGGCTCAGGAGCCGGGCGCCCACCACCCGGGGCGCCGGTCGTCGGACTGCTCGTCGGTATCGGCGTCCGAGGACTGCGACGGCTCGGCCGCGGGCGCCGCGGTGTCGTCGGTCGACGTCTGCTCCGGGACGGTTCCGTAGAACTGGGTTGCGTCTGGGTCGGCAGCCGCCTGCTCCGACTGCTCCGGCTGCCCCGATGGCTGAGCACCGTCCGGCGGGTGCGCAACGTCTGGCTGCTGCTGCTGCTCCCACTGGTGCTGCTGCTGCTCGGGCTGGTCCCACTGCTGCTGCTGCTGCTGCTCGGGCTGGTCCCACTGCTGCTGCTGCTGCTCGGGCTGGTGATCCCACTGCTGCTGCTGCTCGGGCTGGCCCCACTGCTGCTGCTGCTGCTCGGGCTGGCCCCACTGCTGCTG
>JALZKQ010000072.1 GCA_030859165.1 Actinomycetota bacterium
GAGGCGGCGCATGCCCCGGTACGTCTCGCCCGCGAGTTGCGCAGCCTCGGCGCCCGTGCCGGGATGGGGCTCAAGCCGGCCACGCCGATCGATCCGTACGAGGACCTGCTGCCCGAGCTCGACATGGTGCTCGTCATGACCGTCGAGCCGGGCTTCGGCGGGCAGAAGTTCCTGGACCTGTGCCTGCCCAAGATCGCCAGGATCCGGGCGCTGCTGGACCGCACCGGCGGTGACATCTGGCTGCAGGTCGACGGAGGGGTCTCCAGCGAGACGATCGAGCGCTGCGCGTCGGCCGGTGCCGACGTGTTCGTCGCTGGATCGGCCGTGTTCGCCGCCGAGAACGCCGACGCCGCGGTCGAGCAGCTGCGCGAGCTGGCCGGCGGCCGCCACTGAAGGGTGCGCTTGCACGCCGGCCCGTCTTGACGGGGCCACGCAGGTCGACCGCACCTTCTTGGCTCCCGTACGGGTCGACCGCGCCTTCTTGGCTCCCGTACGGGTCGATCGCGCCGGCTTGGCTCCCGTACGGGTCAGTTGAATGCCACATTTCGGGCGCGCATCGACCGGTGGGGGAGCCAAGGCGCGGTTCGGGCGCGCATCGACCGGTGGGGGAGCCAAGGCGCGGAGGCGGGGCCGCGGGTCGACCGGTGGGGGAGCCAAGGCGCGGTGGGCGGGGAGCCAAGGCGCGGAGGGGCTGGGGGCCAGGGCGCACGCCGCATGCGATACTCGGTGTCGAGCTCAAATTGCGTGCTCCGGGGTCGGTGCAAGTCCGAACCGGCGGTGACAGTCCGCGACCCGGGCTCCTCGACGCCGAGGAGTCCGGTTGACCCGGTGGAACTCCGGGACCGACGGTGAAAGTCCGGATGAGAGGCAGTACGCGAGCGGGAGCGGGAGTACGGCCGCGGGTGCGGGCGTGCCTGCTGCGCCCGTCGATGCGTCCCCGGAGTCCGATGGACGGGAAGGGACGCGGTGCGACAGGTACCCACACCGGCAGAGACGCACGCGATGCGTCGCGCCCTGACGGCTGCCCGGGAACCACGGCACCGCACCTCGCCCAACCCCCGCGTCGGATGCGTGCTGCTGGACCTTGACGGTGCCGAGCTCGCCGTGGGCCGTCACCTCGGGCCGGGCACCCCCCATGCCGAGGTCGACGCCCTGGCCCGGGCCGGTCGCAGCGTCGTGGGAGCCATTGCGGTGGTGACCCTCGAGCCCTGTCACCACACCGGGACCACCGGTCCCTGCACGCAGGCGCTGCTCACCGCCGGTGTGAGCCGCGTGGTCTACGCCGTGGACGACCCGAACCCGGTCGCCGGCGCCGGCGCCGACGCATTGCGCGCGGCAGGTGTCGAGGTGCTCGCCGGAGTGTGCGCCGACGAGGCGTACGCACTCAACCGCCGTTGGCTCACTGCGGTGGGTCGGGGACGCCCGTACGTCACCTGGAAGTACGCCGCCACCCTCGACGGGCGCAGTGCGGCCGCGGACGGCACCAGCCGTTGGATCACCGGTGAGCGGGCCCGCCGTGACGTGCACCGGCTGCGTGCCGATGCCGATGCCATCGTGGTCGGCACCGGCACCGTCCTGGCCGACGACCCGCAGCTGACCGTGCGCGACGACGACGACCGGGACCTGCCACGGTCCAGGCAGCCGCTGCGGGTGGTGGTGGGCCGCAGGGACGTGCCCGCGAGGGCCCGCGTCCACGACGACGCCGCCCCCACCGTCACGCTGCGCACCGACGACCTCGCTGCCGTGCTCGCGACCCTGCACGACCGTGAGGTGCACGAGGTGTGGCTCGAGGGCGGGCCGCGGCTCGCCGGAGCGTTCGTGGCGGCCGGTCTCGTCGACGAGGTGGTCGCCTACCTCGCCCCGGCGCTGCTCGGTGCCGGACCCGCCGCGCTCGCCGACGCCGGCATCGCCACACTGACCGACGCCCTGCGGCTGGACCTCGAGGACGTCACCGTGCTGGACGGAGACCTCCGGATCACCGCCACGGCCCACCGCCAGGCAGGGGTCAGCTGATGTTCACCGGCATCGTGGAGGAGCTCGGCGAGGTGGTCGGCCTCGACCGCCGGGCGGACTCGGCGCGGCTCACCGTACGAGGGCCGGTCGTGGTCTCCGACGCCACCCACGGCGCCTCGATCGCGGTCAACGGCTGCTGCCTGACGGTCGTCGCGCACGACGAGGACAGCTTCCGCGCCGACGTGATGGCCGAGACCCTCGACAAGACGTCCCTCGGTGCGCTGCGACCGGGCAGTCCGGTCAACCTCGAACGCGCCGTACGCGCGGACGGACGTCTCGGCGGGCACGTCGTGCAGGGCCACGTCGACGGCACCGGCATCGTGCTCGAGCGCCGGGCCGCCGAGCACTGGGAGCTGGTCGGTGTCTCGGTACCGGACCATCTCGCCCGCTTCCTCGTGGCAAAGGGCTCCGTCACGGTCGACGGGATCTCCCTCACCGTCGTGGACGTCGACGACGCGGCCCAGGGCTCGAGCTTCACCGTCTCGCTGATCCCCGAGACGCTGGCCGCGACCACACTCGGTACGGCCACGATCGGATCGGTCGTCAACCTCGAGGTCGACGTGCTCGCGAAGTACGTCGAGCGTCTGCTCGCCACCCGCACACCCACCACGCAGGAGCGCTGACCGTGGACCCTCTGAGCTGGCTCTACGACGCCGAACTGCAGATCGGTAGCGGCCACATCCTGTGGCGCGAGATCATCGGCAACGTCTTCGGCCTGGCCTCCGCGCTGGGCGGCATGCGCCGCCGGGTGTGGGCGTGGCCCGTCGGCATAGTCGGCAACGTGCTGCTGTTCACGGTGTTCCTCGGAGCCGTCTTCGACACACCGGCAAACGAGAACCTGTACGGCCAGGCGGGGCGCCAGATCTTCTTCGTCGGCGTCTCGATCTGGGGCTGGCGACGCTGGTCGCAGTCGCGTCGCGCGCGCGGACCGCACGCCAAGACCGCGATCACGCCTCGGTGGGCGACCTGGGGCGAGCGGGCCCAGATCGTTGTCCTGTACGCCGTCGGCACCGTGGCGTTCTGGTGGGTCTTCGGCTACCTGGGCTCCTACGGCCGCTGGACCGAGGCGTGGATCCTCACCGGCAGCATCCTCGCGACGTACGGGATGGCCCGGGGCTGGGTGGAGTTCTGGCTGATCTGGATCGCCGTCGACGCGGTCGGCGTACCGACCCTGGTCCGAGCCGAGCTGTACCCGTCCGCGGTGCTGTACGCGTTCTACGGGGTGTTCTGCGTGGCCGGCTTCGTCACCTGGCTGCGCCTGCGCGGGCCCGACGAACCCACCCGTCGTCGCGAACGCGAGGTGACGGTGTCGTGAGCGTGCGCCTGGACCCCGTGCAGCGAGCCGTGGAGGACATCCGGGCCGGTCGGGCCGTCGTGGTCATCGACGACGAGGGCCGCGAGAACGAGGGCGACCTGATCTTCGCCGCGAGCAAGGCCACCCCGGAGCTGATGGCCTTCACCATCCGCTGGACCAGCGGCGTCATCTGCGCCCCGGTCACCGGTCAGCTGCTGGACCGGCTGGCCATCCCGCTGATGACCCCGCACAACCGCGAGCGGATGCGCACGGCGTACACGATCTCGGTGGACGCCCGCGACGGCATCAGCACCGGCATCAGCGCCGCCGACCGGGCACGTACCGTGCGGGTGCTGATCGACTCCGCGACCGAGCCCGCCGAGCTGGTGCAGCCCGGACACGTGTTCCCGCTGCGGGCCCGCGAGGGCGGGGTGCTCGCCCGGGCCGGGCACACCGAGGCCGCCGTCGACCTCGCCCGGCTGGCCGGCCTGACCCCCGGTGGCGTGATCTCCGAGATCGTCAACGACGACGGCACGATGAAGCGGGGAGCGCAACTGCGCGACTTCGCCGACGCACACGACCTGGCGATGATCTCCATCGCTGACCTGATCGTTCACCTGCGCCGGTACGGCAGCCAGGTCCTCCGCGTGGCCAGCACCCGGTTGCCGACGGAGTTCGGGGAGTTCACCGCGCACGGCTACCGCAACGTCGTCGACGGCGTGGAGCACGTCGCGCTGGTGCACGGTGACCCGGTGGCCGCTGGGCCCGGCGTGCCCGTGCTCGTCCGCCTGCACTCGGAGTGCCTGACCGGTGACGTCCTCGGCTCCCAGCGCTGCGACTGCGGGCCGCAGCTACAGGCAGCGATGGCAGCGGTGACCCACGAGGGCGCCGGTGTCATCGTGTACCTGCGGGGTCACGAGGGCCGCGGCATCGGCCTGATCGACAAGCTACGCGCGTACGAGCTCCAGGACTCCGGCCGTGACACCGTCGACGCGAACCTCGACCTCGGGCTGCCGGCCGACGCGCGGGAGTACGCGACCGGTGCCCAGATACTGCTGGACCTCGGCATCGGATCGGTGCGCCTGTTGTCCAACAACCCGGCCAAGAGCGCCGGGTTGGAGGCGCACGGTGTCCACGTCGCCGAGCACCTGCCGATCGTCGTGCGCCCCACCGAGGACAACCTGCACTACCTGCAGACCAAGGCGCAGCGCATGGGGCACCACTTCCCCGACCTGCCGACCGCACCCGAGCCGCAGGAGGCACACCGATGAGCAGACACGGTGCACCCACGCTGGACGCGATGACCGCCCAGGGACTGCGGGTGGCCGTCGTCGCGGCGTCGTGGCACCGCGCGGTCATGGACGGGCTGGTCGCCGGCAGCCTGGCGGCACTGGCCGAGGCTGGCGTTGCAGACCCCGCAGTGGTCCGGGTGCCCGGCTCCTTCGAGCTGCCGGTCGCGGCGCGCCACCTGGCTCGCTGCGGCTACGACGCCGTGATCGCCCTCGGGGTGGTGATCCGGGGAGGCACCCCGCACTTCGAGTACGTCTGCGCCGCCGCCACCGACGGGCTCAGCCGGGTAGCCCTCGACACCGGAGTGCCGATCGGCTTCGGCGTGCTCACCTGCGACACCGAGCAGCAGGCGCTCGACCGCTCGGGTGGGCCGGGCGCCGGTGAGGACAAGGGCCGCGAAGCCGCCGAGGCCGCGATCGCTACGGTGCTCGCGCTGCGCGCAGCGCCCACGCCGTAGGCTGAGCGGCGATGAAGACCTTCGACCAGCTGTTCGCCGAGCTCGCCGACAAGGCAGCACGCCGGTCCGAGGGCTCGGGCACGGTCGCCGAGCTCGACGCGGGCGTCCACACGATCGGAAAGAAGCTCGTCGAGGAGGCCGCCGAGTCCTGGATGGC
Source organism: Actinomycetota bacterium (assembly GCA_030859165.1). Lineage (GTDB taxonomy): Bacteria > Actinomycetota > Actinomycetes > Propionibacteriales > Nocardioidaceae > JACCXZ01. The sequence goes on from JALZKQ010000072.1 coordinate 5,212, forward strand.
CGCCGAGCACGAGTCCCCCGAGCGTACGGCGCAGGAGCTCAGCCAGCTGCTCTACCACGTCCAGGTCATGATGCTCGCCCGCGACCTGACCCTCGAGGACGTCTACACCCACCTGTGATCGCGCCGACGCGCGTCACGCGACCGGCCGTACCCCCGATCGAGAACACGGACACCATGCTGAAGATCGCCGTCCCCAACAAGGGAGCCCTGTCCGAGCGCGCCACGGTGATGCTGGGCGAAGCGGGCTACCGCCAGCGCCGTGACAACCGCGAGCTGACCCTCGAGGACGCGGCGCACGGAGTGGAGTTCTTCTACCTGCGCCCACGCGACATCGCGGTGTACGTCGGCGCCGGCACCCTCGACGTCGGCATCACCGGCCGCGACCTGCTGCTGGACTCCCGGGCAGCGGCGCAGGAGAGCATGGCGCTCGGCTTCGGGGAGTCCACCTTCCGGTTCGCCGCCCCGGCGGGCACGGTGCGTACCACGGCGGACCTGCAGGGTGCCCGGATCGCCACGTCGTACGCCGCCGTCGTCGAGGACCACCTCGCCGGCCTGGGCATCAGCGCGTCGGTCGTGCGGCTCGACGGGGCCGTGGAGTCCGCGGTACGCCTCGGCGTTGCCGACGCCATCGCCGACGTGGTGGAGACCGGCGCCACCCTGCGCCAGGCCGGGCTCGAGGTGGTCGCCGACCCGATCCTGCGCTCCGAGGCCGTGCTCATCACCCGCAGGGACGCGCCGCACCCAGCCGGCCTCGACGTGTTCCGTCGTCGCCTCGAGGGTGTCCTGGTGGCGCGCACGTACGTGATGATGGACTACGACATCCGCAACGAGCAGCTCGACAAGGCGATCGCGCTGACCCCCGGCATCGAGTCGCCCACCGTGTCCCCGTTGCACCGGCAGGGGTGGAGCGCCGTGCGGGCGATGGTCCCCCGGGAGCAGGCCCAGCAGGTGATGGACGCGCTGTGGACGCTGGGCGCCCGCGGCACCCTGGTCACCCACATCCTGGCGTGCCGGTTGTGACCTCGGACGGGCCGGGCGCCGGATCGCTCACGTACCGGCCGCTCGGCGCGCGCGTGGTCGCCCTCGTCGGCGGCGGCTGCCTGGGCGTCGTCACGCTCGTCATGTGGTTCGCGTTCCCGAAGCCGATCCGGGACGGCTTCAAGGCGATCGAGGTCGTGACGCTGCTGTTCTTCCTGTTCGCAGCTCTCGTCGTGCTGTACGGCATCGCCCGGGCCAGGGTCACCAGCGACGCCGAGGGCCTACGGGTGCTCAACTGCTTTCGCGAGCATCGCGTCGCGTGGGACCGGGTGGCCGACATCTGCCTGTCCACCGGGATGCCGTGGGCGATCGTGCACACCACCGACGGTGCCAAGGTGGCGGTGATCGCCGTGCAGGGCGCCGACGGCGACCGGGCCAGGGCGCAGGTGCGGCTGCTGCGCCGGCGGCTTGCCGAGTCACGGCAGGACCGGACCGACCACCGCTGAGGGCCGTTCGAGCGCCGAGTACACGGTGACGTCGGCCCGCGCCCGCGTGTCTTCGCGGGTGTGCACCCGCACCTCGTCGCGCGCCCACCGGTCCCAGTGCGGTGCGAAGACGGCACCGTCTCGCGCGAGCGCGCGGCTGCGGCGGACCGGGTCGGGGCACTCCAACCAGATCACGGTGGTCACCAGATCGCCGTAGCGCCGTGCGTAGGACCCCACGCCCTCGAGGATCACCAGGGGCGTGAGCGGCAGCGACGTGGGGGCGCCGCGACGCCGCGCACCCCAGTCCCAGGCCGCCGGACGGGCGTCGCGCCCATTGTTCCACGGCTCCATCAGCATCGAGGAGACGACCTCGGCCACCTCGGGCAGGCCGCCCCAGCCCTCGTACAGGTCGTCCATGTGCAGGGTCGTCGAGGCAATGGAGGTGGCGGCGGACCAGGCCCCGGCCAGCTCGTCCGCGTAGTCACTCTTGCCGGCGCCGGCCCTGCCGTCGATGCACACCAGTCGCGACGAGCCAAGCCGGCCCGGCGAGCCCTGGATGTGCGTGACGACGTCGGGCAGCCGCACTCAGCTGATCCCGCGACGCTTCAGGATCGCGTCGATGTCCTCGAGCTCCGGGTCGCTGGTGCCACCCGCGCCGACCCCGGTTCTCGACGAGCCGCGCGCCGCCGGAGGCTTCCTGGGCGGCCGTGGCTGCCTGGCCCGCAGGCGGGTGCCCGTGGTGATGAGCGCAACCGAGACGATGGCGAGGACCACGCCGACCCAGGCGGCAGGGTTGAAGGCGAACCGGGTGGCCCAGTCGCCGACGGCGTCGATCACACGAAAGCCCAGGGCGATGAAGCCCAGCAGGTAGGCCGCCCATGGCACCGTGGCCCAGCCCAGCCAGCTCACGGCGACACCCCGTCGCCCCTTGCGCCACGAGACCCATGCGCCCACCAGACCTCCGGCGGACAGGATCGCCACCCAGGGAAGCCACAACCACGCCGTCTGCACCATGACCCCAGTGTGTCAAAGGTGGCTACCGCGACCTAGTGCCGTGTCTGTTGATCGCACGGTGCCGTCTTGTCGACCGCTGGATGCGTCCTGGGTGGCATCACAACGGAACCGTCTCGTTGCCGGGCGTCCCTGCAACGAACCTATGGCTGCGGGGACGCCCAGCAACGAAACGGGCAGGCAGCGACTCCACGGCGCGGCACGCAACCACACCGTCTGTCCGGAAGACTTCCACTAGCGTGACGTCGTGCGGACGATCCCCGATGCCGGATTCGCCGGCGACGACGGAGCCCCCGATCCGGCCCTGGCCGATGCCCTCGCGGCGTACGCCCGCAACGGTCGAAGCGCTCCAGCGGTTGTCGAGCTGGGCCGCTCGCGGCTGTTGGTCCCCGTCGTCGCGGTGCTGGGCGAGTCCGGCGCCGACGAACGGGGACGAAGCATCGACAAGAGTGCCGACATGGCCGCCGTGTCGTTGACGGGGCGGGACGGGCGCCGCGCGCTGCTCGTGTTCACCGGCACCGAGGCCATGCGGGCGTGGGACGGATCCGCCCGCCCGGTCCCGGTCACCGCGCAGCAGGCCGCTAGCGCCGCGCGCGCAGAAGCCGCGACAGCCCTGATGGTCGATGTGGCGGGCCCGGTCCGCATGGTGGTGGAGGCGGACGACCTCGGGCACCTGGCCGCCGGCCAGGTGCTGGTCGCCGTGGGCGACGGGCACGGATGGGTCTCGCCCGGCTGAGTCGTTCACAGCGCCAGCGTGCCCACCGACTGCCGGTTCTGACTGCATCGCCGGACTCGAGGATGTGCAGGTACCGGCCCGGGACTGGTAGCCTCGGGTCCGACCGTCCACGTCTGCCGGCTCGCATCTTCGGCAAGCCGCAGTCGTGGCGCACAAGCGGAATCCGTTCCCACCCGCACCGGCCTCCGGGTCGTCGGGTCCGGTCGACCGGCCTCCTGTAAAGGGGGATCCGGTCGTGATGCGCACGTCAGCGTGCCCGTCACCGGTGGCTTCCGCGCGTGCAGCGCGCGGGCCCCTTCTCATGTGGGACCCAGGGCGCTCGTGTCAGGCAGAGGACACCAGCAACCAGGAGGACCCATCAGCACAGAGTTGCGCATCAACGACCGGATCCGCGTTCCGGAGGTGCGTCTTGTCGGACCCAACGGCGAGCAGGTCGGCGTCGTACGGATCGATGACGCCCTGCGGCTTGCCCAGGAGTCCGACCTCGACCTCGTCGAGGTCGCCGCGACGGCACGTCCGCCGGTCTGCAAGCTCATGGACTACGGCAAGTTCAAGTACGAGACCGCTCAGAAGGCCCGCGAGTCGCGACGCAACCAGACCAACACGGTCATCAAGGAGATGAAGCTCCGGCCGAAGATCGACGCGCACGACTACGAGACCAAGAAGGGTCACGTGGTGCGCTTCCTGCGCCAGGGCGACAAGGTCAAGATCACCATCATGTTCCGCGGTCGCGAGCAGCACCGCCCCGAGCTGGGGTTCCGGCTGCTGCAGCGGCTGGCCGAGGACGTCACCGAGCTGGGCTTTGTCGAGTCGACGCCGCGCCAGGACGGCCGCAACATGACCATGGTGATCGGGCCGCACAAGAAGAAGTCCGAGGCCAAGGCCGAGGTCAAGGCCGAGAAGGTGCGCGTGGCCGAGCAGCGTGCCGCCGAGCGGGCAGCGCAGGAGGCAGACCGGGCCCCGCAGTCCACGGTGGTCAAGGCGCCGGGTCGCTCGGAGAATCTCGACCCGGACGTCTGAGCACGACCCGTGAGTACCCTCCGCGTCCCCGCGGGGGTCCGAATGCACGAATGAGGAAAGAGGCACTATGCCGAAGATGAAGCCGCACTCCGGCATGAAGAAGCGGGTCAAGGTGACCGGCAGTGGCAAGCTGCGCCGCCAGAAGGTGGCTCGTCGCACGCACCTCGTGCAGAAGCAGTCCAGCGGTCGTACCCGGTTGGACGACAACGTCAGGGACGTCTCGACGTCCGACGTCCCGCGCGTGCGGAAGATGCTCGGACGCTGAGCGCGCCCTCCTGAACCGTCCCGAAACGACCACTCCGCCCGCGTCCGGGCGCCCATCCGCATCAAGGAGTCAACTCGTGGCACGCGTCAAGCGGTCCGTCAACGCACACAAGAAGCGCCGCACCACACTGGAGCGCGCTGCCGGCTACCGCGGCCAGCGCTCGCGGTTGTACCGCAAGGCCAAGGAGCAGGTCACCCACTCGATGGTCTACGCCTACCGCGACCGCAAGGCGCGCAAGGGCGACTTCCGTCGGCTGTGGATCCAGCGCATCAACGCGGCGGTCCGCCAGCAGGGGATGACCTACAACCGGTTCATCCAGGGGCTCAAGGCAGCCGAGGTCGAGGTCGACCGCAAGATCCTCGCCGACCTCGCGGTCAACGAGCCGTCGGCGTTCACGGCGCTGGTCGAGTTGGCCAAGGCGAGCCTCCCGGCCGACGTCAACGCCCCCAAGGAAACGGCTGCGTGAGCGCCTCGAGGTCATGAGCTTCATCGACCTCACCCGAGCGGCCAGCGCCGGTGCCGCCCTCACCCCCCGCTCCGGGCGGGTCCGGCACTGCCGCCGGCTCGCCGTCCGCGCCTTCCGCACCGAGCGCCGCGAGTTTCTCGCCGAGGGTCCCCAGGCGGTCCGGGAGGCGATGGCCCACGCCGGTGACCCATGCCCGTGCCTGGAGGTGTACGCCACCCGGTACGCCACCGAACGGCACGCCGAGCTGGCTGCCGCGGCGGATCGTGCCGACGTGGTGTGGACGCTGGTCGACGACGACGTGCTCGCGGCGCTGTGCGACACCGTCAGCCCGCAGGGGATGGTCGCGCGCTGCCGGTTCATCGACATCGATCTGGACGCGATGCTGTCTCCTCCGCCGCCCCTGCTCGCGTTGTGCGCCGACGTCCGTGACCCGGGCAACGCCGGGGCCGTCATCCGTTGCGCAGACGCGGCCGGCGCTGGTGGTGTCGCGTTGGTCGGAAGCTCGGTCGATCCCTACAACCCCAAGGCCGTTCGGTCCAGCGCGGGCAGCGTCTTCCATGTCGCATTGAGCCTCGAGCGCGACGCCCCGCGCGCCATCGCGTCCGCCAGCGCAGCCGGCCTGGCAGTGCTGGCAGCCGATGCCGACGCCGATCTCGACCTGGAGGAGGCCGAGGAGTCCGGCCTGCTGGACCAGCCCGCCGCGTGGCTGTTCGGCAACGAGGCCTGGGGGTTGCCGGATGATCTGCGCCGCAGGGCCGACCGGGTGATCAACGTGCCGATCCACGGGCGGGCCGAGAGCCTGAACCTGGCCACCGCCGCGGCCCTGTGCCTGTACGCCTCCGCCCGGGCGCAACGACGCACGGTAGGTGACCGAACGAGTTCGCAGGGCTAACCTGCTGGGGTCGCGCCATCCTCCCAGGTGCGAGTGGGGCGGGTGCGGCGATGTCACAGCACAGGGGACTCGACCTGGACCAGTGTCCGGACGGCATCGTGATCGCCGACGAGACCCGCACCGTGGTCGAGGTGAACAGCGCCGCCACCCGGATGCTCGGCCGCGACCTGCGCGACTGCATCGGAATCGACCTGGCGACGGTGATGTCGCTGGACGACCGTGAGGGCAACGAGTGGTTCGACGCGACCTGCCCGTACGACGGGTTCGCGCTGCGTCGCACGCTGTCCGAGCGGTCCTGGTTCACCAATGACGGCCGCGAGCTGCTGGTGACCGCGCGACTCGTACGCGATCATCCACGTGCTCCCGTCATTCGGGTCGTGGTGTCCCTGCGCGACGCGCACGCGCGGGCACACTACGACCGCGACCGCTCGGACCTCGTCGCCACTGTGGCGCACGAGCTGCGCTCGCCGCTGACCGGAGTCAAGGGCTTCACTGCGACCCTGCTGACGAACTGGGATCGTTTCTCCGACTCCCAGAAGCTACTGATGCTGCAGACCGTCGACAGTGACGCGGACCGCCTCGGCCGGCTGATCACCGAGTTGCTCGACGCCGCCCGTCTGGATTCGGGGCGGATGCGGCTGCGGACCGAGCCCCTGCAGCTGGCGGTCGAGATCGAGAAGGTGCTGGCCAACGTCAGCGCCGGCGCTGGTCGTACGGTGCCCGCCCACGTGCACGGCGACATCCCGACCGTCTGGGGTGACAAGGACCGGCTGGCGCAGGTGTTCACCAACCTGATCGAGAACGGGCTGGTGCATGGCAACGGAGCGGTCTCCATCACGCTCGCCGCCCGATCACACCAGTCGCTGGTGGGTGTCGATGTCTGCGTCGACGACGAGGGCAGCGGGTTCCCGCACGCGGTGCGTGGTCGCGTTTTCACCAAGTTCTGGCACTCCGGATCCAGTGGAGGCTCGGGGCTCGGCCTGTACATCGTGCGCGGGGTCGTGCTGGCTCATCGCGGCACAGTCGGCATCGAGCAGTCGCCGTCCGGCGGAGCCCGCGTCCGGGTGTGGCTGCCGGTCGCCGAGCCGGCCGCGCTGCGGGACTGAACCAAGCGCCATGTCGGCGAGCGAGTCAGCCGGCTGGGACAGCCGACCCAACGCCGCCAACGACCCACCTCAACGGGCGAGCAACGGGCTCTCGGGTCCGTCTGACACCGTCAGTACCTCGCGAAGCGAAGGGTGTCCTCGTGCAGGCTCTCGACGATCTCGTTGGTCAGCGTCGGCTCGTCCGCTCGATCGCCCAGAGGAAATCCGCGGTGGTCGACCGGGTCGTCGCGCCTTCGAAGAGCTCCCTTTCGAAGGGGGGCTGGGCCGCCTTACGGGCGGCAAACTCGATGTCGGCGGGAGTGAAGAGCTCGGACGCAGCGACGAGCGCGCCGACGTCTGTGGCCCGATCGGTGATCTCGTCGACGTAGCGCTGCCAGATCGCGCGCCGCGCTTCGGCGTCCGGTGGTCCCACCGGGAGCACATAATCGAAGCGGCCCGGGCGTAGGAACGCTGAGTCGAGCCTGCCGATCCAGTTGGTTGCGCAGACGAGCAGGTGATGCGACACATCGCGGAAGCGGGGGGATCTGCTTCAGGAACTCGTTGGCGACGCTCGGGGTGACCTTGCGATCCTCGCCGCCGATCGAGGCGAGGTCCTCCACCTCGTCGACGAAGACGGCGGCGGAGGGCAGTTCAAGGATGCGGTCGAAGGTCTCCGCGAGGAACCTTGCCTGTCGTTCGGGCCGCTCGTCGGCCAGCTCGGCGGGCTGGATCTCGATGGATGGCCACTCGAGACGGGAGGCGATGCCTTTGGCGAAGGTGGTCTTCCCCCGTTCCGGGAGGGCCGAACAGGACCACCGCGCGCGGCGCAGCTACGGCATGCCGAGCGGCGAGCTCCGGCTGGGCGAGTGGAAGGATGACCCGGCGTTCGATGATCTCTTTGGCCCGGTCCATGCCCTTGAGCTCGGCCCAGAACCCGGGGTCGATCATCCGCCCCCGAGTTTGGCGAGCGTCGATGGGGCCACGACCGTGAAGGCGAGCTCCCGCTCGAGGTACACGCGACCCTGGGCTTCGTGGTAGCCACGACGGTCGAGGTAATCCCGGATCGTTCCGGTTTCGGACACGACGGTGACGATCTTGCGGACTCGGCGGTCGGTGAACTTCGACTCGAGGTCGTCGACCAGCCGCTGAACGGCCTCAGGCGCCGAGGCCTCGTCCGGGACCGCCACCAGCCGGGAGAGCCAGCCGACGACGCCGGTGACGAGACCGAGGGCCATCCCGATGAGCCGCCCGTCGGTCTCCGCGAGCACCGTCATGCTCTGATCGGAGGCCATGAGATCGATGGCTTGGTCGATGCTGAGGCCGTCGGGTCCTGTCGGCCTGGAATCGGTACGCATCTAGGGGTCGAGCACCTGGCCGAGATCCGTTGGCTGGTACGCGCGTACGGCGACCATCACGGCACTCTCGCTGCGGCGCGGACGAGCTCGAGCAGGGGGTCCGGCGCGACGCCGAGCAGCAGTGTCAAAGCCGCGGTCACGACCAGGGGCCCGACGACCAGCGCAGGGCTCTCGGTGATGGTCGGACTCCATGACCGGCCGGGATCGTCACGGGTGTGACCAGCGAGGGGCACGGGGGCTTCGAGCAGGGCCACCCTGATCACGCGAAGGTAGTAGCCGGCCGACAGTACCGTCGAGACGGCGAGAACGGCGATGACGAGCCATTGGCCGGCGTCGGCCGCGCCGAGGAACAAGAAGTACTTGGCGACGAAACCGACGGTTGGTGGTAGCCCAATGATTGAGAGGGCACCGATGACGAAGGCCCCCATCGTCCAGGGCATCTGCCGGCCGACGCCGCGAAGCTCGCTGACCGCCGTGCGGTGGCTGGCGAGGTACACCGATCCGACGGCGAAGAAGAGCGTGATCTTGGCGAAGGCGTGGCCGACGAGGTGCAGCACACCACCGGTCCGTCCGGCCTCGCTCAGCAGGGCGACGCCGAGGATCATGTACGAGAGCTGGCCGATCGTGGAGTAGGCGAGGATGGCTTTGAGGTTGTCGAGCCGCAGCGCATACAGCGACGTCATCAGGATCGTCACCGCCGTGACCGCCAGGGTGATGGCGCCGAGGTGGAGCGCGCCGGCGAGGTCAGTGCCGAACACGTCGAGCACGACTCGGAACACCGTGAAGACCCCGACGTTGACCACGGCGACGGCATGCAGCAGCGCGCTGACCGGAACCGGGGCCACCATGGCCGCGGGCAGCCAGGCGTGGACGGGTAGCAGCGCGGCCTTGGCGATGCCCCCCAGGAAGAGCAGGTAGATGAGGACCATCAGCGGTCCTCCGGCGTCGGCGTCGAACACCCCACCGGGGACGAAGTCGAACGTCTCGGACTGGGTATAGGTGAGCACGATGGCGGGCAGCAGGAAGGCAACACCGGTGCCGAGCTGGTAGCCGAGGTAGCGCTTTCCTCCCTGCGCTGCCTCCGGTGTGCGGGTGTGGGTCACCAGTGGGTAGGTGATGATGGTCAGCGCCTCGTAGAAGAGGTAGAGCGTCAGCAGATTGGCCGAGAACGCGACTCCCATGGTCGCGGCGATGGTGAGGCCGAAGTAGACGTGGAAGCGCGCCAGTGCGCGATCGGGGCCAGTGCCGAGGTAGCCCATCGAGTAGATGCTGGTGAGGACCCACAGCAGCGACGAGGTTCCAGCGAGCACGACGCCGAGCGCGTCGACGCGCAGCCCGATCTCGACCTCCGGCAGGAACTCCGAGATCGTGAACGAGATCGTTCCACCGTCCAACACCGACGGGACCATGCTGGCGATGATCACGAGCTGCACTAAGCCGGCCGCCACGCCACAGAGCTCGCGGGCGGGTGGACGGTCGCGCAGGGCCACCGTCCCTGCGGCTCCTACGACGGGCGCCAACAGCGCCAGGAGCGGCGCCACGGAGAAGCTGTCCATCGTCAGTCGCCTCCCGCGCGCTCGTCGACGGGTCGGTCGAGTCGTTCGACGAGCACATCGACCGATTCCTTGCTCGTCTCGAGCACTGGCCCTGGGAAGAAGCCGAAGGCGATGATGGCCGAGCCCGTCACCAGCGCGGCGACCGCCTCGCGCGGCCGTAGATCCTTGACGGCATCTACCACCGGGCTGGCGACCGGCCCATGGAACGCGCGTTCGTAGAACACCAGCACGTACGAGGCGCTGAGGATCACGGTGAGCACCGCGATGGCGGCCAGCCAGCTGTGAGCCCGGAAGCTACCGAGCAGGACGAGGAACTCGCCGGGGAACCCGGTCGTCCCGGGCAGCGCGATGGCGCTGAGGCAGGCGACGAGGGAGAAGACGGCCAGCGCGGGCGCCCGCTGGGCCAGCCCCCCGAGGGAGGCGATGTCGGTGCTGCCCACCCGTTCATGGATGAAGCCGGCGGCCAGCAACATCCCGGTCGAGGTCAGGCCGAGGCTGACGATGAGGAACAGCGCCCCCTGCACACCCTGGACGTTGAGGCTGGCGAGACCGAGCATCGCCAGGCCCACGTGGCTGACGCTGGCGAAGGCGATCAGTCTCCGGACGTTGGGCTCGACCAGCGCCACGAGCCCCCCGTACAGGATCGCGATCACCCCGAGGACCGCGATCAACCAGCTCCAGGTCGTGAACGCCTCGGGTACGAGTGGCATGACGAAGCGCAGGAAGCCGTACACGCCCATCTTCAGGCCGGCCAGGAGCACCGCCATGCCGATCGGACCGTCGAGCAACGCCGAGGGCATCCACGAGTGGAACGGGAACATCGGTGCCTTGAGGGCGAAGGCGAAGGCCAACAAGAAGAACACGGTCGTCTGGGTGCCGGTCGGCACGGCGACGTCCATGAGCGCCAACAGGTCGAACGATAGCTCGCCGCCCGAGCCCGGGGCGTCGCGATGGTTCACGCCGAGCAGGATGAAGCCGAGGAGCAGCCCCGCCGATCCCATCAGCATGTACAGCACGTACTTGACAGCGGCGCGCGTACGGTCCGAACCGGTACCCCACACCTTGATCAGGATGAACGTCGGGATCAGCAGCAGCTCCCAGAATACGAAGAACAAGATGAGGTCGACGGCCGCGAAGATCCCGATGGCGATGGCCTCGAAGCCGAGGACAGTCATCAGGTAGGCCCTGGGCTGGTACTGCACGGTCGACCACGAGGTGAGCATCACCAGGATCACGAGTAGCGCGGTCAGCGGCAGGAACAGGACGCTCACGCCATCTACCGCGAGGTGGTAGCTCAGGCCGATGGAGTCGACCCAGGGAAGCTGCTCGGCGAACTGAAAGTCCGGTCCGCTGGTACGGAACCGGGCCACCAGTGCCAGCGACAGCGCCAGCTCGATCAGGGCTCCGGCGAGAGCGACCGGCCGCGCGGCGCGTTGGTCGCGCAGCAGAGCCAGGACCACCAGCACTACGAGCGGCAGCACGACCAGCGTCGAGAGGATCGGGAAGCCGATCTGGTCGGCGGCAGTGATCTCACTCATGGCTGCGCCTGCACGACGGCGCCGCTCGTGCTGTCCTCGACGTGCTCGGACAGCACGCTCAACGACGGGCGCATCGTCTGGATGAACGGCCCGGTCCCGAGGCCGATCCAGAAGATGACCGCGGCGAGAACGACGGCGATGGTCCGCTCGCTGAGCGTGAGGTCATAGACCCGGTCGACGACGGATGGCCTGGCGTCACCCATGAAGCCACGAACGAAGTACGAGAGTGAGTAGGCGGCAGTCAGGAACACACCCAGCCCGGCGGCCACCGCCATCAGCCAGTTGCGCTCGTAGGCCCCGAGCATGACCAGGTGCTCGCCATTGAACCCGTTTGTGCCGGGTAGGCCGATGCCGGCCAGGGCAATGATGAGGAATGTTCCCGTCATGAGCGGCGCATGGTGGACGAGGCCCCCCAGCGAAGCGATCTCGGGCGGCCCCACCCGAGTGGTGAGGAACCCGGCGACGAAGAACAGGCCGGCGCCGACGATGCCGAGGTTGACCATCTGCAACACGCCGCCCTCGAAGCCGTCGAGGTTGAGCGAGAAGAGCCCGAGCATGACGACGCCCATGTGGGCCAGGCTCGCGAACGCGAGGAGTCGGCGCAGGTTCGTCTGGCCCAAAGCGAGCAGGGCGCCGTACACGGTACCGGTGGCCCCGAGCAGCGCCATGAGCCAGGACCAGCCGTCGGCGGCCTCGGGCAACAGGGGGATGACGAAACGGATCAGCCCGTAGGTGCCGAGCTTCACCCCAACGAGGAAGACGCTCAGCCCCACCACGGGGCCGTGCTCCAACACCTTCGGCAGCCACGTGTGGAAGGGAAAGATCGGGGCCTTGACCGCGAAACCGAGGAAGAGCAGGAAGAACACGAGTGTCTGCTGGTCGGCCGGGACACCGACCTCGAGCAAGCGCACCAGGTCGAAGCTGTAGCCCTGGCCGGTGGCGGTGGCGAAGTTGCGGCCGAGCAGCAGGATGCCGACGAGCATCAGCGCTGCGCCAACGGCCATGAAGCTGACGTACTCGAGCGCGGCCCGGCGCCGCAGCGGGCCGGTTCCCCAGCGGGTGATGAGGAACCAGCTCGGCACGAGCTCGATCACGAAGAAAAACCAGAATACGACGAGGTCGAGCGCGGCGAAGGCACCGATCATCGCCGCCTCGAGGGCGAGGATGGCCATCGTGTAGCGGCCGACACTGCGCTTCCCGGTCGCGACGGCATAGCTGACCACCAGCAGGCCGAGCAGGGCGGTGAGCGGGATGAAGAGCAGGCTCACGCCGTCGACCCCGAGGTGCCAGCTGACACCGAACACCGGAGCCGAGCGTTCGACGAACTGGATGTCGGCCACGCCGCCGTTGAAGCGCAGCGCCAGGAAGCCGGTCAGCACAACCTCGATCGCCGCACCAGTGATGGCCACCGTGGCAGTCGGCCGACGACCGCGGACGAACAGCAGGAGGATGCAGGTGGCCAGGGGAAGGCCGATCAGGACCGACAGGATCGGGAAGCCGACCTGCTCGACAGCCAGCACCTCGTCGAGCCTCATCGCGTGCCCGCCACCAGGACGATCAGCACTACCCCGAGCAGCCCGCCCATGAACAAGGGCTGGCCGAGGCGGGCTTCGACAGCGAGCAACGAGCGCTGGGTGCCGATGCCGGCACGGCGCAGGCCCCGCTCGAGGCCGCTCTGGAACACGGCATGCTCCACCAACTCGGTGAACCTCGCGATGGCACCGGTCATCAGCGCGGCGACGCGGTCGAGGTTCGCCTGGAACACCACCCGCTCGACCGCCTCGACGCTCCTCGCGATGGTGGAGGTGAAGAACGAGGCGCCACGCTCGGGGCTGCCCTGGAACACTCTCCGTTCGACCGCCTCCCTGAATCTCGCCAGGCCCGTCCCGGCCTGTTCAACGACGCCCACCCCGGCGCCCCCCCGGCTCTCGGCACGCATTGAGACAGCTGTTGTCACGGCGCGCACATGCTCCCCCATCCCGTGTCGGGGGGCTGCGGCGCGGCCAGCGCGAGTGCCCGTGGGCGGCAGCCAGTCGAGCCGCTCCGGAGGCTCGGACAGGGTGACGAAGCCCGCGTTGTGGGCCCGGCGGACGGTTGTGAAGCGAGCCTCCCAGTCGGGATCTGCCCCCGACGGTGCCCCGGTATGGGCGGCCGCACCGGTGGCCCGGTCGATCACGCGTCGGTCGAAGCGGCGCAGTAGCCGTCCGAGTGCGACGGTCGGCCCGACGATGGCGCGTGTGTAGTTCTCGTCGAGCAGCCCGCGATCGAGTGCCCGCCAGTACAGGCGTCGAGCCACGGGCGGTACCGCACCGGCCGGTAGTTCATCGCGGAAGCGATCGAGAAAGCGCGGACCGTAGACGCCCGAGACGGCCAGGAGCGCCAGCGCCCCGACGAAGAGGCCCGCCATCAGCGGGTTGCCTGCCGGGAGGGCGGCACCGACGCCCGCCACCTCATCGAGCAGCCCGTAGAACCACGTCCCCTCGATGCCACCGGGCAGGACGCCGGCGGCCCATCCGAGTGCAACGAGGACGGCGATGACCACCATCGGGCCCAGCATGCGGCGAACCGGTGTCCGCTCCTGCAGGTCGCGGTCGTGGGCGTCGTCGAGGTGGTCATCGGTCCCGTGGCTGGCGAAAGCCTCCCGGACCATTCTGGAGGTGGCGAACACCACCGAGAACACAGCGACCACGGCTAGCGAGGCCAGGGCCAAGACGCTGCCCTCGAGCGCCTGCTCGCCATCGAACAGACCCCGGGCAAGCAAGGGCAGGGCAAGCAGCCCCACCGCGACCGCGAGCACTAGATGGGAGAGCAAGGGCGCGTTGTTTGCGGGCCGGCGGATGGCGGCGGGGTCGGCGCCTCCGTGCAGATGGTGCAAGATCGACGGGGCGGTCAGGAACAGGTAACTCTTGTAGAACGCGTGGGCGACGAGGTGGAAGATCGCCACCGCGTAGAGGCCGAGCCCGCAGAAGACGAACATGAGGCCGAGCTGGGCAGTCGTCGATGCCGCCAACATGCCCTTGATGTCGGTTTGGACGTAGCCGACGAGCTGGCCGTACAGGGCGGTCAGGCTGCCGACCAGGCCGACGGCGAGCAGGGCGGTCGGTGCGGCGTCGAACAGCGGGCTCGACCGCGCGACGAGGTAGACCCCCGCGGTCACCATCGTCGCCGCGTGGATGAGCGCGCTCGATGGCGTGGGGCCCTCCATTGCGTTCGCGAGCCAGGTCCCAAGAGGCAGCTGCGCCGACTTGCCGACGGCGCCGAACAGCAGCAGGAAGCAGACGCCGGTCACCACACCCGACGAGAGCGAGTCGGCCGCCGCGAAGACGTCGCCGAACTGCAGGCTGCCGGTGTAGACGAAGAGCAGGAACAGGGCCAGCAGCAGCTCGGCGTCGCCGACCCGGTTCATGATGAACGCCCTGGTCCCCGCCTGCGCCGCCCCCGTGCGGCCACGATAGAAGCCAACGAGCAGATAGGAGCAAACCCCGACACCCTCCCAGCCGAGGAACAACAGCAGGTAGTTGTCGGCCATGACCAGAACGAGCATGGCGAAGACGAACAGCGGCACGATAGTGAAGTAGCGTGTGAAGCCGGGTTCGTTGTGCATGTAGTTCACGCTGAAGCGCGTCACCAGCCAGCTGATGGCGGTGACGACCAGCATCATCACGATCGTGAGCTCGTCGATGAGGAACGCGAAATCGACCGCGAGGTCGCCGCTCACGAACCACCGGTACACGACTATCTCGTGTGGGCCGGCTTGGCGGGCCATGGCGGCCGCCACCCAGACGCTGGCAGCGAACGAGCCGAACACGCCCGCCACCGCCACCCGAGACACCGAGGCCGGACCGTAGAGTCGGCCGGCCGCCAGCGCATTCACTCCGTTGGCGATCGCGGCAAGCATTGGCAGACCGCAGGCGACGAGGGCGGCGAGCTCGAGATCGTTCACGGCCCGCCGATCAAGGCCGGTGTCAGGAAGTCGGTGCGCCCGCGATAATAGTCGAACGACGAGGCCACCACCGGGAGGTCGGGCACGTGCTCGTCCCAAGCGACGAAGCCCTTGCCGGGTACGAACAGGGTCTGCGTGCCGTCCTCGGGATCCATGGCGACTAGCTGCACCCAGGCGTTGTCGAGCAGCTCGGCGATCACCGGCTGGCGCCCGTAGATCTCGCCAAGCACGGCGGTGGTGGACTCCACGACCAGCAGCAGCCGCATCGGCTCGTGGATCTCGATCATCTGCTTGGGCAGACCCGTTCGCAGGTCGCTGGCGGCGCCCCCCATGACACCGAACAGGCCCGACACGTTGTGCGGCACCTTGGTGTCGCAGCCGTACACCTGGTTGTCGACGCTGGAGAAGTAGTACTCGAGGTTGATGCCGGCACCGACCGGCCCCAAGGAAAGCAGGATCCGCTCGACGAACCCACCGGTGGGGTCCTGGGTGGGGTCGTAGGAGATCACGAAGCCTCGCCGGTCGAAGAAGACCCCTTGGGTCAGGCAGCGGCGGCCCACCACGGCGAACGCGTTGGTGCAGTGACCCCACTCGGGCCGCACCTGGGAGAGGTCGCGGCTGCGGCCCTGGACGTGCTGGAGCGATCGCGCCGGCGAGG
>JALZKQ010000075.1 GCA_030859165.1 Actinomycetota bacterium
CCCGACGGGTGCCGGCCCTTCGGCGTGGCGGGTCCGTGCAGCAAGAGGCGTGACCCTCCGACTGTCTAGCCTGACGGGCACAGCACGAGCCGGACAGGAGGCAACCGCTCATGGCCCTGCCGCCGGAAGACGTGGGAGACCCGTTCGCGTTGTTTCCGGCGTCTCCGGCGTCGATCGAGGGCGTGGCCGGTGACATCGCGGCCCGGGCGGTCGGCTTCGAGTCGCTGCAAGGCCAGGTCGCCACCGGGCACGGCGTCGCTGTCGCCGCCACGGCAGGGGATCTGGCCGCGCCCATGGGCACCGCGGTGCAGCCGGCGCTCGAGGGATTGCAGTCGTTGGCCGGCGCCTCGTCCTTCGGTGCTGCCGCGGTGCGCAGGTGGGCCGACCATGTCGTCGCCTACGACAACGGGGTCGGGCAGCTCAACCAGCGCTGGCGAACTGCCGCCGGTAGCGACTTCGGTGCGGGACCCGCCGGCGACGGCCCGGACGCTGTCGCGGCGGCCCGGTCCTCCCTGCTCGCGGAGCTGCGAGCCGAGCACGCGCGGCTGGAGGGCACCCTGGACACCGGTGCTACGCAGGTGGCAGGGCTGCTGGACACCGGACCGACGGCACAGACGCTCGCCTACCTGTTCAGCTCGGGCGACCTGCCGGCGTCCGACTTCCTGAACGGGCCGCAACTGACGACCGGCATCGAGTCCACCATCGCGAGGCTCATCACCGCTGGGGTGCTCCCGCCGCAAGCCGCGTCGATGTCGCCGGACGAGCTGGCGGAGTACCTGGCCGAGAACCCCGAGGTCGCCCAGCAGCTGATGGAGCAGTCGCCGCAGCAAGGCACACCGGGCAGCCCCGAGCACGAGCTCGCACTGCTCCTGCTGCCGGCGTACAACAACCCCGGTGAGGCGGCAGCGTACGAGCAGCAGCGCCAGCAGGACATCCGAGACCTCTTCACCGGGCTGGACCCCGACGACGCCGCGATCTTGTCGATGTTGTTCCCGACCGCCGTGGGCAACACCGCTGGGGTCCCCTTCACCAATCGCGCCCAGGCCAACAACACCGCGGTCATCGCGGCGCTGGCCGACGAGCGGGACAACCTGGCGGACCTGGAGGAACAGGACGCGGAGAACAAGGGCAACAACGGCTGGTTCGGCTGGAACAGCTGGGACGACAACGACCTCGACGGGCCGATCGCCGACGCGCAGAGCCGGATCGAGCTGTACGAGTCGATCATCGCCGACGACCGGCAGATCCTGTTCTTCGACCCCAGCGGCGACGGCGCGATCGCCGAGCTGCACGGCACCATCGATGCGAGCACCGACAACGTCGGCGTGCTCGTGCCAGGCACCGGGTCCGACCTGGCGAACATCCAGGGGACGATGGACAACGCCCAGTCCTTCGTCGACAACGACCCCATGGGCAGCCTGGCCATGATCACCTGGATGGGCGGGGACCTGCCCGATTCCGTGTGGCAGGACGCGCCCTACAACCACTACGCCGACGACCTGGCTCCGTCGCTGGTGGGCTTCTCCCAGCAGCTCGGCGACGAGATCGACGCCAACGCGCACCCGGGTACGCAGGTCACGGTGGCCGGGCACTCGTACGGTGGTGCCGCGGTGGGTGTCGCGGAGACGTACGGGCTCGAGGCCGACCGGGTGCTGCACATCTCCTCCGCCGGCATGGGCAGCGACGTGCTCGACGCGGGGGATCTTCCAGCGAGCCAGGCCGAGGTGGACCGCTACTCGATGACCGCACCGGGTGACCCCATCGAGAACACCCAGGGCGTCAACGATCCGCTGTGGATCGACCGCGCCGGTCACGGTGCCGACCCCGACACGTTCCCCGGGACCGTACGCCTGGAGACCGGCTACTACGCCGACGGGGAGTGGATCGAGGGTTCCGACGCGCACGGCGGGGTGTTACAACTGTATTCGGATGCGTGGGAGAACATGTACGAGGTGTTCACCGGGGGCGAGGTCGTCCTGTACGCGCCGCCGGAGATCACCACCTACCCGAACGGCCAGGGGCCGCCCGTCGTGATCGTCGAACCCAACACCGACCCGCCCGAGACCCTGGACATCCCTTGACCCGTCTCGGGCTGGTGGCCGTGGTCGGATGTCTGCTCATGAGCCCGGCGTGCGGGGACGGGTCGAGCACCGACGAGGAGAACCCGATGGTGGAGCAGCAGAGCCTTCGACAAGCGGCAGACGTGCTGCGCCGACAGGTCGACGAGGTCGCCGCCCGTACGGGGGCAACCCAGGAGGTGCGCCGTGACACCGAGGCCTCCTGCCAGCTCAGCGGTGACATCACCAGCAGACGCCACGACTACTCGGTCGCTGTCCGTACCAGGCTGGACACCCGCCAGCAGCTGACGAAGGAGGTCATCCCGTCCTTGGAGGCCGACGGCTGGCAGCTGACGTCGCAACCGAGCGAGGAACCGGGCTACCGCCTGCAGCGCGAGGGCTTCACGCTGGGCTGGACCTTCGCCCGTTCGGGGGAGCCCGTCGCCGTGGTCGGCGGGTCGACGCCCTGCTTCGCCGTCGAGTAGGAGCCCGCACGGTTCTGGCCGCGTCGATGCCCCGAACGACGTGGTCCTCGACTTGCGCACGACCCGGGCCACTCCATGATGGGGTACAGCCTTCACGTGCCAACCGACTAGGAGATCAATGTCTCGCGAGCAGAACCTTCAGGCCCAGGAGCACCTCGGTGCACTGATCAACGCCGGTGCCTTCGACCGCCTCGGCGAGGTGTTCGCCGTCGATGCCGTCGACCACGACCCCGCCCCCGGCCAAGGCCCTGGCGCCGAAGGCTTCGTGCAGTTCTACACCGAGCTCGGCACCGGCTTCCCCGACGCGCAGCTCGAGTCACAGAGCCTGGTCGCCGACGACGAGCAGGTCGCCATCGCGTACACGCTGACCGGAACCCACCAGGGCGAGTTCCAGGGCATTGCACCGACCGGGCGCCGGATCGAGGCCCGTGGGGTGCAGATCGGTCGTTTCGCCGACGGCAAGATCGTCGAGCGGTGGGGCAGCAGCGACGAGCTGGGAATCCTGCAGCAGCTCGGCGCGTCGGTCAGCCGATGAGCGCCACGGTGCGCCGGCTGCTGCAGGGTGCGGCAGCCGGCGCCGCCGGCACGACCGCGCTCAACGCCGTCACCTATGCCGACATGGCCTTGCGTGCCCGGCCCGCGAGCAGCACCCCGCAGGACACCGTCGAACAGCTGGCACGCCGCGCCGGCGTGGGCATCCCCGGTGACGAACAGAGCCGCGGCATCCGTGTCGAAGCACTGGGCCCCTTGACCGGACTCGTGGCCGGCGTCGGGACCGGGATGGTGCTCGGAGCCGTACGCGCAACCGGCTGGCGGCCGGGTGTGTTCGGCACGTTCGTCCTGGCCACTGCGGTGGTGCTCGTCGCCGGCAACGGCCCGATGACCGCGCTCGGCATCACCGATCCGCGCAGCTGGGACGCCGACGCCTGGGCCACCGACGTGGTCCCGCACCTGGCGTACGCCGTCGTGGCCGCGTACGTACTCGACGGCCTCGACGAGGACTGACCAGCTCAGCTGCGATCTGGCCCGGTCGTGACGGTGACCGACCTGCGGTGGGCCAACGAGTACCGAACGGCCGACACCGTCGTCGTCGTCGTGGACACCGACCGCAAGCTCCCCGGCCCTGAGTTCTACGGAAGCTTCAGCGCGAACCACTGGTACTTCGCACGCATGCGTCAGTGGAGGATCCTCCGGTCGCGGGATCCCGAGGATCCGTTCACGAGCGGCTGCCGCGGTTTTCTTGGCCGACTACGACGTCCGCAGCGACCAGGTGACATTCTGGATGCCCCGTACCAATCGATGCGCGGGCACGCCGAGGCGGCTGCGCGTCAGCGCGTACATGGCGCATGCGGTCGAGGGTGACGTCGACAACCTGGTCACTGACTGGGCGCCGGCGCGACGCACGTTCTACCCATGGGTGCTCGTCGGCTGAGCTGGCCGCCACGGGTGACCACCGCAGGCGTAGCGTCGGGCAGTGCGCCTGGCGACGTGGAACATCCTGCACGGCAAGTCCCTCGACGACGACCGGGTGGACGCGGCCCGACTGCGTGCCGCGGTCGCCGACCTCGACGTCGACGTCCTCGGCGTCCAGGAGGTCGACCGCGGACAGGCACGCTTGGGTGGTCTGGATCTCGCCGCCGAGGTCGCGGCCGGGCTGGGCGCCCGGGAGTGGCGCTTCCTGCCGGCGCTGACCGGGGCAGCGGACGGGCCGTGGCGTGTCGCGGCCGGCGCCGACGGCGTACCCGGGGCGGCGTACGGATCGCGCTGGTCTCGCGGCACCCGGTTCGAGCCTGGCACGTGCTGCGGCTGGGCGCTGCCCGCACCGCCGACCGGTAGTCGGGTGCCGTGGCTGCGCGACGAGGCACGCGTGGCGCTCGCCGCCGTCGTCGTCACACCGCTGGGTGTCATGACGGTGGCATCGACTCACCTGTCGGTGGTGCGGGGTTGGAGCGCGGTACAGCTGTGCCGGCTGTCGCGCTGGCTGCGCGAGCTGCCCGAGCCGCAGATCGTCCTCGGTGACCTCAAGATGTCGGCCCGTGCGGCCGGCGTCGCGTCCGGGTTCCAGGTGCTCGCGCGACATGCGACCCATCCGTCCCACGCGCCGAGGGTGCAGCTGGATCACGTGCTCGGCAGGGGCGTCTTGCCGCCGGTACGAGCCTCGGGCGCACCGTGCGTGCCCTTGTCGGATCATCGGCCGTTGGTGGTGGAGCTGTCACGTCGGGCGATTCGGGCATTCGTCTGCGCGAAGGGTAGCCGCCGGGGCAGGGTGGCATCCGGTCTCGGGAGTGAACCACGATGAAGCACGCTTTGCGCCGCACGGCGTACACCGGACCCCACTGGCTGCGCGAACGCGGCCGGTCGAGCCCGAGGGCGGTGGGCGTCGCCGTCGTGGTTGTGCTGGCCCTGGTGGGCTGTCAGGCGGACGACTCGAGCACGGACCCGAGCCGTACCGCTGAACGCGACCGGCCCGCTGCCAAGGACTGGCCCGCCGGAAAGGACCGGCCCGCTGCCACGGACCGGCCCGCTGCCAAGGAACGGCCTGCCGGAAAGGACCGGCCCGCGGAGCCTGCGCCGGTGGGGGACCGGCCAGGAGCCGGCACGGCGCTGGCCGCGCTGAGCACGCTGGACGTCAAGGGTCGAGCACCCACGACGGGCTACGACCGCGACGAGTTCGGCCCGGAGTGGACCGACCGGGACCACAACGGCTGCGACACTCGCAACGACATCCTGCGGCGCGATCTCGAGCGGCTCGTCCTCGAGGCCGGTACGTCCGGGTGCGTCGTGCTCGCGGGCCGGCTGCGCGACCCGTTCACGGGGACGGCGATCCGCTTCGTCCAGGGTGAGACGACCTCGACGGCCGTCCAGGTCGACCACGTCGTCGCCCTGTCCGACGCGTGGCAGAAGGGGGCGCAGCGGTGGACGCCGGACACCAGGGAGGCGTTCGCCAACGACCCGCTCGGACTGTTGGCGGTGGACGGACTGTCCAACGCCTCCAAGGGGGACGGCGACGCCGCGACCTGGCTGCCGCCGAATCGCTCGTACTGGTGCAGCTACGTCGCCCGCCAGGTCACGGTGAAGGGCGCGTACGACCTGTGGGTGACTGGTGCGGAGCGCGACGCCATGGAGCGGGTGTTGCAGGGTTGTCCTGGGCAACGGCTGGCACGGCCAGGCCGGATCGAGCTCGGCGGAGGCAGGGAGCGGTCTGCTACTCCGACGACGACGCCGCCGCCGGCGCCCCCGTCAGGCGACGTCTACTACGAGAACTGCGATGCCGCGCGGGCGGTGGGGGCCGCACCGGTGTACCGCGGCGACCCGGGCTACGGGACGCATCTCGACGCCGACGGCGACGGCGTCGGTTGTGAGTGACCGGGCCGCGGTCGGTCCTCTGGAGGCGGCGACCCTGTGCGGATGGCGGTCTTCGGCGGCATCGATCGACGGTTGTCAATCGGACCTGGCAGACTGAGTCCATGAGCACCACGACCGTAAGCCCTGCATCCCTCGGCGCCTGCGCGGCCGAGGTGGACGCCTGCCGCTCCTCGGTCACCGGGGGGGTCCTGGACGTGGCCCGGGCCGAGGCGCTGGCCCGGGTGTTCAAGGCCCTCAGCGACCCGACCAGGGTGCGGCTCGTGTCGCTGATCGCCGCCCACGCCGGCGCCGAGGCCTGCGTGTGCGAGTTGACGGAGCCGGTAGGGCTGTCCCAGCCCACCGTGTCGCACCACCTCAAGCAGCTCGTCGAGGCCGGTCTGCTCAGCCGGGAACAGCGCGGCCGCTGGGCCTACTACCGCGTCGTGGAACAGGCCCTCGACCGGCTGGCGGCTGCCGTCACCTGAGACCCGGAAGGCGTTCTTCGTGTCTGACCAGCCCTCTGTCCTGTTCGTGTGCGTGCACAACGCCGGTCGTTCCCAGATGGCCGCCGGCTTCCTCACCCACCTCAGCGCAGGTGCGGTGGAGGTCCGCTCCGCCGGCAGCACGCCCGGTGACCAGGTCAACCCCTCCGCCGTGGCGGCAATGGCAGAGGTCGGCATCGACATCTCCGACCAGCGACCGAAGGTCCTGACCCCCGGCGCGGTGGAGGCCTCCGATGTCGTGATCACCATGGGTTGTGGCGACGCCTGCCCGTTCTTCCCCGGCAAGCGCTACCTGGACTGGGACCTGCCCGACCCCGCCGGCAAGGGCGTCCACGCGGTGCGCCCCATCCGCGATGACATCCGGGACCGCGTCAAGGCACTGCTGGTGGAGCTGCGCCCCGACCAGGACCGCGCGGCGTCCGTCGACCGCTGAGCCGGCCTCATGGTGGGCCGAGGCCCCGGCCGTCCTCGTCCGGTCTTTCGTCAGGGCGAAATGCCGACCAGCGGTACTGCGTTCCCGGTGTCGCCGGCGGAGGCCACCATGCTCGTTCCCGCAACGGAGGTGTCGTCGCAGTCCCGACGGCCGCAAGGCTCCCTCGTGGAAGACCATGAAGCTCTCACCTGGCCGTAGCATCGCGAGCTCCTCGTCGACGTCGCGACTGAACAGGGCCATGCCGGCGCTGGCCGGGTCGTCGATGTCGATGGCTGCCTGAGACGCGTTGGCGTCCGCTGCCGCGCGGGGTTGCTTGCGCGTGATGAGGACGTCCATACACGTCGGGGCCTCCGTGTCGTCGTCTTCCTCACGTTCGACTGGGACCCGGCGTTCGCGCAGGTCAGCAGTGTGATGCTGCGCGGAGTCTCCAAAACATGCTCGGAGCGCCGCGATGATCCGCTTCGGCGTGGCCTTCTAGGCAGGCCCCAATGGGACACGTACGCTGGGGGATGAGTCATACATCTGCTGCTGGCTAGATGACTGATTCCAAGGGGTCAGTGGTCGTAGGCGGTGAGGGAGCGGCGGATTGTGAGGCCGAGTTGGTCGTTGTGCCAGATCGCGGCGGTCATGGCAAGGACGCGTTGGGCGATGCGGGTGCA
>JALZKQ010000087.1 GCA_030859165.1 Actinomycetota bacterium
GCCGACGCGGACCGCTTCGACGTGCGCCGCGACCCCAACCCGCACGTCGGCTTCGGCATGGGCCTGCACTTCTGCCTCGGTGCTCCCCTGGCCCGGATGGAGCTCGCGGTCTCGTTGCGTGTGCTGCTCGACCGGCACCCGCACCTCGCGCTGAGCGGACCGCCGGTGCGGCGGACTACCTTCGTCCTGCGTGGCTACGAGAGCATCCCCGTGACTGCCCGTCCGTGAGTTCCGACCAGTACGAGGAGTCGCCATGACCGAAGCGCACGACGCGGTGGACGTCATCCGTACCAAGCGCGACGGGCGCGCGCTCGACGACGCCCAGATCGACTGGGTCGTCGACGCCTACACCCGCGGCGTGGTGGCAGAGGAGCAGATGTCCGCGCTCGCGATGGCCATCCTGATCCGAGGCATGGACCGTCGCGAGATCGGCCGGTGGACGGCGGCGATGATCGCCAGCGGCGAGCGGATGGACTTCTCCTCGTTGTCGCGCCCGACCGCGGACAAGCACTCGACCGGCGGCGTCGGCGACAAGATCACGCTGCCCCTGGCGCCCCTGGTGGCCGCCTGCGGGGTCGCCGTGCCCCAGCTGTCCGGTCGCGGGCTCGGCCACACCGGCGGGACCCTCGACAAGCTGGAGTCCATCCCGGGCTGGCAGGCGTCGATGTCCACCGAGGCCATGATGGAGCAGCTGGAGTCCGTCGGGGTGGTCGTCTGCGCAGCCGGGTCGGGGTTGGCCCCCGCCGACAAGAAACTGTACGCCCTGCGTGACGTCACCGGCACGGTGGAGGCGATCCCGCTGATCGCGAGCTCGATCATGAGCAAGAAGATCGCGGAGGGAACCGGCTCGCTGGTGCTGGACGTCAAGGTCGGCTCCGGTGCCTTCATGAAGCAGCTCGACGACGCCCGCGAGCTCGCCGAGACCATGGTGGCCCTCGGCCTGGACGCCGGTGTACGCACGGTCGCCCTGCTCACCGACATGTCCACGCCGCTCGGACTGACCGCCGGGAATGCGCTGGAGGTCCGCGAGTCGGTGGAGGTGCTGGCCGGTGGCGGGCCCAGCGACGTGGTGGACCTGACGCTGGCGCTGGCCCGCGAGATGTTGACGAGTGCCGACCGCGGCGACGTCGATCCGGCCGAGAAGCTGGCCGACGGCTCGGCGATGGACGTGTGGAGGGCGATGATCGGCGCACAGGGAGGGGACCCGGACGCCGCGCTGCCGATGGCCCGTGAGACCGAGGTGGTGCGGGCGAGCGACGACGGCGTGCTCGGCCACCTCGACGCCCTCTCGGTCGGCGTGGCGGCGTGGCGGCTCGGCGCGGGGCGGACCCGTCAGGGGGAGGCGGTGCAGGCCGGCGCGGGGGTGCAGATCCATGCCAAGCCCGGCGACACCGTGCGTGCGGGCGACCCGTTGCTCACGCTGCACACCGACACGCCCCAGCGCTTCGAGCGGGCGCTGGCCGCGCTCGCGGACGCGATCGAGATTCGGGTGGACGCGCCGGAGGTTCGTGAGGTGGTCATCGACCGCGTCGGCTGAAGCCGCTGCCGGTCGGCGTACTGCTCTGGGCAGCAGACCGTACTCCCCATGGCATCTTGTCACCGCCCACGGGTTGCAACCCATGGGCGGTGCGGTTTACCAGGGGACCCTGGGAAACGTGGGACAGGTGGGGCGCCGCCGGCCACCTGACACAATCCGGGCATGCCGACCGACGCGACGACACCGTTGTCCACTGACGTGATCCGCAGGGCGCCGAAGGTGCTCCTGCACGACCACCTCGACGGCGGGCTGCGTCCCCCAACGGTGCTCGAGCTCGGGGCGGCCAGCGGCCACGAGCTGCCCGCCGGCACCGCCGACGGACTGGCCCGCTGGTTTCGGGCGTCGGCCGATTCCGGCAGCCTGGAACGCTATCTGGCGACGTTCGGCCACACGGTGGCCGTGATGCAGGAGGCCGACGGCATCCGACGGGTCGCGCGCGAGTGCGTCGAGGACCTCGGAGCCGACGGGGTCGTCTACGCCGAGATCCGCTACGCGCCCGAGCAGCACCTCGAGCAGGGGCTGAGCCTCGACCAGGTCGTCGAAGCGGTGCGGCTCGGCTTCTGCGACGGCGAGGAGGTCGCCCGTCGCAACGGGACGCCGATCGTCGCCCGCCAGCTGCTGACGGCGATGCGCCACGCCGCCCGCTCGATGCAGATCGCCGAGCTGGCAGTGGCCCATCGCGACCGCGGTGTCGTCGGCTTCGACATCGCCGGCGCCGAGGCTGGCTACCCCCCGACCCGGCACCTCGACGCCTTCGAGTACCTCCAGCGTGAGAACGCCCACTTCACCATCCATGCCGGCGAAGCCTTCGGCACACCGTCGATCTGGCAGGCGCTGCAGTGGTGTGGCGCGGACCGGCTCGGCCACGGCGTGCGCATCATCGACGACATCGACACCACCGACGGCGAAGCGAGCCTCGGTCGCCTGGCCGCGTACGTCCGGGACAAGCGGGTTCCGTTGGAGCTGTGCCCGAGCTCCAACGTGCAGACCGGCGCGGCCGCGTCCATCGCTGACCACCCGATCGGCCTGCTGACCCACCTGCGGTTCAGGGTGACCGTGAACACCGACAACCGGCTGATGAGCGGCACCTCCCTGACGCAGGAGATGGGGCTGGTCAGCGAGGCGTTCGGCTACGGCATGGAGGACCTGCGGTGGTTCACCATCAACGCGATGAAGAGTGCCTTCGTGCACTTCGACCGCCGGCTGGCGTTGATCGACGAGGTCATCAAGCCCGGGTACGCCGCGCTGCGGGACGTGACGGGCTGAGCGCGGGCGGGGACACCGTCGCAACGTGGCCGATCAGCCGGAGACGATGAGCAGGGGGCGCAGCCGCTGACGCGCCTTGTGGATGCGCGACTTGACGGTTCCCAGCGGGATGTCCAGGGCCTGGGCGATCTCGTTGTAGTCCAGCCCGCTGATGTCACGCATCACCACGGCCTCGACCAGGTCCGGGCTGTCGGCGTCCAGTGTCTCGAGCGCCTCCAGCAGGTCCAGCCGGCTGCCGGCGATCACACTCGTGGTGCGCGGGTCGGCCGCGGTGGGCATCTCGTCGACAGGGCGCTCGCGGGAGCGGCGCTTGAGCGAGCGGTAGGTCTGGCGTGCGGAGTTGCCCGCCACGACGTACAGCCAGGTCGTGAACTTGCTGTTGCCCTGGAAGGTGTCGATCTTGGTGGCCACCCGCAGCAGCGCGTCCTGACAAGCCTCCTCCGCATCCTCACGGCAGGGCAGCATGCGCGCACAGATCCGCATCACCCTGGGCTGGACGAGGCCCAGCAGGTGCTCCAGCGCGGCCCGGTCTCCCGCGGCGGCGTCTCGCGCGACCCGCTCGACCTCGTCGGGGTCGGCGTGGGGGCCCGGCTCCTGGCTCATGACACTTCCTGCCTCTCGTACCGACGCATGCCCGACAATGGTCGCATGTCACTGCCGTCGCGTCTGGGCCGTCTGCGCCAGGTGTCCCGATTGGGGGTCGGTGGTTTCGCCTCGGTGTGGCTCTACCACGACGACGAGCTCGACTCCTCGGTCGCGGTCAAGGCGCTGGCCGACAACTGGTGCCAGCGCGCTGACGTCCGCCAGCGGTTCCTCGACGAGGCGCGGATCATGCGGCGGGCCGACTCCGACCACGTGGTACGCGTCTACGACGTCGGGGAGACCGAGGACGGTACGCCGTACTTCGTGATGTCATACGCCGACCAGGGGACGGTGGCCGACCTGATCACGCAGGCCCCCCGCCCGGCAGGCGAGGTCGCGGACCTGGTGCAACAGGCCGGGCAGGGGCTCACCGTGCTGCACCGAATCGGCGTCATCCACCGCGACATCAAGCCGCAGAACCTGCTGTTGAGAACCACCGACGTCGGCGAGACCAGACTGCTCGTGGCCGACCTGGGCGTGGCCAAGGCGGTCGCCTTTGTCTCTGGACTGACCCAGGTCGTCGGTACGCCCGCCTACATGGCTCCGGAGCAGGCCGACCCGACCCGGGGGCTCGACGTACGCGCCGACGTGCACGCCCTGGGAGCCGTGGCCTACCACCTGCTCACCGGCGTACCGCTGCGCGAGGCTTCCATGGACGCGGTGCTACGGCCACGACTACCCGCACCGCCGAGCTCGATCGTGCCGGGCCTGCCCACCGCCGTCGACGACGTGGTGGGGCGGGCGGTCATGCCGGCGCGCGAAGACCGGTGGGACGACGTCACGACCTTCGCGAAGGCGTTGTGCGCGGTTTCGGCCCCACCGGTGACCGGCGCGGACGCGTCGCCACCGTGGGACCACGCCTCATCCGTCCGGCCAACCCTGTCCGCCTCGACGGCGCCGACCGTGTTTCCCACCGGCCGGGCCGGACATCCGACCTCGGTGCGCCAGCACGCCGGCACGGCGCCGGCCCGGGGATCGCGGGTCGTCGCCTTCGTCGCCGGGGTCGTGGTCGCCAGCCTTCTGGCGGGCATCGCAGCCGTGGGATGGGCCGTGACCCGTGAACCGGTCGACCCGGTGCTGGCCAGCGACCGGATCGATCCGGACCTGCCCAGAGGCTGGGCCGAGGACTCCCGCACCGACGACACGGTGGTCTACACCGACGACGAGGACCAGCGGCTCACCATCGAGCTGTCGACCGTGCCCGAGAGCCCCGAGGAGTACCTGGACGCCGTCAACGAGCGCGACCGGGCGCTGGCAGAGTACCTTCAGCAGTTCTTCTACTCACTCGAGCTCGAGCAGATCTCCAGCTGGCAGGCGGGATCTCAGCTCGCCTACACCTTCGGGCGCGACACCGAGACCGTGGGCCGTGAGATCTGGGCGGTCGGGGATGTCGAGACGACCGAGGCCGTCGTCACCCTCGAGACGATCCTGGTCGGTGAGAGTCCCAGCCTGAGCTTCGGGGACAACGACCCGCTCATGCGCGCCGCGGTGGCAGGGATCGAACGCTGAGCTGTGCCGGGTCCCACGACGCAGCGGCCGGTGAGTAGCATCGGCAGATGACGATGACGAGCATGAGGCACGATGCTGGAGCTGGCGAGACGAGCGCGCTCCGTGCCGCCGCGTGCCTGTTCCACGGTTTCAGCGATCCCTCCCGCCTGGCCATCCTGCAGCACCTGCTCCTGGGCGAGCACCGGGTGGTGGAGCTCACCGAGCACCTCGGGCTGGCCCAGTCCACCGTGTCCCAGCACTGCGCGTGCCTGCGGGACTGCGGTCTCGTCACCTCCCGGTCGCAGGGACGCGCGACGGTCTACGCGCTGGCGCACGCGCAGGCCCTCCTGGACCTGCTCGGCGCCGCTGAGCGGTTGCTCGGCCTGACCGGGGATGCCGTCGCGCTCTGCCCGACGTACGGGCACGGGACGCGGCCGTGAGCGGTCGTTGGGTGGTCGACCTCGCCGAGCGCACTCGGCTGGGTCGCCGGGCCCAGCTGCTCGCCCTGGCGTCGGTGCTCTACAACCTCGTCGAGGCCGTGGTCGCCATCACCGCTGGGATCGTTGCCGGTTCCGTCGCTCTGCTCGGCTTCGGCCTCGACAGCTGCGTGGAAGTGTCCTCCGGCCTGGTCATCCTTTGGCAGTTCCGGCACCGGCTCCCGGAGTCGCGCGAGCGACAGGCGCTGCGGGCGCTGGCGGTCTCGTTCCTGGGGCTCGCGGCGTACGTCGGCTACGAGTCCGTGCGCGTGCTGATCGGCGGGTCACAGGCGGACTCGTCACCGGTCGGCATCGGGCTCGCGATCGCGTCGCTATGCGTGATGCCGTTCCTGTCCTGGGCCCAGCGGCGCACCGGCCGCCAACTCGGGTCGGCCGCGGTGGTGGCCGACGGGACCCAGACCCTGCTGTGCACGTACCTCTCGGCGGTGCTGCTGTTGGGGCTGGTGATCAACGCGACACTGGGATGGTCGTGGGCCGACCCGCTCGCCGGCCTCGTGATCGCGGCGGTCGCGGTTCGCGAGGGCGTCTCTGCGTGGCAGGGCGAGGGATGCTGCGCGCCCCACGACCTCGGCAGCGTCGACCGCGCCGAGGATGGGTGCTGTTCAGATGCCGATCGGGTGCCAGACGGTCTTGGTCTCCAGCAGTGCCGTCATCGGTGAGATCCCCGGGTCGCGCGACCAGTCGACGACCCCCGTGTGGTGCACGACCCGCTTGAGGTTGCCCGCGGCCGCGACCTCGAGTGCCAGGGCCAGTTCCGGCTCGTCGGCCCCGGCGAGGTCTATCGCGTTGACGTCCTGGTGCGAGGCGAGCCACGGGCCGACCTCGGCGGCCTCACCGGTCAGCAGGTTCACCACGCCGCCGGGCAGGTCGGAGGTGGCCAGCACCTCCGACAGCGTCACCGACGCAACCGGCCGGGCGTGCGAGGACACCGCGACGACGGTGTTGCCGGACACGATCGCCGGCGCCACCACACTGACCAGGCCGAGCAGCGAGGACCGCTGCGGCGCCAGCACGGCCACGACACCGGTCGGCTCGGGGAACGAGAAGTTGAAGTACGGCCCGGCGACCGCGTTGGCCGATCCGGTGACCTGCGCGAGCTTGTCGGCCCACCCGGCGTACCAGACCCACCGGTCGATGGCGACGTCGACCACGGTGGTCGCACGCGGGCGGGACAGTCCCTCGCCGGCGGCCACCTCGCCGACGAACTGCTCGCGGCGGCCCTCGATCATCTCGGCGACGCGGTAGAGGATCTGCCCCCGGTTGTACGGGGTGCGTGCGGACCAGCCGGTGAATGCCTTGCGCGCGGCGGCGACGGCGTCGCGGGCGTCCTTGCGCGAGGCTCGTGCGACGTTGGCGACGAAGCGCCCCTTGGCGTCCAGGGCCTCGTAGGTGCGGCCGGACTCGCTGCGGACGAAGGCGCCCCCGACGAACAGCTTGTACGTCTTGCGCACGTCCACCCGGTTGCTCGACGGTGTCATCGTCGCACTCCTCGTCCCGCTCGCTTCGCGGGCACTCGCTGCGCTCGCGACCACTTCGCGCGCCGTACTCGTCGCCGCTGGGTCATCGCAGGTACGCCTCCAGCCCGTGCTTGCCGCCCTCGCGGCCGTACCCCGACTCCTTGTAGCCGCCGAACGGGCTGGCCGGGTCGAACGTGTTGAACGTGTTGGCCCAGACCACGCCGGCGCGCAGCCGTGCTGCCGTCCACAGGATCCGTGAGCCCTTGTCGGTCCACACGCCGGCGGACAGGCCGTACGGCGTGTTGTTGGCCTTCTCGACCGCCTCGGTCGGGGTGCGAAAGGTGAGGACCGACAGCACCGGACCGAAGATCTCCTCGCGGGCGATGCGGTGCGCCTGGGTGACACCGGTGAACAGCGTCGGGGCGAACCAGAACCCCCGTGCTGGCAGCCGGCACGGCGGGGACCACCGCTGCGCGCCCTCGGCATCGCCGACGGCGGCGAGCGCGGTGATCCGGTCGAGCTGCTCGGCGGAGTTGATCGCACCGATGTCGGTGTTCTTGTCCAGCGGGTCGCCGACGCGCAGGGTGCCCATCCGGCGCTTGAGCCGGTCGAGCACCTCCTCCGCGACGCTCTCCTGCACCAGCAGCCGCGACCCCGCACAGCAGACGTGGCCCTGGTTGAAGAAGATGCCGTTGACGATGCCCTCGACAGCCTGGTCGACGGGTGCGTCGTCGAAGACGATGTTGGCAGCCTTGCCGCCGAGCTCCAGGGTCACACGCTTGTCCGTGCCGGCCACGGCCTTGGCGATCGCGCGGCCCACGTCGGTGGAGCCGGTGAAGGCGACCTTGTCGACGCCGGGGTGGTCGACGAGGGCGCGCCCGGTCTCCCCTGCGCCGGTGATGATGTTGACGACACCGGCCGGTAGGTCGGCCTGCTGGCAGACCTCGGCGAACAGCAGCGCGGTCAGTGGCGTCGTCTCGGCCGGCTTGAGCACGACGGTGTTGCCGGCGGCGAGTGCGGGGGCGATCTTCCAGGCCAGCATCATCAGCGGGAAGTTCCAGGGGATGATCTGGGCGGCGACGCCGAGCGCCTTCGGGTCGGCCTTGGCGTACTCCAGCTTGTCGGCCCAGCCGGCGTAGTAGAAGAACCAGGCGCTGACCAGCGGCAGGTCCACGTCGCGCGACTCGCGGATCGGCTTGCCGTTGTCGAGCGACTCCAGCACCGCGAACTCCCGGCTGCGCTCGGCGATGATGCGAGCGATCCGGTACAAGTACTTGGCGCGGTCACGACCGGTGAGCCCGGACCAGGTCCGCTCGTACGCGCGGCGGGCCGCCCTGACAGCCGCGTCGACCTCGGCCTCGCTGGCCGCGGAGACCTCGGCCAGCACCTCCTCGGTGGACGGCGAGACCGTCTTGAAGCTCTGGCCGGCCTCGACCCACTCACCGTTGATGAACAGGCCGTAGCTGCTCTTGATGTCGACGATGGCACGCGACTCGGGGGCGGAGGCGTACTCGAAGATGTCGTTGGACGTGTCAGTCATGGCGGCCTCAGTCGAGCGTGAAGTAGTCGGGACCCGCGTAGACGCCGCTGCGCATCTTGGCGCGCTGCATCAGCAGGTCGTTGAGCAGCGTCGAGGCGCCGAAGCGGAACCGCCGGGGGTCCAGCCAGTCGGCACCGGCGACCTCGTTGACCGTCACGAGGTAGCGGATGGCGTCCTTCGCGGTGCGGATGCCTCCGGCCGGCTTGACCCCGACCACCGCGCCAGTCTGAACCCGGAAGTCGCGGACGGCCTCGAGCATCACCAGGGTCACCGGCAGCGTCGCAGCCGGCTGCACCTTGCCGGTGGATGTCTTGATGAAGTCCGCGCCGGCGGTCATCGCCAGCCAGGAGGCCCTGCGGACGTTGTCGTACGTCTGCAACTCCCCGGTCTCGAGGATGACCTTGAGGTGTGCCTGGGTGCCGTCAGGGCGCCCGCACGCCTCCTTGATCGCGACGATCTCGTCGTGGACCGCGAGGTAGCGGCCGGTCAGGAAGGCACCCCGGTCGATGACCATGTCGATCTCGCTGGCGCCGGCCTCGACCGCATGGGTGGTGTCCGCGACCTTGATGCCGAGCGCGGCTCGACCCGAGGGGAAGGCGGTCGCGACGCTGGCGACACCGACGCCGGAGCCCTGCAGCGTCTCGACTGCCGTGGCGACCATGTCGGGGTAGACGCACACGGCGGCGGCTGACGGGCAGGTCGGGTCGGCGGGGTCAGGACGCATCGCCTTGCTCGCCAGTGCGCGCACCTTCCCGGGGGTGTCCTGGCCCTCCAGCGTGGTCAGGTCGACCATGCGGATCGCGAGGTCGAGCGCGTAGGCCTTGGCCGTGGTCTTGATGGAACGGGTCGACAGGGCGGCCGCCCGGGCCTCCACACCCACCTGGTCGACGCCGGGCAGGCCGGCGAGGAAGCGGCGGAGCGAGGCCTCCGAGGCGGTGACGTCGTCACCGTGGAGGGTCGTGCTCACCTGCGCAGTCTAGGGAGTCGGTCAGGTCATGGTCGACGCGAGGAACAATGCAGCCATGGATGCTGCACCGAAGTCCCCCGAAGGCGCCAGCACACGCGGTCGCCCGGAGGAGACGTTCTCCTCTCCGAGCGCCGGGTTCGGCTTGTTCGGCGTCGTGGTGGTGGCCGTGTTCGTCGCCCTGGTTCTGAGCGACGGGCACAGTGTCGGGCACCTGGCGTTCGTCGCGGGTTTCCTGCTGTTCGCGGCTGTCGTCGTGGCCGTCAACATCCGGCCGAGCTTGCGCCTGTACGCCGAGCACCTGCTGGTGCGCAACGCCCTGACCGACGTGTGGGTGGCGTGGGCATCGATCGAGATGGTGGAGGTTCGGCAGGTGATGGAGATCGACGTCGGCGACCGCGTGGTCCGTGCGCTGTCGTTCGGCCGAACCCTGCGCCAGCAGCGCAGCCACGCGGCCAGGAACAAGGACCGGACAGTCATCGCCGTGGACGACGGACGGGCTCTGCAGGGGGTCGACTACACCGACTTCGTCGCCTCGAAGCTGATGAACGTGGCGGAGTCGCGTGGTGGCGGCGCCGGCAGCCGGAAGCGCGGCCGCGAGCACCCCGTCGTACGGACCTGGCGGTGGGCGGAGGTGGCGGTGCTGGTCGCGCTGGTCGCCGTGACCGCCGTGCTGACGGTGCTGGCCCTCTGACCCGGGCCGTGGTTTACCAGGGTCCCCTGGGAAACCGCACCGCCCATGGGTTGCAGCCCATGGGCAGTGACAACCTGCCATGGGGAGTGGGTCGGCACGCCTTCAGTCAGCGTCGATGACCGCGGCCAGGTCGCCACGGATCGCGTCAAGGCGACCGGCCGCGCTGATGCGCGCCGCGGCTACCGCGTGCGGCTGCCCGGCGGAGGCGAGCACCGTGGCGTCCACCGGCACCACCACCTCGAGGTAGCACTTGAGCTTGGGCTCGGTGCCCGACGGGCGCACGACGACCCGGGCTCCCTCGGCGAGTCGAAACCGCAGCCCGTCGGTGGGCGGTAGCCCCGCCGACCCCGCGGCAAGGTCGTCCACGCCGACCACCGCGAGGCCGCCCAGCGACCGGGGCGGTTCGCGGCGGAAACGGGCCATGGCGGCGGCGATGAGCGACAAGTCGGTCACGCGCACGGACAGCTGGTCGGTCGCGTGCAGGCCATGCGTGACGGCGAGCTCCTCGAGCCGGTCGAGCAGTGTGGCGCCCGCGGACTTGAGGTCGGCGGCCAGCTCGCAAACCCGGACCAGCGCCGAGATGCCGTCCTTGTCCGCAGCGACGTGTGGCGCCACCGCGTAGCCGAGTGCCTCCTCGTAGCCGTACGCGAGTCCCGGCACGCGTCCGATCCACTTGAACCCGGTCAGCACCTCGGCGTACGGCTGGTGGTGGGCCGCGGCGAGTCGGCGCAGCAGTGTCGAGGAAACGATCGTGGTCGCGTAGGTGCCCTGGACGCCGCGGCGCAGCAGGTGGTCGGCAAGCAGCGCCCCCACCTGGTCGCCGTGCAGCAGCTGCCATCCCCGCGGTCCGGGCACCGCCACCGCGCAGCGGTCGGCGTCCGGGTCGTTGGCGACCACGAGGTCGGCGTCGACCTGGCGGGCGGTGGCCAGGACC
Organism: Actinomycetota bacterium; assembly: GCA_030859165.1. Lineage (GTDB taxonomy): Bacteria > Actinomycetota > Actinomycetes > Propionibacteriales > Nocardioidaceae > JACCXZ01. The sequence goes on from JALZKQ010000087.1 coordinate 11,020, forward strand.
TCGTCCATCGCGCCGGGCTCCTCGGGGTTCGGAAACGCGACCGTGGGAAAGTCGGGGTCGGGCTCGGACTGGCTAGGCGCCTCGTGCGCCGGACCGAAACCGGTGCGCTCGAGCACCCGGCGGACGACCTCGGTGCCGACCCCGTGCAGCGAGGTGTGCGCGATGACCAGGTCGCGCGGGCCGTGCGGGTCCGGCAGGGCCGCGACCGCTTCGACGTAGGAGCCGAGTACCTCCTCGCCGAGGGTCTCGTACTCCTCGCTGCGGGGGATGCTCGACAGCGGGTGTGCAGCAACGGCATCGATCTCCGCAGCGATGGCGGCATCGGCGGGCGGAACGATCTGGCTGCCGTCGCCGAGGTACACCTTGTAGCCGTTGTCGCGCGGAGGGTTGTGCGAGGCGGTGACCATGACGCCGGCCGCGCAGCCCAGGTGCCGGATCGCGTACGCCAGCACGGGGGTCGGCAGCGGGCGGGGCAGCAGGTACGCCGGCAGGCGCGCACCGGCGACCACCTCGGCGGTGTCGCGGGCGAACACGTCGGAGTCGTGCCGCGCGTCGAAGCCGATGACGACACCCCGCTGACCGTCGGCCGGGTGGTCGCGCAGGTACGCCACGACCCCTGCGGCCGCCTGGGTCACGACCACACGGTTCATCCGTCGTGGACCGGCACCGAGCTCGCCGCGCAGTCCCGCGGTGCCGAAGGCCAGCCGGCCGGAAAAGCGTTCGGCGAGCTCGGCGGCGGCAGGTCCGTCCGGTGCCTCGGCAGCCGCGTCCACGAGGGCGGTCAGCTCGGCGGCTGTGTCCGGATCGGGGTCGGACCGCACCCAGGCACGGGCGGCCTCGAGCAGGTCGGCGGCGTACGTGGGCATGCCCGGCACCCTATCCGCGGCGTGCTGCTGCGCCGGGTCAGGACGAGGGACGCGTGTACGCCGGGCCCGCCATCGGTCCGCCGACCCGCGCGGCCTCGGCCTCGTCGTCGGGGCCGGCGACGATCTGGTCTGCGTACGCCTGCGCGTCGTCGACCGGGTGGTAGCCGATCAGCCGACCGGGACCGAGGTCCCACCAGGCGTCGGTGTTCGCGGAGATGCCGTAGACAACCGTGTGGCCGGTGACCACGTCGGAGCTGATCGCGGCCTCGACCATGCGCACGCAGTCGCCGGGGGAGAGCCAGGTGGCCAGGTTGCGACGCGACGTCGGCTGGTCGAGGAAGCTGCCGATCCGCATCGAGACCGCGGTGACCTGGTGACGATCGGCGTACAGACTCAGCAGGCCTTCGGCGGCCACCTTGGCGACCCCGTAGAACGTGTCCGGACGCCCGCGCACGTCGGTTCCCAGCAGCTCGACCCGGTCGGTCATCCCGACCGCATGGTTGCTGCTCGCGTACACGAACCGTCCGACTCCAGCCGCGACCATCGCGTCCAGGAGCGTCGCGGTGGTCAGGACGTGCGAGGTCAGCTCCTCGGCCAGTGGGCCCTCGTTCGGCCGGCCGGCGAGGTGGACGACGGCGTCCGTCCCGTCGACTGCCCGGGTCGCGAGGTGGGCGTCGGTGCAGTCCCCGACCAGGACGCCGAGCGAGCAGCTGCTGTCGTCGTGGGCGAGGAGGTCGAGTCCACGCACGTCGTGACCGGCTGCGTGCAGGCCGGTGATCACGGTCGATCCGATGCTGCCGGCAGAGCCGGTGACCAGGACGCGCATCCCGTTCACACCCTCGCCAGCACGGCGGCCAGCAGGGCACCCATGCGGGTGGAGGCATCCTGGCCGGCCCGCAGGACCTCGCGGTGGTCGAGGGGCTCACCGCTGATGCCGGCTGCCAGGTTCGTGACCAGGGAGATGCCGAGCACCTCGAGGCCGGCCTCGCGGGCGGCGATCGCCTCCAGCACCGTCGACATGCCGACCAGGGTGCCACCGATGGCACGGACCATGCCGATCTCGGCCGGGGTCTCGTAGTGCGGCCCGGGGAACTGGACGTACACGCCCTCGGGCAGCCCGGGCTCGACCTGGTGGCACAGGTGCCGCAGCCGTGGTGAGTAGAGGTCGGTGAGGTCGACGAAGTTGGCGCCCTCGATCGGGGAGGTCGCCGTCAGGTTGATGTGGTCGCGGATGAGCACCGGTGTGCCGGGCTGCCACGACTCGTCCAAGCCGCCGCAGCCGTTGGTCAGCACGACTGTGGAGCAACCGGCCGCGGCAGCGGTGCGGACGCCGTGCACGACCGTGCGTACGCCCCTGCCCTCGTAGAAGTGGGTACGACCGAGGAACACGAGAGCGCGCTTGCCGCCCACCGCGACCGAGCGGATCCTGCCGCCGTGGCCAGGCACCGTGGGTGCGGTGAAGCCAGGCAGGTCGACAGCATTGAGATCGAGCTCCGGCGCCCCCAGCGCCTCGGCGGCAGGAAGCCAGCCCGAGCCCATCACCAGTGCGACGTCGTGGTGGGCCAGGCCGGTCCGCTCGGCGATCGCTGTCGCGGCATGCTCGGCGAGGAGCAACGGATCGGTGCCGGTCGGGTCTGCTGCGGCGGGGAGGGTCACGGTCGAGCAGCCTAGCGGCGCGGCAGCACACGCTGGCCGCGTCTCAGTCGAGGTGCGGCGCGGCGGTGTGCGGCGTCCGCAGCGCGGCCAGGGCAGACGCCGTCACCACCAGCGAGATCGCCAGCCATTGCCGGGCGCCGAGCCGCTCGTCGAGAACCACCCATCCGGCCAGCGCGGCCATCGCCGGCTCCAGACTCATCAGCACACCGAACAGCGACGTCGGGATGCGTCGCAACGCCTCCAGCTCCAGCGAGTAGGGGACCGCCGACGACAGCAGTGCCACGCCTGCACCGGCCAGCAGCAGCCCCCAGGTGAGCGAGTCCCACAGCGACACGATGCCGACCGGAGCGGTGACCACCGACCCGACCAGCAAGGCGATGGCGAGCCCGGCGCTGCCCGGCAGGCTGGCACCGACCCGCGCACTGAGCAGGATGTACCCGGCCCAGAAGCCACCCGCGAGCAGTGCCAGCACGATCCCCACGGGATCCAGCTCGACGCTGCCCGAGCGGGTCAGCAGGACGATGCCCACAGCAGCCAGGCCGGCGAGCGCGACGTCGCCGCGGCGCCGCGACGTCGCCACCGCCACGCCCAACGGTCCGACGAACTCGATGGTCACGGCGACGCCGAGCGGGATCCGGGCCAGCGACTCGTAGAACGACCAGTTCATCGCGCCCAGGCACACCCCGAAGGCGATCGCCTGCCGACCGCCGAGGCCGCGCAGCATGGCCAGCGCGGGCCGCGCCACCGCGACGAGCAGCACGGCAGCCAGGATCAGCCGCAAGAACACCACGCCGCCTGGCCCGGCCTGTGGGAACAATCCCTTGGCGAACGACGACCCGATCTGCACGCTGACGATCCCGCCGAGCACCATCAGCACGCCCTGACGGTGGTGCCGCAGTGGTCCCGGCGCGGTGGTGGTCACCTGCTCGATGGTGCCGGACGCGCTGCAGCGGTGAACTCACCGGTCCGGCACGATGGCCTGGTGGAACACGTGGTGATCATCGGTGGCGGGCCCGGCGGGTACGAGTCGGCGCTCGTGGCCGTGCAGCTCGGAGCGCGCGTCACGGTGGTCGACCGCGACGGTCTCGGTGGCTCGGCGGTGCTCACCGACTGCGTGCCGAGCAAGACCCTCATCGCCACCTCCGACCTGATGACCGAGGTCCTCGGTGCCGGCGAGCTCGGTGTAGCGCTCGGCGGTACGGGCGGCGACGGACACGCGGTGCAGGCTGAGCTGAGCGTGGTCAACCGGCGCGTCAAGCGCCTCGCCCTTGCGCAGTCCGCAGACATCGCCCGTCGCCTCGACCGCGACGGGGTGCGCACCGTCACCGGTACCGGACGCCTCGATGGTCCCGGGACCGTTGTCGCCACCGCCGCCGACGGGAGCACCGAGCGGCTCGACGCCGACACCGTCCTGCTCTCCACCGGTGCGCATCCCAGGGTGCTCGACGCCGCGCAGCCCGACGGTGAGCGCATCCTGACCTGGGAGCAGGTCTACGACCTCGACGAGCTGCCGACCCGGCTGGTCGTGGTGGGCTCCGGGGTCACCGGTGCGGAGTTCGCCGGTGCGTACCTCGCGCTGGGCAGCGAGGTGGTGCTGGTCTCCAGCCGAGACCAGGTGCTGCCCGGGGAGGACGCCGATGCCGCCGAAGTGCTGCAGGACGTGTTCACCCGGCGCGGGATGACGGTGATGTCACGCAGCCGGATGAGAAGCGTGGAGCGCCTCCGGGACCCCGGCGGACCCGGCGTACTGGTGACGCTCACCGACGGGCGGACCGTGGAAGGTTCGCACTGCATGCTGGCGCTCGGATCGATCCCGAACACGTCCGGGCTCGGCCTGGAGGAGTCCGGGGTGGAGCTCGACGACGGCGGCTTCGTCAAGGTCGACGGAGTGTCGCGGACCACGGTGCGCGGCGTGTACGCGGCGGGCGACTGCACCGGCGTGCTCATGCTCGCCTCGGTGGCCGCCATGCAGGGGCGCATCGCCATGGCGCACGCGCTCGGCGACGCCGTTGCACCCCTGGACCTGCGCCACGTCTCCTCCAACGTCTTCACCGCACCTGAGATCGCGACGGTGGGATGCACCCAGAGCGCTGTCGACGACGGAACCATCGAGGCCGACGGGGTCATGCTGGACCTGTCGGGCAACGCGCGGGCGAAGATGCAGGGGGTGCACGACGGGTTCGTCAAGCTGTTCTGCCGTCCGGGCACCGGCATCGTCGTCGGCGGCGTGGCGGTGGGGCCGCAGGCGAGCGAGCTGGTGCACCCGATCTCGCTGGCGGTGTCGTGCAACCTCACCGTCGACCAGGTGGCCCACGCGTTCACCGTCTACCCGTCGATGTCGGGCTCGATCGCCGAGGCCGCCCGCCGCCTGCACCGCCGGGTCTGACCCTGGTCCTGGCGTGCGCTGTCCGGTTCGACGTTTCGACGACGTGCTGTTCCGCCCGACGTCGGTCAGTGCTGCTCCCGAATCCGCGTTTGCCGTGAACAAATGACGCTGGTGATATTACCTCTCTGTAATTCAAAGAGATTTGTCCATTGTCTGGTAACTCACGCAAATACGTGCCCATAATCACTCGCTGGAGTCACATCAACAACAGCAGTCACATGGGAATCATCCGGTCACACTGAGGGGTCGAGTCGATGCGCCAGGTTCACCGCAACGGTGCCGGTCACGTGCGTTCGTCGCGCGCCCTGACGGGAGCCGGGGCCGTCGTCTCCTCGACAGTCATCGCCCTGGCCGGCTCGATGCTCCCGGCCACGGCGACACCGACGCCGGCCACGCCCAGCACCCGGACCGTGCCGGCGGCAGTCGGCTCGCCAGTCGTGGAGCCGACCGTCGTCCGCTCGCTGGACGTCCCGGCCACGGACGCCACGTTCGGCCGTGGCAAGCGATCGGTCGTCGCCAAGCTCGAGCCCACGCCCACGTCGACCTACGGACTGGTCGGCGTGACCTGGGAACCGAGCACCGCCGCGGCGGGCACGTCGGTATCGCTACGGGCGCGCGTGCAGGGCAGCTGGGGACGCTGGATGTCGCTGGAGGTCGAGGGCGACGCTGCCTCTGCAGAGGGCGACCAGACCCGCGAGGGCACCGACCCGATCTGGGTCGGCGCGGCCGACGGCGTCGCCGTGCGGGTCATCAGCCGCACCGACCGCGCGCCGCGCGACCTCTCGGTCGAGACGGTGGAGCCGGACCGCGCGCCGCTGGCTGCCGGCGTGTCGAGCCGCACCGGCACCGAGAGGCTGCCCAGTGGCTTCCCGGCGATGCCCGACGTTGTCACCCGGCAGGAGTGGGGAGCCGACCCCGCCCTCGGCGACCGGTGCTCCGACCCAAAGTACGGGTCCGCGGCCCGCGCCGTGGTGGTGCACCACACGGTGAACTCCAACAGCTACGCCGCGTCGGACAGCCCGGCCATGATGCGCTCCATCCTGGCGTACCACACGCAGAGCCAGGGTTGGTGCGACATCGGCTACAACTTCGTCGTCGACCGCTACGGCACGATCTTCGAGGGCCGTCGAGGAGGCATACGGCGACCCGTGCGCGGCGCCCATGCCGGTGACTACAACACCGACACCGTCGGGGTGTCGATGCTCGGCGACTTCGAGGCCGGCAGGGTGACCCGACCGCTGAAGAACGCGATGGTGCGGCTGATCGGCTGGCGCCTGGGGACCAGCTACATGCCTGCCCGCGGACGGACGAAGACCAGGATCCACGACCGGCGCCTGAAACGCATTCTCGGTCACCGCGACGTCATGTCGACGGTCTGCCCCGGTGAGTTCGGGTACGCGTTCCTGCCGCGTCTGCGCGATCGGGTGGCCGCGTACGTGTCGGAGTACGACTCACCGATCAAGGCGCGCGCCGACGAGCTGGGGGCGAGCGTCACCGGACCCGTGTTCGAGGGCGAGCGGTTCGCAGCCGGCGGGCTGCGGACGGACTTCGCCAACGGTGCGATGTTCAACAAGCGCGGGCTGGGGACGCACTGGCTCAAGGGCGCCACCCGCCGGGCGTACAAGCGCGTCGGAGGGGTCTACGGGGCACTCGGCTACCCGAAGACCGACGCGTTGCGAACCGGGGTCTCCGGGGTGTTCCTGGTCCGCTTCGAAGGCGGCTCGATCTACCGGGTCGGCAAGAAGCGCGGGTACCTGGTTCGGGGTCGGATCATGCTGCGGTACCGCAAGCGCGGGGGAGTCGAGGGCAGACTCGGGGCCCCCACCGTCACGCTGACGCGCAACGGCTCGCGAGAAAAGGTGACCTTCGAGCACGGCCGGATCGTGCACAACCGTGAGAGCGGCGCGTTGAACGTGATCTTCTCGTGAGGGCCCCGGTGCGTGCGGTGCTCGTCACCGGCCTGTCGCTGGCCCTGGCGGCAACCGGAGCCGTCGGCGCAGGCGGGGCGCCGGACCCGGGCGGGTCGACCCGCGGCGAGCAGACGTACTACGTGCCGGTGACCGATTCCCTCATGGTGGTGGGCAACGGCTACGGCCATGGCCGGGGCATGTCCCAGCACGGGGCCCAGGGGGCGGCCCTGGCCGGCAGGACACACCGCCAGATCCTGTCGTTCTACTACCCGGGTACGTCCTGGGGCACCCACCGGGGCTGGCTACGGGTCCTGGTCACGGCCGACACCTCCTCCGACGTGGTGGTCAAGCCCGTCCGGGGGCTTCGGGTGCGCGACCTCGCATCCGGTGCGGACGCAGTGCTGCCCCGGCGCGATGCCATCCTGGAGTGGCGCATCGCACCGAAGTTCAAGAAGCGCGCCCGCACTGTCGTGCAGTACCGCACCGCCCAGGGGTGGCAGCGCTGGCGGGTGCTCACCGGCGACGGGCAGTTCAGTGCCGACCGGCCGCTGCGCCTGGTGCTGCCGGACGGCTCCTCGACGCGCTACCGGGGCTCCCTGCGGGCAGCCTCCCCGTACCCGCGGGCAAAGGTCCGCGACACGGTCAACGTGGTGACGATGGATGACTACATCCGCGGGGTCATCGCGCGCGAGATGCCCTCGTCGTGGCATCCGCAGGCGCTGCGCGCCCAGGCCGTGGCCGCGCGCACGTACGCGTCCTTCGCCCGCCTGGCCAACAAGGACCGGTACTGGCACGTCTGCGACACCACCTCCTGCCAGGTCTACGGCGGGCTTCGCGCCGAGACCGCTGCCGGTAACCAGGCCGTCGCTGCCACCGCGGGGGTAGTGCTCCGTTCGGAGGGTGGCCCGGCGTTCACCCAGTTCTCGGCGAGCTCGGGCGGCTGGACGGTCAACGGGGGCCAGTCGTACCTGAGGGCGCAGAAGGATCCCTGGGACGACTGGAGCGGCAACGGCAACCGGCGGTGGCGCCAGCCGATCAGCGTCACCTCGCTCGAGGCCGCCTACCCGCAGCTCGGCCGGCTGGAGAGCATCGCAGTCACCCGACGTGACGGGAACGGGGTCTGGAAGGGACGTGTCCTGCAGGCGGTGCTCAGGGGCTCGGCTGGGTCTGTGTCGGTCACCGGGGACGACCTGCGGTGGCGGTACGGCCTGCGTTCCACCTGGTTCACGATCCTTCCCACCCCGATCATCGCCAGCTGGCGCGAGCTCGGCGGCCGCAGATCCCCGCTCGGCGCGCCTGTCTCGGCCGAGGCTGCGGTGACCGGGACCGGAGGGGCGGTCGGTGCCCGCCAGCTGTTCGAGAAGGGGCGGAGCTTCTGGACCCGAGCCGAGGGCGCGAACCCGCTGTGGGGACCGATCCTGGCGCGCTACCGGAAGCTGGACGGACCGGACTCCCGCTACGGCTTCCCGCGGTCCGGCGTCGTCGCGGTGAAGGGTGGCGGCACCAGAGCCGCCTTCTCAAGCGGTGCGATCTTCTCCTCCCCCCGCACCGGGCCACACGGCTTGTACGGTCGCATCCTGCTGGCGTACGGTAAGCGCGGCGGCGCAAAGGGCCGGCTGGGCTTCCCCACCGAGGATCTCGTGGAGACCGCCACCCGGCAGCGGGTGACGTTCCGAGGCGGCCGGATCACGCTGGACAAGAAGTCCGGCGAGCTCACCGTGACCTTCATCTGAGCGGCATCGGCGGACCCAGTGCTGGAGCTGTCGCCGGAGGGGACCGTTGACCGTACCCTCAGATCAGCTCCAGGAGAGTCTTTCGGAGGCGATCTCCTTCCGCAGGCGACAGGGGGTCGAGGAACCTTTCGTCGCAGTCCGCAAGAACCTCCCGGGCGACAGCACGCACCTGGTTCCCGGCGGAGGTGACGGTGACCACGTAGGCCCGCCGGTTGGCGGGATCGCGGGAGCGGTCAACCAGTCCGCGTGCCTCGAGTCCGGCGAGCAGCTTGACGGTGCTGGTGCGGTCGATCCCGAGCGCTGCGCCGACCTTGTCACCCGCGCCGCCAGCCCGTGCAGCCCGCTAGCCGGCTGAGGCCCCCGCTCGCCGACTTCCGAATAGTGCTCGACGCCGCCGGGCGGGTCAACAGCTTCTCGGAGTCGACGGTCGAGCGGGGCAGCCCGGCAGGCCCTGCGAGACGCTCCGTCGCTCAGTCGTCGCTGAGCACGCAGAGCAGGTCCCCGCCCTCGGCCTGCTTGGTCGACTCGATCACGAGCCGTTCCACGGTGCCGGTCACCGGGGCGGTGATCGTCGCCTCCATCTTCATTGCCTCGATCCCGGCCACCGCCTGCCCGGCCTCCACCGGATCGCCGACTGCGACCGAAGGTGTGACCACCCCCGCGAAGGGCACCGCGACGTGCTGCCGGTTCGCCGCGTCCGCCTTCTCCGCGGCCCGGAAGTCGCCGGACACCGTCCGGTCCCGCACGGTGACCGGACGCAGCTGCCCGTTGATCGTGCACATGACGCTGCGCAGGCCCCGCTCGTCGGCCTCGCTGATGGCCTCGACGCCGAGGATGAGCGTCTTGCCCTCCTCGATCTCCACCTCGATGTCGCGCTCGCTGTCCAGCCCGTAGAAGAAGGCTCGGGTCGGGAGCGCGGACAGGTCGCTGAAGTCGGAGCGCGCCTGCTCGAACTCCCGGGTGGGGCCCGGGAACAGCAGCCGGTTGAGCGTGGCCCGGGGCGTGTCGGTGAGTCCGGTGCGATCCTCCTCGTCGAGCTCGGGCACCGACCGAGAGCTCGAGCGGCCCTCCAGCGCCTTCGTACGGAACGGCTCGGGCCAGCCTCCGGGCGGGTCGCCCAGCTCGCCGGACAGGAAACCGACGACGGAGTCGGGCACGTCGAACCTGCCCGGTTCGGCCTCGAACTCGCGTGGATCGGCACCCACTGCCACCAGGTGCAGGGCCAAGTCACCGACGACCTTGCTCGACGGGGTCACCTTGACGATGTTGCCGAGGATGTCGTTGGCCGCGGCGTACGTGTCCTCGATCTGCTCGAACTTCTCACCGAGCCCGAGGGAGATCGCCTGCTGGCGCAGGTTTGACAGCTGCCCGCCGGGGATTTCGTGGCGGTAGACGCGACCGGTGGGCGCGAGGAGCCCGGACTCGAACGGTGCGTACAGCCGCCGCACCGCCTCCCAGTAGGGCTCGAGGTCGCACACGGCCTGTAGGTCCAGGCCGGTCTCGCGCCCGGTGCCTCGGGTAGCCGCCACCAACGCGGACAGGGCCGGCTGCGACGTGGTGCCGGCCATCGAGGCGCTGGCGGCGTCGACGGCGTCCACGCCGGCGTCGATCGCCGCGGTCAGTGTCGCGAGCTGCCCGCCGGGGGTGTCGTGGGTGTGCAGGTGCACCGGCAGGTCGAACCGCTCCCGCAGCGCGGTGACGAGACGGCGGGCGGCCGGCGCGCGCAGCAGTCCGGCCATGTCCTTGATCGCGAGCACGTGCGCACCTGTGTCCACGATCCGCTCCGCGAGGGCGAGGTAGTAGTCGAGGGTGTAGAGCCGCTCGTCCGGGTCCCCCAGGTCTCCGGTGTAGCACAGCGCGACCTCGGCGACGGACTGACCGGTCTCGCGTACGGCCTCGATCGCCGGACGCATCTGCTCGACGTCGTTGAGGGCGTCGAAGATCCGGAACACGTCGATGCCGGTCTGCGCCGCCTGCGCGACGAATACGCGGGTGACCTCGACGGGGTACGGCGTGTAGCCAACGGTGTTGCGCCCGCGCAGCAGCATCTGCAGGCAGATGTTGGGCACCGCGTCGCGCAGCTCGGCGAGGCGCTCCCACGGGTCCTCCTTGAGGAAGCGCAGGGCGACGTCGTACGTCGCGCCGCCCCACGCCTCGATGGACCACAGCTGCGCAGTGCTACGCGCGACGTGGTGCGCGGCCCCCAGCAGGTCCGCGGTGCGGACGCGTGTGGCGAGCAGCGACTGGTGCGCGTCGCGGAACGTCGTGTCGGTGACGCCGACGCCGACCCTCTCGCGAAGCGCGGTCGCGAACCCGGCGGGGCCCAGCGCCCGCAGCTGTTGGCGGCTGCCGTGCGGCGGCGCCTGGGACAGGTCGAGCTCGGGCAGCTTGTCGGCCGGGTCGACACCGGCCGGGGCATCGCCGTGCGGCCGGTTGACGGTCACGTCGGCGAGGTAGCGCAGCAGCCGGGTGCCTCGGTCCGCGGAGACGTTGTGGGTGAGCAACTGTGGGTTGTCGTCGATGAACGACGTCGTGATGCGTCCGGCCTTCAGATCCTCGTGCGCCAGCAACGCCTGCAGGAACGGGATGTTGGTGTGCACGCCGCGGATGCGGAACTCCGCGACGGCCCGCTGTGCGCGCTCCACCGCCGAGTCGAACGTCGACCCACGGCAGGTGAGCTTGGTCAGCAGCGAGTCGAAGTACGCGCTGACCTCGGCACCGGTGTACGTGGTCCCGCCGTCGAGCCGCACGCCTGCGCCGCCGGGGGAACGGTACGTCGAGATGCGGCCGGTGTCGGGGCGGAAGTCGTTGGCCGGGTCCTCGGTGGTGATCCGGCACTGCAGGGCGGCACCGCGCAGCACGATGGTGTCCTGCGTGAGCCCGAGGTCTGCGAGTGTCTCCCCGGAGGCGATGCGCAGCTGCGCCTGGACGAGGTCGATGTCGGTGACCTCCTCGGTCACCGTGTGCTCGACCTGGATGCGTGGGTTCATCTCGATGAACACGTGGTGGCCGTCGCGGTCGACCAGGAACTCGACCGTCCCGGCGCAGGTGTAGTCGATGGACGTCGCGAACCTGATCGCGTCGGCGCAGAGTCGCTCGCGCAGCGCGGGGTCCAGATGCGGAGCGGGAGCGACCTCCACGACCTTCTGGTGCCGGCGCTGCACGGAGCAGTCACGCTCGAAGAGGTGCACGACGTTGCCCTCGCGATCGCCGAGCACCTGCACCTCGATGTGGCGCGGCTCGACCACGGCCTGCTCGACGAAGACGGTGGGGTCCCCGAAGGCTCCGTCCGCCTCGCGCATCGCTGCCTCCAGCGACTCGCGCAGCCGGTCCGCGGCGTCCACCCGACGCATGCCACGGCCACCACCACCCGCGACCGCCTTGACGAACAGCGGGTACGCCATGCCCTCGGTGGCGCTCACCAGCTCGTCGACGTCGGTGCCGGGGTCGACGGACCTCAGCACCGGTACCCCGGCAGCCTCGGCCGCGGCGACCGCGCGCGACTTGTGGCCGGTCAGCTTCAGGACGTCCACGCTCGGACCGACGAACGTGATCCCGGCGTCGGCGCAGGCCCGGGCGAGCTGGGGGTTCTCGGACAGGAAGCCGTAGCCGGGATAGACGGCGTCGGCGCCGGCACTCAGCGCGACCGCGACGATGCCCTGCGGGTCGAGGTAGGCGCGGACCGGGTGGCCGCGCTCGCCGATCTCGTACGCCTCGTCCGCCTTGAGCCGGTGCTCGGACCCCCGGTCCTCGTAGGGGAACACGGCGACGGTGCGAATGCCCAGCTCGTAGGCGGCGCGGGAGGCACGGATCGCGATCTCGCCGCGGTTGGCGATCAGGACCTTGGAGAACAAGCGAGCCTCCGGATGGGCAGCAACGAGGCGGGTGACCGCCACGGCGCCGAGGCGGCGTGCCCAACCTAGCGTGCGGCTCGCCGACCGCATCCTTGGTCTCGAAGCCGATCAGAGCGCTGTGAGCGGCATCCGTACGCGCAACGTGGAGCCGTCAACGGTGAAGCGGACCTCGTCGCCTACATGCAGCTCGTGTGCCTGCTGGCGCGCGAGGCGCTCACCGTTGACGTACGTCCCGTTGCTGGAGCCGAGGTCGGTGAGCCACCAGCCGCCGTTGCGTCGCTCGAACCGGGCGTGCTCGCGCGACACGGCTTGGTCGTCGAGGACGACGGTGCAGCCGGTGAGGCGACCGACGGTCCCCCTGGGGGCGGGGATCTCGTACGTCCGGGCCGAATCGGTCTCGGCCAGCACCAGCGCAGCCGGGCGGGGACCCGGCGACATCACCGTGGCGTCGGCGCGGGTGAGCGCGGTGGCGTCCGCCCCAGCCGACCGTTGCCGGATTCCCAGGGTCCCCTTGTAAACCTCACCGCCCACGGGTTGCATCCCATGGGCAGTGGCAACTTGCCGTGGTGAGTACGTCAGATCCGCACGGCTGGCCCGCGACGCGAGCCCGACCGGCTCGGTCATCACCGCGGTCGCCCGTCCGTCGACGTCGTCGAGCCGGCTACGAGTGACCTGCGCCAGCGGGACCCAGCCCGAGCGCAGCACCGGGTCGATGCTGATGGTGACCTCCGGCGCAGCGAGCACCTGCCATGACTCCCGCTGTGCGTGGCGCAGGTACATGGTGGCCGCGTCCAGGGCGAGCGCGTCGAGGTCGTCGTCCACCGACAGGCGGCTCACGTCCTCCGGCGCGATCCGCAGATGCAGGTGGGTCGCCGCGACGACCTGTCCGCTGGGCATCAGCACCCGCTGGCTCGTGACCGCGCGGGCGAACCGGCGACGCAGGCTCGACCGGGTGCGCACCGGGGTGGGGATCAGCCGCGACGCGGCTTCACCGGCCGCCTGGCCGACCGAGTCGAGTGCCCAGCGGCGCTGCAGGAACCACAGGCTCGAGACGCAGCCGACGATGATGACGCTGAGGACGATCAGCGTGGTCGATCCAGGCATGGTGTTCTCCGTTCCGCGCGGCAGGCCGCTCGTGCTCGCCCGCTCGAGACGAGCGGGTCGTCCCACTCTGACCCGGCCACGAGTGCTGATCCAGTTCGGCGAGAACAAGTTCTCCGTACGGTCTCCAGCGGGGTTCACTACACTCTGCGCCCGGACGTACGCGATAACGCGCGGACGGATGCACGATAAGGCGCGGATCGGCGGTGGAGGACCGGATGGCGGTGGTGACGGTGCGCTGTGACGACGGCGTGGACCGCAGCGCCGAACTGCTGCGCGGTGCGGGTCTGCGGGTCGGCCGCGGCGGCGGCCATGAGGTGGACGTGATCGCCTCCCACGACCGCACCCTGTCCCGCCACGCCGTGACCGTGGCCGTGACGCCGATGGGCCTGATCGAGGTGGTGAGCATGCAGAGCGTCGGGTCGGTGCGGGTGACCCGCGCCGACGGCGGGGTCGCTGCGATCCTGCACCGCGGTGAGCGGGTGCTGCTGCAGCATGCGCCGCTGGACATCGTGGTGCACACCAGCGCCGGCGCGGTGGTGACGATCTCGCTGGAGACACCGCTCCCGGCGAGAGCGCCGGCGCCAGGCCACGATCCGCAGCACACCAGACCGCACTGGATGCTGCGCGACGTCATGACGCCGGCCCCCGGTCGGGAGTGGCTCAGCGTGGCCGCGCTCGCGGCCGTGCTCACCCGGCAGGCCAAGCGTGACAACCCGTACGGCCAGCCCCTGCGCAAGCAGCTGGAGAGCGCCTGCGAGGCGTGGTTCGGTCGCGAGTCGGTCACCAAGGGCCAGCTCACGACCTGGCTGGACCAGGCACTGCGCGCGGTGGGCCTGCACCCCGTCGGCGACAAGACCGGCCTGCTCGGTGACTACCTGCTCGACAACGGCCTGCTGGGCACCGCGGAGCTCGACGCGATGGAGACCGAGCTGGCCGACCGACGGGCCGCGGTGCCCGGGCACGGGGGTCGCTGAGTCACCCGTCGGCGCGTCGCCGCGTCCACAGTGCCGAGACGACGGCAGCCACGAGCACGGCCAGGGTGATCATTACCGCCGGCAGGTCCACCGCACCCGGCTCGGGCTGCTCGGCGGCGTCGACCGCAGGCTGGGCTGGCGAGGACGCCACCGGCGCCCCGCCTGTCTCGTCGATCAGCCGGTCGTAGGCCTGCTCGGCACTGCCCTCGGCCAGCAGTGTCGTGGCCAGGACCAGCTGGCGCCCGACGTCGCCCGGTGCGCGGTCGGCGGCGACCGGGAGCGCCAGTCCGACCGGCGTCGCCACGTCGAACTCGGAGGCGATCAGCCCGCCCGCGGCGAGGTCCACCCCGAGGTAGACGGCCGGGTCCACGGTCTGGTCCCGCAGAGCGACCTGGTGCAGCCGGGTGAGAGCCTCACCGGCGTCCGGCTCGGCGAAACCGGACCCAAGCGCGACAACCTTGACCGGGTACGGGATGGCTGCCACCGCATCCTCGATCCTTGCCTCCTGGCCGGCCCCCACCTGCTCGCGCAACGAGGGCTGGACGTACACGCCGTCGACCTCGAGCGCGCGCACGATCGCCTCGAGCGTGGGACGGGCGGGGGGCGGAGTCGGCACACAGACCAGTCCGGCGGCTCAGCCGCCGGCGTCGACGATCGTGCACAGCGAGCCGCCCGACGTCACCGTGGCCCCCACCTCGGCGGACAGCCCGGTGATCGTACCGGCCTTGTGCGCCTTCAGCGGCTGCTCCATCTTCATCGCCTCGAGTACGACGACCAGGTCACCCTCGGCGACCGTGTCGCCCTCGCTCACGGCCACCTTGATGATGGTCCCCTGCATCGGGGAGGTGAGGGCGTCCCCGCCGGCGCCTGCTCCGGAGCCAGCGGCACCTGCACGACGTGGTGGCTTCCTCCCGCCCGCGGGACCGGCGGCTCCCAGCCCGGCCGGCAGACGCACCTCCAGACGCTTGCCGTCGACCTCGACCACGACGCTGTCTCGCTCGAGCGGCTCGGCTGCCTCGGTTCCGCCCTCGTACGGCTCGAGCTGGTTGTCGAACGCGGTCTCGATCCAGGACGTGAACACGTCGAACGTGGTGCCGTCACCGACGTAGGCCGGGTCGTCGACCACTGCGCGGTGGAACGGGATGACGGTGGGCATGCCGTCGACGACGAACTCGGACAGGGCGCGCCGCGAGCGCTCCAGCACCTGCTCACGCGAGGCGCCGGACACGATCAGCTTGGCGACCAGGGAGTCGAAGGCGCCGGGCACCGTCTCGCCCTCCTCGTACCCTGCGTCGACGCGCACACCCGGGCCGGACGGGGCGCGCCAGCGGGTCAGTGTTCCCGGTGCCGGCAGGAAGCCGCGACCGCCGTCCTCGGCGTTGATGCGGTACTCGATCGCGTGGCCACGGACTTCCGGGTCGTCGTAGCCGAGCTCTTCGCCACCGGCGATGCGGAACATCTCGCGCACCAGGTCGATTCCGGTGACCTCCTCGGAAACCGGGTGCTCGACCTGCAGCCGGGTGTTGACCTCCAGGAAGCTGATGGTGCCGTCCTGGCCGACGAGGAACTCGCAGGTGCCCGCCCCGACGTAACCGGCCTCACGCAGGATCGCCTTGCTCGACTCGTACAGCGTGCTGACCTGCTCCGGCGACAGGAACGGCGCCGGTGCCTCCTCGACCAGCTTCTGGTGACGCCGCTGCAGCGAGCAGTCCCGGGTGGAGACGACCACCACGTTGCCGTGAGTGTCGGCCAGGCACTGGGTCTCGACGTGGCGCGGTTTGTCGAGGTAGCGCTCGACGAAGCACTCACCGCGACCGAACGCACTGACCGCCTCCCGCACGGCCGACTCGTACTGCTCGGTCACCGACTCCATCTCACGGGCCACCTTGAGCCCACGACCGCCGCCGCCGAATGCTGCCTTGATCGCGATCGGCAGGCCGTGCTCCTGCGCGAAGGCCACGACTTCGTCGGCGCTCTCGACCGGATCGGGTGTGCCCTGGACCAGCGGGGCACCGACCTTCTCGGCGATGTGTCGGGCCTTCACCTTGTCGCCCAGCGAGTCGATCGCCCCCGGGGGAGGACCTATCCAGGTCAGGCCGGCGTCCATCACTGCCTGGGCGAAGACGGCGTTCTCGGCAAGGAAGCCGTAGCCGGGGTGCACGCTGTCCGCGTCGCTGCGCCGGGCCACGTCCAGGAGCTTGTCGATCGAGAGGTAGGAGTCACCAGGTGTCGTGCCATCGAGGGAGTACGCCTCGTCCGCCAGCCGCACGAACAGCGCGTCGCGGTCGGGCTCGGCGTAGGCCGCGACGGAACGGATCCCGGCGTCCCTGCAGGCCCGCACGATCCGGACGGCGATCTCACCTCGGTTCGCGACGAGCACCTTGGCCGGGGGACCAGCCTCCTGCTTGCTCACTGCTGCGCTCCCTCGTGATCGCGGACGACGCCTGAGTCTAGGACCGGGTTGTCGAAGAAGCGTCGCCCCGGCGGCCATGTGATGTGCATGTGGCTATGCTATTCGCATGCCGTCGCTGCAGATCCGCAACATGCCTGAAGCCGTGCACCGGACGTTGAAGGCACGCGCGGCGCTGGCCGGGCAGTCGCTGTCGGAGTACGCCCAGGCGCAGCTCGTGCGGGCTGCGGAGCAGCCGACTCGCCAGGAGGTCATCGGCCGGATCCGTAAGCGCACGGCGGTCGTGCTGGCCGACCAGCCGGAGGACGCGGTGCGGGACGAGCGGGACCGATGATCGTGCTCGATGCGTCTGCGGTGCTCGAGCTGGTGCTCAACACCGAGGCAGGCAGGCAGGTGCTCGAGCGCATCGAGGACCCGGCGGAGTCCCTGCACGCGCCCCACCTGATGGGCGTCGAGGTGGCCCAGGTGTTGCGGCGCTACGTCCGCGCCCACCAAGTTGCCGAGGAGACTGCAGCCAGCGCGTTGAGCGATCTCCTGGACCTCGACGTCGCTCGCTACGAACACGAGCCGTTGCTGCCGCGCGTCTGGCAACTGCGGGACAACGTCACGGCGTACGACGGCGTCTACCTCGCGCTCGCCGAGGTGCTGGACGCGCCACTGCTGACCCGGGATCGCCGTTTGGCCGGGTCGTCGGGGCACGATGCCGTGGTCGAGCTCGTTGCCGGCCGGGCACACTGAGCCCGTGGGAGAAATGTTCGCCGGCCGGTACGAGCTCATCGACTCGCTGGGCCACGGGGGCATGGGCAGCGTGTTCCGAGCCTGGGACCATCGCGAAAACAGGTACGTCGCGGCCAAGGTGCTGCGGCAGTCCGACGCCTCAGCACTGCTGCGCTTTGTTCGGGAGCAGTCCTACCGGGTCGAGCACCCGCACGTCGTCACACCGATGGGCTGGGCGGGCGACGACGCCCGTGTGCTGTTCACGATGCCAGTCGTGCGTGGGGGCTCGGTGGCCAACCTGCTCGGCGACTTCGGCCGGTTGCCCTCGGTCTGGGTCGCCGTCCTGCTCGACCAGCTCCTGGACGCACTGTCCGAGGTACACGCGGCAGGCCTGGTGCACCGAGACGTCAAACCCGCAAACCTGCTGCTGGAGCCGACTGGACCGCACCGCCCACACCTGCGACTCAGCGACTTCGGCCTGGCCGCCCGCGTCGACGAGCCGCGGCTGACCAGCTCGAGCGTGGTGATAGGGACGCCAGGCTACTGCTCACCCGAACGACTACGGGGGGCTCCACCGCACGGGAGCCAGGATGTCTACGCAGCCGGGGTGGTCGGTTTCGAGATGGTGACGGGCAGCTCTCCCGACATCTCCGGGCCACCGACGTTCGAGCGCCCGGGGGGATGTGCCGTTGAGCTGTGGCGGCTGCTCCGCGAGATGGCCGCCGCAGACCCTGACGACCGGCCGACGGCCGCGGCGGCACGTACGCGGCTGACCGTCTGGGGCCAGGTGAACGCGTCGCCGGGCGGGGCCGGTTACGACACCGGTCCGATCGAGGTGTTCGACCACGTCCCACCCCTCCCGGGGGGCTGGTCGTCCCAGGGCCCGCTGTCGAGCCAGGCGCCGAGTCGAGCGCCGAGTCGAGCGCCGAAGGTGCGTACGACGCGGTCCGGGTCGGCCCGGTGGCTCCCCGTGGCACTGGCCGTGCTCGGGATGGCGCTGCTGATGACAGCGGGCGTCCTGCTGCTCTCGGCCATGCCCGGGTGAAGCCCGGCCGGTCAGCCGCCCGGCCGGCGCCACAGCGCGACGGCACTGGCCAGGGCCACCAGCCCGACGGTGCCGACACCCGCTGCCAGCAGCACGGTGGACACGTCGACGGGGTCGGCGTCCGGTTCCCCGGCGGAGTTCTCGGCGGAGTTCTCGGCGGAGTTCTCGTCGGGGGGCGAGGTCTCGGGGGGCGAGGTCTCCGGCGGCGCCGTCGGGGGCTCGGTGGTCGCAGTCGTCGGCGGGGCGGTCGGCTCCTCCTCGTCGCTGGTGTACTCCGGTCCGCCGGACAGCTCGCCGACGACATCGACCGTCAGCTCATACGGCACGGTGTAAGTTCCGCCCTCGTCGTCGGCACTGGTGCTGACGGCCACGTAGTAGAACCCGGGGATGGAGGTCACCTGCGCGGCGTCCGACGACGACTCACGGTTCCGGTACCGCAGCAGTGGGGTGCCGTCGCCGAACGTCGCAGGCTCGACACCGGCTACCTGGCCCAGGGAGCTGGGGCCGTCGTCGGGAGACCGGTCGAGCTCGCCGCGGGCGGGGCCGAAGGCGCGCACGTCGACCTGGATCCCGAGGACGTCGCCCATGGCCTCGCCCAGGGCTTCCGAGCGACGCGGGAAGTCCACCTGGAACATGGCGCCCTGCCCCCAGTCGAGCGGGACCCGGTAGACCTGCGTCTCCCCGGGCACGATGTCGCTGCGGACGGTCTCGTCGGCGACGGTCGGCGCGTCGGCGAAGGACGAACCGCCGATCAGCTCTCGCTTGGGGCCGGCCACGTCCGGCGTCGTCCAGGTCGAGTCGCTCACGCCGTCCGGCAGGCCACTGACCGTTGCAACGGGAGGCTCCTCGATCACCACCAGCTCCACGTCGATGGGGGAGTCGCCGCCGAAGCCACTGGTCCGCTGACCACGTTCGAGCAAGAGCAGGACGTCGCCGTCAGCACATTCCTCGTCGTTGGTGTACGCCCCGGGGCCGATGACCAACGAGGTCCCGAACAGGTCGTCGCCCCTGCCCAGGCCGAAGCCCGGGATGGCAGTCCCGCACCCGCCGAGCTCGGTGGCGCCCAACGACGCCGGGGCAGCCTCCAGCCGGAGCCCGTCGGTGAAGTCGGGGGTGATGCCGCTGACGCCGACGTGCAGGGTCGAGCCCGGGATCATGCGCTGCAGCGTGAAGTGCTCAAAGGTGCCGTCCGGTCCCATGTCGGTGACGTACTGGCCGGCGGTGAGCACCGGTGAGTCGTCGGGCTCGGTGGTCCCCTGGACTCGCTCGCCCTGGAGCTGGAAGGGCCGGAAGGCGCGGGTTGACAGTGTCGTCAGCGCGTCGGTGAGGTCGGCGGCGTCGTCCACGTCGTAGTACGTCCCACGGCCCACGTCAGCAATGCACTCCAACTGTCGGCGGGCCTCTGCTCCGACGTCCAGGCCAACCACGTCGATCCGGATGTCGACGCCCTGGTTCGCAATGTCCCGAGCCACCTCGCAAGGGGGCGGCGGGCAGGTCGCCTCACCGTCGGACACGAGCACGATGGTGCGTTGGCCCTCGCCCCCGAGGTCCGCAGCTGCCTGCTCCAGCGCGTAGCCGATCGGGGTCTCGCCGTACGGGCGGTACGAACCGATCGCGGCCCGCAGCTCGGAGCGGTTGCCGGTGCCGATGTCCACCACCCGCTCGGAGTCGGTGCAGGCACCGGGCTGGCGCTGGGAGAAGACGTCGGCGCCGTACACCCGCAGCCCCACCGGCGCGTCGGTCGGCAGGGTACGCGCCACCGCACGCAGTGACTGCTTGGCGGCGGCGATCTTGGTGGTGCCGCCCGCTGCGGGCTCGGACATGGAGCCCGAGGAGTCGAGGACGAGCATCATGCGGCCGTCTTCGGCCGACTCCGGCTCCTCAGCGGTGGCTCCTGCAGAGGCGGTCTGGGCGGCCGGAGCGGCCGTGCCAGCCGGAGCGGTGAGAGCGGACAACCCGGCGACGGTCAGAGCGGCGACGGTTGCCTGCAGAGTCCGTACCGGTGCGGACCGTGGCGACATCGTGAACACCTCCAGAATGTTTGCAACTGCAAACGTGCCACACGAAAGGGTCGTTGCCAACACTCGGGGCGGTGTTCGCTAGCGTGAACATCTCTCACGAGCGTGGGGAAGGTGCCGCGATGGCAATGACTCAGGACACCGAGCGCGGACGTGTGGCGCAGGTAGAGATGTACGGCGAGGCGCTTGGGGACCTGATCCGGCGCGTCGCCGGCAGGTTGGGGCTTACGCAGTCGCGGACCGCCACCACCCTCGGAGTGTCGCCCGCCATGCTGTCGCAGCTGATGAGCGGGCAGCGGGTGAAGATCGGCAATCCGGCGGTGCTGGAGCGGCTGCACGCCCTCGTGGCGCTCGGCGATCAGGCGTCGTCACAGCAGCTGGAGCCGGGCGACCTGGACGAGCGACTGGAGCACATCCGTCGGTCCGCCGGCCTGATGGCCACCGCCAGCACGGCAAGACGGCAGGCCGCGGCCCAGGAGGTCGTGGCGATCCAGGCCCTCTTCCGGGCGGTCGGGTCGGCTGGTGAGATCGAGGCGGCGTCGCAGCTGCTGGAGGCTGACCATCCGCGGCTGGGCGAGTTCCTGCGTGTTTACGGAGTCGGCCCGACCGACGAGGCGGTCGCGCACTTCGAACGAGTGCGACACCGCAGGAGCTGAACCTCATCCGCCGAGGGCGGCCAGGTCCTCCTGGCAACGCCGTTCCACCTCGGCCAGCTCGACCAGCGTCTCCTCGATGTCGCGGCGGCGCAGCTCCAGCTCCGCGCGGCGGGTGGCGATCTGCTCGAGCAGGTACTGCAGCTGCCCCACCTCGCCGGGCTCCGCGTCGTACATGCCGATGATGTGCGAGATCTGCTCGAGGCTGAAGCCGAGCCGCTTTCCGCGCAGAACCAGGGCCAGGCGGATGCGGTCGCGAGTGTGGAACACACGGGCGGTCCCGCGCCGCTCGGGCGTGATCAGGCCACGGTCCTCGTAGAACCGGATGGTGCGAAGCGTGACGTCGAACTCCTCGGCCAGCTCGGTGATCGACCACGTGGGCTCGGGGGCGCCCGACGGGCTGGTCGGATCGGGCACCGGCTCCTCCTTGTGGTGACGGGCAAGGAATCGTACGGTAGTCGAGACAATGACTTACGTTAACGTAAGCGTCACCGTTGCCCCGACGCGTCCGACCAGGCAGGAGCCACTGATGACCGCGACCTCCGACCTGCCGACCGGCACCGCGTTCGGGCTCTCGCGCGAGCACGAGGAGTTCCGCGCCAGCGTGCGCGACTTCGCCCGGTCCGAGATCGCTCCGTACATCGCAGCGTGGGACCGCGAGCACCACTTCCCGATCGAGGTCGTGCGTGCGATGGGCGAGATGGGCCTGTTCGGCCTGACCGCCCCGGAGGAGTACGGCGGCGCCGCTGGAGACTTCACCAGCCTGTGCGTCGCGATCGAGGAGGTCGGCCGGGTCGACCAGGCGCTCGGCATCACGCTGGAGGCGGCCGTCGGACTCGGCATCAATCCGATCCTGACCTTCGGAGACGACGAGCAGAAGGCGCGCTGGCTGCCCGACCTGGTGGCCGGTCGCGCCCTGGCCGGTTTCGGGCTCACGGAGCCGGGCGGCGGCTCCGACGCGGGGGCGACCCGGACTCGGGCGGTGCTCGACGGCGCGCAGTGGGTCGTGGACGGTTCCAAGCAGTTCATCACCAACTCCGGCACCGACATCACCTCGGTCGTCACGGTCACCGCGCGCACCGGCACCCGTGCCGACGGCCGCGCCGAGATCTCCTCGATCATCCTGCCCGCCGGGACTCCCGGACTCATCGTGGAGCCGGCGTACGACAAGCTCGGATGGCACTGCTCGGACACCCACCCGCTGACGTTCGACGGGGTCCGCGTGCCCGAGGACCACCTGCTCGGTCAGCGCGGACGCGGTCTCGCCCAGTTCCTCGCCACCCTCGACGACGGGAGGGTCGCGATCGCCGCGCTGGCAGTCGGCTGCATCGAGGCGTGCCTGGCGATGAGCGTGGACTACGCCGGACAGCGGCAGACGATGGGCGGCCCGATCGGGCGCAAGCAGGGCGTCGCATTCCAGGTCTCCGACCTCGCGGTGATGGCCGAGGCTGCCAGGGGGCTCACGTACAAGGCGGCGGCCATGAAGGACGCGCTCGACACGGGTGCGGTGCCGCGTGACCCGGCCCGCGTCGCGGCGTTCAAGCAGGCCGCGTCCGTGGCCAAGCTGTACGCCAGCGAGTCGGCCGTGACGGCGGCCCGGATCGCCACCCAGGTGTTCGGCGGGTACGGCTTCATGGAGGAGTACCCGGTCGCGCGCTTCTACCGCGACGCCAAGATCCTCGAGATCGGCGAGGGCACCAGCGAGGTGCAGCGCCTGCTCATCGCGCGGGGGCTGGGCCTGCCGGTGGAGTGAGCCGGCTCGGACCGGTCAGCGCCACAAGGAGGGCCAGGCGACGCCGAGGTCGAGCAGCAGGCGGCGCAGCAGCGGCAGGCTGATCCCGACGACGTTGCTGGGGTCGCCCTCGATGCGCTCGACGAAGGGGCCGCCGAGGCCGTCGAGGGTGAAGGCTCCCGCGACACCGAGCGGCTCACCGGTTGCCACGTACGCGTCGATCTCGTCGTCGGACACGTCGGCGAAGTGCACGGTGGTCGACCCGACGCCGACCTCCTCACGGCGGGGGCCGTCGCCCAGCAGCCGGACGCAGAGGCCGGAGTGCAGGACACCGGCGCGTCCACGCATCGAGCGCCAGCGCCGACGCGCCGCCGCCGCGTCACCGGGCTTGCCGTGCGCGGCACCGTCGATCTCCAGCACCGAGTCGCAGCCGAGCACGACCGTCGGGCGCTCGAGCCCGAGCCGCCCGGCTACGGCACCACACTTGAGCATCGCCAGCGTCCGGGCCAGCTCGGCTGGCCGACGGGGGCCGACCCGGTCCTCGTCGACGCCCGAAGGCACCACCTCGGGGTCGAGCCCGGCCGCCCGCAGCGTCGCCAGCCGTCCGCTCGACGCGGAGGCCAGCACCAGTCGCACCCCGTCCATCCGCGTCTCCTCGGGTCCGCCAGTGGTGGGCAGGGCGGCCATCAGATCGGCAGCCGGCGGAACACCGGCCGGGGCAGGTGCCGCAGCCCGGACATGACCGCGCGCATCGGCCGGGGGACCCACACCTGCTCGGCGCCCGAGGCCACCCCGGCGGCGACCGCCTGCGCGACATCATCGGCGCTGACGGCGAGCGGCGGGGGGTCGAGGCCGTCGGTCAGCTTGGAGCGCACGAAACCGGGGCGCACGACGAGCACCCGTCCCCCCAGCTCGCGCAGCACCTCGCCGAGGCCGGTGTAGAACGCGTCGAAGCCGGCCTTGGTGGAGCCGTACACGAAGTTGGCGCGGCGGGGGCGTTCGCCGGCCACGCTGGACAGTGCCACGACCACGCCGTGCCCCTGCTCGCGGACCTGTGCCGCGAGGGCGATGCCGGTGGCGACCGGGCCGACGAAGTTGACCTCGGCGAGCTCGACGCCGCTGCGCACGTCGTTCCACGCCTGCTCGGGGTCACCGAGCAGGCCGTACGCCACCACACTGATGTCGAGGTCGCCGTCACGGGCCGCAGCGGTCACCACCTCGGCGTGGGTCTCGGTCCGCCGTGCGTCGAAGTCGAGCGCCTCGACGTCGCAGCCGAGTGCCTGCAGCGACGTGACCGCGTCGTCGCGACGGTCGGACGGACGTGCTGCCAGTACGACGCGCAGCGGAGCGCGGCGGGCGTACGCGCGGGCGATCGCCAGCGCGATGTCGGAGGTGCCGCCGATGAGGAAGAGGGTCTGCGGGGCGCCGAGGGCGTCGATCACGAGGGGCTCCTGGAGGGGGTCGGGGCGTCGGTGAGCTGCAGCCGCCGGGCCAGGTCGGAGACGAACACACCGGCGGGATCCACCTTGGCACGCTCCGCGCGGAACTCCGCCAGCCGCGGGTACATCCGGGCCACGGTGTCCGCCGATGCGCGGGAGTCCTTGGCCAGGTACAGCCGCCCGCCGGCCTCGAGCACCAGCGCGTCGAGCACGGCGAAGAGCCGGTCGAGGCCCGGGCGTACGGGCAGGTCGACCGCGAGCGTCCAGCCGGGGGTCGGGAACGAGAGCAGACCGGCGTTGGCGGGGCCGAAGCGCTTGAGCACGTTGAGGCAGGAGACGTGCCCGGAGGAGGCGATCGCACCGACCGCCGCACGCAACGCGTCCTGCGCACCGAGGGGCACCACGAACTGGTACTGGCAGAAGCCGCGGGGGCCGTAGACGTGGTTCCACCGCCCCACGACGTCCAGTGGGTGGAAGAAGCGGGCGGCGTCCTGCACCTCGCCGCGGCGCAGTCGCGGCGCGGCGCGGAACCACATCTCGTTGAACGCCCGCCCGGTGGCCCGGTTCACCAACCCCGGCGGGAGGACCGACGGGAGGGTGGCACGGCGTCGTGCGGTCATGTCCAGCGCTCGGGCGGCCAGGCCAGGCGCAAGCTCGTCCAGCCGGGCGTTGCGACCCCGGGTGATGACAGCCCGACCGAGCCGCCGTCCGGTGGCGATCGAGTCGAACCAGGCGACCGAGTACGGGTACGCCGCGTCGTCGGCGGACAGGCGCACCATCAGGTCCTCGAGGTCGCCGGCCCGTTCGGTGTCCACGAGCACGAACGCGGACTCGACCCGGTGGCAGGCGATCGTGGCGCGGACGATCACCCCGGTCAGGCCCATGCCGCCGACCGTGGCCCAGAACAGTGGGTGCTCGGGGCCGATGCTGTGCACAGTTCCGTCCGCGGTGACGATGTGGAGACTGCGCACGTGCGAGCCGAACGAGCCGACGACGTGGTGGTTCTTGCCGTGGACGTCGGCGGCGACCGCCCCGCCCACGCTGACCTGCCGGGTGCCGGGCAGCACCGGCACCCACAGCCCGGACGGCAGCAGCGCCCGCATGAGCGTGCCCAGGCTGACCCCGGCGTCGACGTCGACGAGGCCGGTCGCGGCGTCGATGTGGTGCACCCGTGCCAGCGTCGTCATGTCGAGGACCAGGCCGCCCGCGTTCTGCGCGGCGTCACCGTAGCTGCGGCCGAGCCCGCGGGCCAGGATGCCGCGCCCATCGACGCCCTGCACGGCGGCCACGACGTCGGCCGGGTCGCGGACCGCGCGCACGTACGCAGTCGTCGGGGCGGTACGTCCCCACCCGCTCAGGCGACGCGCACCGGAGCCGGGATCCCCGCTCACCGGGCGTACACCGCGAGCACGACCGTGAGGCCCCACAGCAGGCCGAGCACCTGGAGCACCCGGTCCTCGAGGACGATGTCCTCCGGTGCGCCCGCGCTGCCTCTGTCGATGTCCACGGCGTAGCGCAGCATGCCCAGCACGAACGGTGCGACCGACAGCTCCGCCCACGGGACGTGGCCGGGGCCGCCGGCCTCGGTGAACGCCCACAGGCTGTACGCGAGCACGGTCACCGAGGCCGCCATGCTCCAGACGAAGCGCAGGTAGGACTCGGAGTAGGAGTGCAGCGACCGGCGGGTCCCCGCCGCGGCGCCCAGGGTGTGGATCTCGGAGAAACGCTTGCCGGCCACGATGAACAGGGACCCGAAGGAAGCCACCAGCACGAACCACGGCGACAGGACGATGCCGCTGGCAACGCCACCGGCGACAGCGCGCAGCAGGAACCCCGCGGCCACGCAGGCGAGATCGATCACCGGCTGGTGCTTGAGGCCGAGGGTGTAGGACGCCTGGACGGCAAGGTAGACGGCGACGGTGACGCCGAGGCCCGGCGCGATGACGGTTCCCGCGCCGGTCGCCACCACGGCGAGCGCACCGGAGGCGACGAGAGCCGTCGCCGGTGTCAGCGTCTCCCCCGCGACCGGGCGGTGGCGCTTGGCCGGGTGCCGCCGGTCCTCGTCGGCGTCGCGCACGTCGTTGAACAGATAGACCGCAGCGGAGGCGGCGCAGAACACGGCGAACGCCAGGGCGGCGGTCAACAACACGTCAGCGTCGCCGATGCGTCCCGCCGCCAGCGGCGCGGCCAGGACCAGCAGGTTCTTCACCCACTGCCGGGGACGCATGGCGTGCAGCAGCGGCGACAGGCCGCCCGGGCCGGTCCCGGTCGTCACTTCGGGGGCCGACTCGCGCCTCATGGTCGTTCCCCCGCCCCTCGGCCGGTCCTGACGAGCACGAAGTGGCCATCCCGCTTCGGGCTCTTCGGACGACCGCGGACGTCCCACCCGCTGGCGGTCGGGTCCGGGCCGCGTTTCCACCGCAGGCGATAGTCGACCACGATCGGTTCGATCTCCTCACGGTCCAGGAAGTGGTAGTTGAGCCGGAGCAGCCAGGACGACGCAGCCCGCTCGTCGATGACGTCGACGATACGGCCGCGGTCGCTGAACTTGTCGCTCATGGCGCACCTGCAGTGATAGGCGAGGCTGCCGATCTCACCGGGTCCGCGGACGCCGGCGTCGCCGACCTGTTGGCCCATCTCGCGACCGATCATCTCGTACTGCGCCGGGCGGGCCCAGTTGCCGTGGATCGGCATGCTGCCCAGCGGCGCCCGCGATCCCACGTCCTGCACCCAGGGGTAGGCCATGACCAGGCCGACGACCCCGACCACGGCGAGTGCCACTGCGCGCGGAACCGGCGTGGCCGCGCCGAGCACGGCCGCCGCGGCAACCGCCGCGACCAGCGTCAGGGCTGCCAGGGTGGGTCCGTAGTACCAGAAGTACGGGGCGACGCCGAGCAGCCAGATGACAGCGAAGTACGCCACGCCTGCCGTTGCGAGGGCGGGGACCACCGCCGAGCCACCTGTCAGCCGGGTGCGCCACCACCACCAGCCGAGCGCGGCCGCCAGCCCGACCGCGGCCGGTGCTGTCGCCGCCAGCACCGCGTCCGGGTAGCTCTCACCCCACCGGCTGAACAGCCCGGTCGCGAACTCCCCGAACGACCCGTGCTGCTTGATCACCAGGGTGTCGGGGACCGCGGAGCCGAGGGCCACCCAGCTGAACGCGAGCCACGGCAGGACGACCGCTGCAGCGAGCCCGACCGCCTTGCCACACCCGCGCAGCAGCGCCGGGGTGAGGAGGAACAGGACGGCCACGAGCACCACCGAGTCCAGTCGGAGCCAGATGCAGGCGCCGGCGACCAGTCCGAAGCGCACCGGGTCGGTGCGACCGGCAGCCCAGGCCAGGTGCACCAGGGCGGTGACCACGAGCAACGTCTCCAGACCCAGCGAGGAGGCCAGCAGTGGATTGAGCAGCAGCAGCGGGGTGGCGATCCAGGCGAGACGGTCCGCGAGGCCCAGGACCTGCCCGAGGCCGCGCAACCCGAGGACCAGCAGCACGCAGGTCGCGACGTGCAGGATCCCGAGGGCAGCCGTCGGCTCGCGCACGATCGCGACGAGGGCCCCGAGCACCAGCACATTCAGCGGCGAGGTCGCGGTGTTGGACTGGTGGCCGGAGATCAGCGCCCACTCGCCGTGCAGGCCGAGGTTGCGCGCGTAGGAGAGCGTGATGAAGGCGTCGTCGACGAGCGCGTCGCGCAGCAACCAGAAGATGCCGGTGCCGCCCAGTGCGGTGAGCACGAGCAGCGCGACGAGCGACACGACGGACCGCTGCGGCGATGGTGGTGCGGTGCTGTTGCTCACGCCTGGCCCCTGTCGAGGATCGCTGCGCTCAGCGCGGTCCGGTGGAGGCC
>JALZKQ010000096.1 GCA_030859165.1 Actinomycetota bacterium
CCCAGGCACAGGCACACCGCGGTCGCGTCGCCTCCGGCGAAGGCGTCGACCGCCCCGTCGGCGGCGGCGGTGGCAGTGGCGATCCCGCCGGACTGCAGGGCGCCGGTCGCGAACGTGACCGCGGTCGCGGCCGTACGTGCAGAGCCCATCGGCACCAGGAGGACCGTCGGGCGGGGCGCTCCGGCTGCGACGTGGGCGTCGGAGCGGTCGCGTAGCGCCTCGTACACCTCGCCGTGACGCCGGCGGGGCAGTCCACCGGCGAACCGGTCGGGAAGCGGCTCACGGACGAGCGCACGCTCGTCGAGCATCGGGAACTCGCTCACCCCGACCACGGTCTGCTCCCGGTTGGCCAGCTGCTCGGCGCGCCGACGGGCGGTCACGGCCAGTCCGTCCGCCACCAGGCCGGACGTCAGCGCCGCCGCCATGCCGCCGCCGGCCTCGATACGCCGGAACCATTCCCACGCCGTCGCCGCGAGCTCCCGGGTGAGCGATTCGACATACCAGGAACCACCGGCCGGGTCGATCACGCGGAACAGGTTCGACTCCTCCATCAGCAGCGTCTGGGTGTTGCGTGCGATGCGACGGGCGAACGCGTCCGGCTTGCCGATCGCGGCGTCGAACGGCAGCACGGTGATCGCGTCCGCACCGCCGGCGCCCGCACCGAAGCAGGCCAGCGTCCCGCGCAGCATGTTGACCCAGGGGTCGCGTCGGGTGGTCATCGACCACGACGACACCGCGTGCTGGCGCTGCCCGGCCGGTGCCCCGACGAGCTCCCCGATGCGGCACCACAGCAGCCGGGCGGCCCGCAGCTTGGCGATGGTCGCGAACTGGTCGGCAGTCGCGGCGTACCGGAACTCCAGCTGCCCGAGGGCCCGCTGCACCGACAGCCCGGCATCCTCGAGCAGCCGCAGGTACGCCACACCGGTGGCCAGCGCGCAGCCGAGCTCCTGGACGTCGGACCCCCCCGCTTCGTGGTACGCGAGCGCGTCGACGGTGAGTGCGCGCAGTCGCGGTGACTCCTGCGCGCAGCGCCCGGCCCACGTCACCGCGTCCGTCGTATCGTGCGGCGCGCCGGTGCGCGCCTGCAGTCCGAGCGGGTCGAAGCCCAGCGTGCCCGCGAGACCCGACATGTCGACGCCGCGGTCCTGCGCGAGCTCGACCAGCGCCGTGGCCGCGTCCGCGCTGTGCTCGCCCGCGTCGAGGGCGATCGGCGCCAGGTCGAGAAGGACGTCGCGCAGCAGCCGCGGCAGCTCCTGGACCCCGATCCGGTCCTCGCCGATCTGCAGCCACAGGCTGGTGACACCGTTCTCGAGATCGTGCAGCACCGCCTCGGGGTCGGCCACGGCGTGCTGGGCCCGGACGTCCCAACCGGTTGGTCCGGAGCCCTGGGCGCGCGAGCCCCGGGTGAACGGCGCCACCCCCGGCAGCCCGATCTGGTCCCGCTGCGCGGTGGCGGTGTACAGCGGCTGCACCTCGATGTCGTCCAACGTGCGCGTGACGAGCTGCTCGACCGGGAGGTCGCCGTCGTACCCGCTCCCGCGGAGCACCCCGGCCACCATCGACACCCACTCCTCGCGGCGGACCGGGTCGAAGTCGCCGCCCAGGCGCAGGCTCTCGACCTCGGGCAGCTCGCCGGGCTCGATCCGCTCCACCGTGTCAGGCGCACCACCGGTGCTGTTCACGTGTGTCTCCCTCTGCATGGGCCTCGACTTCGCCCCGTCAGCAGGCTAGGCCGTACGGGGGGCCGCCGCCGTTGTCCAGGTCACTCACCCGGATGACCCTCGTGCCGAGATCCGATCGCGTGGTCACCGGACCCGCGGCTCGTGGCAAGCAACTCGGATCTCGGCGTGGCTGTGGGGGAGCGCGGCGTGGCCGGACGATAACCTCGGCGGATGCGTGCATCGTCTGGTCCGTCACCAGCACTCGCCGGCTCAGCTGTCCGCCCGCCGGCTCCTGTCGCCCTGCTGTCGTTGATCGCCGCCGTCGAGGACCTGAGTCCCGAGCTGATCGCCATCCGGCGTGACCTGCACGCCCACCCCGAGCTGGCGTGGACCGAGACGCGGACCACGACCGTGGTGGCCGAGC
This sequence comes from Actinomycetota bacterium, assembly GCA_030859165.1. GTDB lineage: Bacteria > Actinomycetota > Actinomycetes > Propionibacteriales > Nocardioidaceae > JACCXZ01. Next base: position 2,086 of record JALZKQ010000096.1, read on the forward strand.
GGCTGAAGACGGCCGGCGTCGAGGTCGAGCTGTTGCCGACCTCCGGGCTCGTGGCCACCATCGGCAGCGGAGGACCGCTCGTGGGCCTGCGCGCCGACCTCGATGCCCTGCCCGTGAACGACCTCACCGGGGATCCCTGGCGGTCCACGGTCCCCGGCGTGGCGCACGCCTGCGGGCACGACGTCCACACCGCCGCCCTGCTCGGCGCCGGGATCGCACTGGCCGGCCTGGACGACGCCGGACGGCTGCCCGGCCGGGTGCGTCTGGTGTTCCAGCCGGCCGAGGAGATCATGCCCGGTGGCGCGCACGAGGTCATGGGTAGCGGCGCCATGGCCGACGTCGACTCCGTGTTCGCGCTGCACTGCGACCCCTCGCTCGACGTCGGTCGGGTCGGGCTGCGCGAGGGCGCGCTGACGGGGGCTGCGGACGCACTCACCGTGCGCCTGTCCGGTCGCGGCGGACACACCTCGCGACCGCATCTCACCGAGGACCTCACGTACGCGATCGGCGTCCTCATCACCCAGCTACCGTCCGCGCTTTCGCGGCGTCTGGACCCGCGGGCAGGTGCGTCCCTGGTGTGGGGGCGGGTGCAGGCCGGTGTCACGCACAACGTGATCCCGGCGGCCGGGGAGATGTCCGGGACGTTGCGGATGCTCGACGTGGCGGCCTGGCACGAGTCCGAGCAGCTGGTCCGCACGCTGATCCGTGAGCTGGTCGTCCCCTACGGCGTCACCACGGAGGTGACGTACGTACGGGGGGTGCCGCCGGTGGTCAACGCGACCGCCCCGACAGCGGTCCTGCGGGCGGCTGCGGTGGACGTCCTGGGCGCGGACGCGCCCGCATCGACCAGCCAGAGCCTCGGCGGGGAGGACTTCGCGTGGTACCTCGAGTCGGTACCCGGCGCGATGGGCCGGCTCGGCACCCGTACCCCGGGGGGACGCACCTACGACCTGCACCAGGGCAGCCTGCGCGTCAACGAACGGGCTGTCAGCGGCGGCGCGAAGCTGCTCGCCGTCGCCGCGCTGCGTGCGCTGGAGGCCGAGATCCGGTGACCGTCCAGAACCCGTCGGGTGCCTGACCCACGTTCTGCCGACGGCGCGCCGGGACTGTTCCGGCCCGAGAACGAGCCGCGCCAGGTAACGGACGTGTATCGAGTAGAGGACTTCGGCGGGGATCGGGCCAACGGCCGGTCACGTCGGTCTAGGCTCACGCCGAACCACCGGGGTGACCCACCCCCTGACGAGGAGGCACAGTGCGGCTCACTGCACACTTCGCCGCGGCCGTGTCGGCGGCGGCCCTGATTCTCGCCGGTTGTGCCGGCGGCAGCGACGACGGCGACACCGAGGCATCCGGCGACGAGACCGACTCCGCGAACGGGAGCGAAAGCGTGTGCGAGAGCGCCGACGGCGAAGGCCCGAAGATCGGCCTCGCCTACGACGTCGGGGGACGTGGCGACCAGTCGTTCAACGACTCCGCCTATGCGGGCCTCGAGATGGCCGTCGACGAGCTCGATGCCACCTGCATCGAGGCCGAGGCCGGTAGTGGCGAGGACGATGTCATCCGGGCCAACCGGCTGCGTGAGCTCGTGGACGCCGGCTACAACCCGATCATCGGCGTCGGCTTCGTCTACTCCATAGCGGTGGACACCGTGGCCAAGGAGGTCCCCGACGTCGACTTCGCCGTCGTGGACGGCTTCAACCCCAGCGAGGACCCGGCGCCGGAGAACGTCGCCTACCTGTCCTTCGCGGCCAACGAGGGCTCGTTCCTGGTGGGCGCGGCAGCTGCCCTGACCAGCGAAACGGGCACCGTCGGATTCGTCGGCGGTACCAACACCCCGTTGATCCAGGCTTTCGAAGCGGGTTTCAACGCCGGCGTGGGGGTGGTTGACGACAGCATCGCCATCGAGTCCCAGTACATCTCCCAGGACAACCCGGAGGAGGGCTTCGAGAACCCTGCGGGTGGGACCACCGCTGCCGACGGGATGCTGGATGCGGGGGCCGACGTGATCTACCACGCCGCAGGCAAGTCCGGCCTCGGCGTCTTCGAAGCCGTCGCTGCTGCGGGTGAGGGGCAGTGGGCGATCGGCGTCGACTCCGACCAGTACCTCACCGCGAGTCCCGACCAGCAGGAGATCATCCTGACGTCGATGCTCAAGCGCATCGACACGGGCGTGTTCGAGTACGTGTCCGCCTTCAACGACGGGGACGCACCCAACGACTACGTGACCTACGACCTGGCCTCGGACGGTGTCGGGTACTCGACCTCGGGCGACCACCTGTCCGAGGAGGTCATCGCGGAGCTCGAGAGCTACAAGGAGCAGATCGTTGCCGGCGACATCGAGGTACCGACGACACCGTGACACCGTGCGTCTGACAGAGCCTGGGGAGTCCGCTCCCCAGGCTCTGTCGGTTCGAAAGGTACGGTACGCGCGGACACGCCGACGGGAGCGGACATGAGCGAGACGACGCGGCAGGTCACCGGGCGCGGGCCCGACGCCGGCGCCTGCGCGGTCGAGCTGCAGGGCATCGGCAAGCGCTTCCCCGGGGTGATCGCCAACCACGACGTATCGGTTGCTGTCCGGCACTCGACCGTGCACGCCCTGGTCGGCGAGAACGGCGCCGGGAAGTCGACGCTGATGAAGATCCTGTACGGCATCCAGAAGCCGGACGAAGGCAGCATCATCGTCGACGGGCAGCAGGTCAGCTTCTCCTCACCGGCCGACGCCATCGACCACGGCATCGGCATGGTCTTCCAGCACTTCCAGCTCGCGGACAATCTGACCGTCCTGGAGAACGTCGTCCTCGGATCGGAGAAGTTGCACGGCATCGCGAGCAAGGCCCGCGCGGAGATTCTGCGGCTCTCGGACACGTACGGCTTCGGGCTCGACCCCGACGAGCTGGTCGAGACCCTCGGCGTCGGCGAGCGGCAGCGGGTGGAGATCCTCAAGGTGCTCTACCGCGGCGCCAGGATCATCATCCTGGACGAGCCGACAGCCGTCCTCGTACCGCAAGAGGTCGACGCGCTCTTCACCAACCTGCAAGAGCTCAAGAGCGAGGGTCACACGCTGCTGTTCATCTCTCACAAGCTCGACGAGATCCTCGCGATCGCCGACGACATCACGGTGCTGCGTCGAGGCACGACTGTGGCCACCGTCGAACCCAGCGACGTGACACCGCACGACCTCGCGGAGCTCATGGTCGGCACCGACCTACCCACCCCCCAGACCGCGGAGTCGACGGTCACCGAACGTACGGTTCTGCAGGTCGAGGGCCTCACCGTCACCGACCCCTCGGGGCGGTCGGTGCTGGCGGACGTCTCGCTGCGGATCCGTGCCGGTGAGGTGTTGGGGATCGCCGGCGTCGAGGGCAACGGTCAGACCGCACTGGTCGAGGCGGTCGTGGGCATGCTCCGGGCGAGCGCCGGCAGCGTCGAGCTCGACGGGAAGGACGTCACCGGCTGGGACACCCGGCGCAGACGTGCCGCGGGGATCGGTGTCATACCCGAGGATCGGCACCGTCATGGACTCCTTCTCGATTCGCCGCTGTGGGAGAACCGGATCCTCGGTCACCAGACCCGTGAGCCGAGCGTCAACGGTCGCTGGCTGGACGCGGGAGCCGCGCGCAAGGATGCCGAGCGGATCATCGAGCAGTACGACGTGCGTACCCCTGGTGTCGACACCGGCGCGGGTGCGCTGTCGGGGGGCAACCAGCAGAAGTTCATCGTCGGACGGGAGATGAGTGGCAACCCGGTCCTGCTCGTCGCCGCGCACCCCACCCGTGGAGTCGACGTGGGTGCCCAGGCGGCGATCTGGGACCACATCAAGACAGCGCGGCGTGCGGGTCTGGCGGTGCTGCTCATCTCTGCTGACCTCGACGAGCTGATCGGACTGTCGGACACGCTGCAGGTCATCCTGCGAGGGCGACTCGTCGCGTCGTTCGACCCGCGCACCGTGACGCCGCAACAGCTCGGGGCGGCCATGACGGGTGCGAACGACCGCGATCGAGGACCGAGCGGAATGCAGCCACGATGAGTTCGCTGCGGCGAATCGGCCTGGCGGTGGCAGCACCGGTGCTGGCGTTCGTCCTCGCCGGGCTCGTCACCACGGCGATCCTGCTCGCGTCCGGCAACCCGGCCACAGCCTTCTGGGAGGTGATCCTGAGCTGGCCCGCGAGCCGCAACCTGGTCAACATCCTCAACACTGCGTCCGTGCTCTATCTGGCGGGTCTAGCCGCAGCCATCGGGTTCCGGATGAACCTCTTCAACATCGGGGTCGAGGGCCAGTACCGGGTCGCAACCTTCGCCGCTGCGGTCTTCGCCGCTCAATCCTGGCTGCCCGGTTATCTGAACACCTTCGCCACCGTCGTCGTGGCGATGGCAGCCGGCGCCGTGTGGGCCGGGATCGCCGGGCTGCTGCGCGTCACCCGGGGAGTCAGCGAGGTCATCTCGACCATCATGCTCAACGCGATAGCGATCGCGCTCGTCGCGTACCTGCTGCAGCAGGTGGGCTCAGTGCAGGGGCAGACCCGCGTCACCGGCGACATCCAGGAATCCAGCCGGGTGGCGAGCATCCCGATCCTTCCAGACGCGGTAAACCAGTTCTATGGTCTCGGACTGCTCGCCGTGCTGGCCGGCATCGCGTACGCCGTCGTCATCAACAGGACGCGGTTCGGCTTCGACCTGAGGGCGACGGGTGCCTCGCAGACCGTGGCGGTCGCCAGCGGCGTCAACGTCAAGCGCATGGTGGTCACGACGATGCTGCTGTCGGGAGCGATTGCCGGGCTGATCGGCATGCCGACACTGTTCGGACTGTCCTACAACTACGGTTCGACCATCCAGGTGGGGGTCGGCTTCACCGGCATCGCTGTTGCCCTCCTGGGTCGCAACAACGCGTGGGGTATAGCGGTCGGTGCGGTCGTCTTTGCGTTCCTCACCGAGCAGGGCACTCGGCTCAACGTCGTGGCGCGGGTGTCCGCGGACATCGTCGAGGTCATGCAGGGTGTCGTCGTGCTGTCCGTGGTCATCGTTTACGAAGTGGTCCGACGCTACCGGATCCGGATGGAGCAGCAGGACGTGGCCCGCCGGCTCGCGGCGTCCCGGCCGACCGTGCGGGAGGTGCCCGCGTGAGCATCGCCATGCCGGTCGGATCTCCGCCGGTCGCACCGTCGCCGCCGAGTCCCGCGCGGCGCAGCCGCGTGTGGCTGTACCTGCTGGTCATGCTGGTCGTCCTGTCCGCCGTACGCGTCATCAGCGGGGCCGACGACATCACGTCGGCCGGTCTGCTGAGAGCTGCCTTGGTCTCGGCGATCCCCATTGCGCTGGTCGGCCTGGGTGGCCTGTGGTCCGAGCGCGCGGGCGTGGTGAACATCGGCCTCGAGGGCATGATGATCCTCGGCACGCTCGGTGCCGGCTACTACACCTATCACTGGGGCTTCTGGGCTGGCCTGGTGGGAGCCATGGCCTTCGGTGCGATCGGTGGGGTCCTGCATGCCCTCGCCACCGTGGTGTTCGGTGTCGACCACATCGTGTCTGGCGTGGCCATCAACATCATGGCCGCGGGCGTGGCCGGCTTCCTGGCGGAGTCGTTCTTCGCCGGGCTTCCCGGTGGTGGCCCCACGCAGTCCCCGTCGCTGACCGAGATGCGGCCACCCAGCATCACCATCCCCGGCGTATCCGACCTCGCGACCGATGTGGCCGACCAACGCTGGTTCCTTGTCTCCGACCTCGCCGCGGTCGTGCAGGCGATGACCACCTCGATGTCGGTCTTCACGTTGCTGGCGCTGGCGATCATCGCCGGCACCGGCTGGCTGCTGTGGCGTACTCCCTTCGGCCTGCGGCTGCGCAGCACGGGGGAGTCGCCGAGCGCGGCCGAGACGCTCGGAGTCAACGTGTACCGCTACAAGTTCGTCGCCGTCATCGCCTCCGGCGCACTGGCCGGGCTGGCGGGTGCGTACCTGGCCCTCATCGCGTCCTCCGGCTACCAGAACGGCCAGACCGGCGGCCGTGGCTACATCGGCCTGGCCGCGATGATCTTCGGCAACTGGCGTCCGGGTGGGCTGCTCACCGGGTCCCTGCTCTTCGGCTACACCGACGCAGCGCGGCTGCGCTCGGGAGGCGAGTCGATCCACGCGTTGCTGCTGCTCATCGGCGTCGCGCTCGTCGCCCTGGCGATCTGGCAGTGGCGCCGGCAGCGCGAGGTGTCGTCAGCGGTGACCTCCGGTCTGGGACTGCTGCTGCTGGTCTGGTACTTCTCGACCGACACGATCCCCGATGAGTTCACCCAGATGGCACCGCCGGTGATGACGCTCTTGGTGCTGGCGCTGTTCTCCCAACGACTACGCATGCCCGCGGCCGACGGGTTGCCCTACCGCAGGGGGTCCGCCGGATGACCGACGACGCGGCGCCGTCGGCCGACGAGGTCGACTGGACCGAGCTCCAGTCCCGAGCGGCAGATGTGATGCGCCGCGCCTACGCCCCGTACTCGAACTTCCCGGTCGGCGTCGCGGGCCTGGTCGACGACGGACGTGTCGTGGTCGGCTGCAACGTCGAGAACGCCGCCTACGGGGTTGCGCTGTGCGCCGAGTGCGGCATGGTCTCGGCAATGCACGCCGGCGGCGGTGGCCGGCTGGTCGCGGTCGTGTGCGTCGACCGCTCGGGAAACCTGCTGATGGCGTGTGGCCGGTGCCGCCAGCTGCTGTGGGAGAACGGCGGGCCCGGCCTGTTGGTCCTGACCGAGCGCGGTGCGCTCACCATGGCCGAACTGCTGCCGCTGGCGTTCGGCGTGGACGACCTGACCGAACGGTGAGCGTGACCACCTCGAGGCGGGCGCCGGACGACCTGGACCTCGCCGCGCCCGGCTTCGTCGCCGACCCGTACCCGACCCTCGCCGCGTTGCGCGCGCGTGGCCCGATGCTGTGGCACGAGCCGCAGGGGATCGTGAGCCGCGGTCGGTGGCTCGCCACCACCCACGCCGCGGTGACAGCCGTGCTGCGCGAGCGCTCGCTCGGGCGGCTGTGGCGAGACCGCGAGCCGGTCGAGACCTTCGAGCCGTTCAACCTGCTGCACCGTCACCAGATGATGGAGAACGAGCCGCCCGTCCACAGCAGGCTGCGACGTCTGGTCGCTCAGGCGTTCGCGCGTGGCCACGTCGAGCGGCTGCGGCCCCGCGTCGAGGAGATCGCGGCGGGACTGCTGGACCGCGCGTCGCCCGGGTCCTTCGACCTGGTCGGCGAGTACGCCGAGCCGCTGCCCGTGGCGGTGATCGCCGAGCTGCTCGGTGTGCCGGCCGGTGACCGGCAGCTGCTGCGCGACTGGAGTCAGGCGATCGTCGCGATGTACGAGACGCAGCGACCGCCGGCGCTGGAGCAGGCAGCGGTCCGGGCCAGCGCGGACTTCGCGGCGTACGTCCGCGGGCATGTCGCGTCCCGCCGTACCCACCCCGGCACGGACCTCGTCTCCGACCTGGTCGCAGCCCGCGACGAGCATGGACGGTTGAGCGAGGACGAGCTGGTCGCGTCGGTGGTGCTGCTGCTGAACGCCGGGCACGAGGCGTCGGTCAACACCTTCGGCAACGGGATGGTGGCCCTGCTGCGCCACCGCGACCAGCTGGCCGACGTGGCCTCCGGTGAGGTCGCTGTGCAGACGGCGCTGGAGGAGCTGATCCGGTACGACGGGCCGCTCCAGCTGTTCGAGCGGACTGCGGAGCACGACGTCGAGGTGGCCGGGGCCGGGCTGCGTCGGGGAGAGCGGGTGGCGGCGCTGATGGGGTCGGCGAACCGCGACGCCGACGTGTTCGGTGGCGTCGGG
>JALZKQ010000110.1 GCA_030859165.1 Actinomycetota bacterium
GGTCGCGGTGACCGATGCCGGCGGGCACCTGCTCGCGCTCACCCGCATGGACGGCGCCCCCTGGGTCAGCGCGGACGTGGCGCAGGGCAAGGCGTGGACGGCCGCGGCGTACGGGCAGCCGAGCCACACTCAGCGGCTTAAGGCCGCCGACCTGCCCAACTTTGCCACTGCGCTGACCGCCATGACCCATGGCCGCTACACGCCGCAGACCGGCGCGGTGCCGGTCTACCGAGACGGCACCTTGCTCGGCGCCGTGGGGGCCAGCGGCGGCACCGGCGCAGAGGACGAGGCGGTCTGCGCCACCGCCATCGAGCAGGTCGGCTTCAGCGCGTCAGCCTGAGCGGTGTCGATCACCGGCGTCGGTGCGGACACGGAGTCTCGCCCTTGCGCTGGCCAGAGCTGTCTGCACGTCCTCGACACCACGAGTCCGCAGACCCAGGCCATGGCCAGGACTCGCGCCGGTGAGGAGGACGTTCGTACGCCGTGACGCCAGGCCGACGTTGCAGTTCATCGGCAGGTCGTCGGTCAAGGCCAGTACGGCCAGTACGGCCAGTACGGCTGGGCGAGGGCGGCCCGCATCCGGTCGGCGATGTGATGGGCGTCGCCAGGAGTGAGTTCGGCGAGCAGGACTGCGAACTTGTCACCACCGAGGCGGACAACGGTGTCATCGGACCGGCCCACGTCGGTGGCCGGCGGGCGACCTCGACGAGCACCACGTCACCGATGGCGTGGCCCTCCCTGTCGTTGACCCGCTTGAAGGGATCGCAGCCCGCACCGCCGTGCCCGGCAGTTCGTCCCGTTGCCCGTACGGGAGTGGATGATTCCCCAGCCGGGAGGACGGTGAGCCGGCCTGCCTGCGCAACCGTCATCGCCTCCCACACCGCTGCTCCCGCAACCAGGGCCCTGTGAGGCCACCTCCCGTTCGTCGGAGCCCTCAGTGCCCGTTGCTCGCGGGGGACCCGAAGCCCGTATCGAGGTCGGGGTCGAGGGTGGCGTTGTGTGCGATGGCAGTGGCCAGCATTGCGCCGTTCAGTCCACCGGCGCTGGTTCCGGCGATGACATCGACGACGACGTGGCGCTCCTCTCCCGCATGATCGCCGCCGCGGCTGCCGTCGCTACTCAGTAGGTCTCGCCACCGGTCCGCGACGGCCCGATCGTGGGGCTGCGCGGGTGGTGTCCCCGGGGTAGTCGCCCGCCGGATCAGGTCTAGCTCGTGGGTGACGCCGGCCATCCACATGGCCAGGTGACGAGTGGATCTGGGTCCATACCTGTCCAGAGGTGTCAGCGATACTGGCTCCTATAAGCGCAGGTCAGAGCGCATTTAGGCTGGTTATGGCCAGTGACGCAAAGTTCGCCGGAATCTGGTTCGAACCCAGTATCGCCCACCGACAACACCGCTGTCCTACTCGACACCGACTCGCCGCTCGGGGTGGACCATCGGTGCCGGTCCGTCGGGCCGCGCCAGTCTCCTGCGCTCGGGGAACGCCTTGGACGGTGGAAGCTCCAGCCGTCCCCGCACCAGCGACGCCAGGAGATTGGCAACGGCGAGATAGAGCACGAACAGCACGACGGTGACAGCCATGGCCGACACGCCATCGACGGTGGCATCCGGTGGCAGGAGCGCAGTGGGCAGGTACCGGAAGGTGGCGTACGCAGCAGCCGTCATGGCCAGCGCCATGCCCAGGTGTCGGGCGATCAAGCCCCAGCGTGCCCAGCTGCTGTGTCCCCGCACCGTTCGTACGAGCTCGTTCAGCGGCATGAGGAAGGCCGAGAGGATGTAGAACAACGTCGCCATGCCCGTCCCCGGGATGCCCGCGCCCATCAGTGTCCCTTCTCGTACGTGGTGAGGGGCCGGCGCAGGACGAGCTCGAAGGCGAGCGCCTTCAGCAGCAGGTATCCGTTGACCAGCCGTAGCACGAAGAACGCCGGCAGGCTGGCCAAGGCTTTCATTACCTCACCCCGTCGCGCAGCCGCGATCAGCACCGGAACGGCGATGACCGGCGCGTCCACCACGTACCCGATCAGGAACAACGGCGACACCAGGACGGCGAGCACGGGCAGCGCCACCAGGAACACCAGCGAGGCGAGGACTGCGTCGCTCAAGGCGACTGCGATCGCGGAGAACAGGTAGGGCATCCGCACGATGCCACGCCAGTGCACGCGGACATTTTGGACGAACGCATGCGACCAACGGGTCAGCTGCTTTCGCATGAAGTCCAAGTCGCGCGGCTCGACCGGGTAGCTCACCGACTCCGGGATGAACCGCACCCGGTGACCCAGCTCGTACAAGGTCCAGGTCAGGTCCATGTCCTCGGCCATGGTGCGCTGGCCCCACCCACCAGCCTGTCGCAACGGCCCGCAGCGGTAGACCGAGAAGCAGCCGGAGGAGATGAGCGGGCGGCCGTAGTAGTCCTGGACCTGCTTGTGGAACGAGAAGGCGAAGAGGTACTCCACGTAGCGGCCGCGCTCCCACACCGAGTTCACGTGCCGCGGGATGACGAAGCCGCACGCCGCCGCGACCGCCGGGTCCTCGAACGCCGGCAGTGTCTTCTCGATCGCGTCGGACGCGAGCGTCGTGTCGGCGTCCAAGATCATCACGAACGCGGTCCACACGTGTTCGAGGGCGAAGTTCTGGGCCCCGGCCTTGGAGCCCGTGTTCGCGGCCGGCCGCATTACGGTGGCGCCGAGTGCCGCCGCGATCTCGCCGGTGCCGTCGTCGGAGAAGTCGTCCACCACCATGATCACTTCCGGCGGTCTCGTCTGCTCCTGCAGGGACCGGACGGTGTCGGCGATGTGGTCGGCTTCGTTGTACGCCGGCACGATCACGGTCAGGGTCCCGGTTCGCCAGTCTGCTTCGGCCAAGGCGCGTGGCGCGTAGCGCACCTCCTCGGGGACCAGGACAGGTCGCCGACCCACGGCGTTGCTCATGCAGTTTCTCCTAAGCACCCGAGTTCGCCGTCACGATGCGGCCTTTCCGACATTCCATGTAAATCAACGTGCGTGGGATTTGACGTGGTCCACACTTCCGATTCGGGCCTTTATCCGGTTCCACCGGAAGCAAGAACGGAGATCAATTCGGAGAAACCACTGGTTACCTCTTCAACCACTGATCGGGGCAACTCACCGGCGGACGTGCGTATTCCCGCGCTCGGGCAACCATACAAGGGTGGCCGCGGCCTTGTCGCGAAGTTGTGCATGTCCGATCTGTTACTCTCAGTAGTCAGTTACTTACTGAATGTAGTTTTACTGAGTCGAGGCGGCCCCGCGCATGAGCCATCTGTCCCGTTCGCGCTCGCTCATGACGCTCGTCGCAACCGTGGTGGTCGTGGCGTCAGCGCCCGTGGGGGCTGGACCGTCCTCGCCGGGAGCTCGCGCCGACGCGGGCGTCGACTCGCACACCGCATCGGCTCTGGTGGTCGAGCGGTCCATCGGGTACATCGCCTACTGGGACCAGCCGCGTGCTCTGCAGTCGATCGAAGTCGCGGGACCGGCGCTCACCGAGGTCTCGCCGTCGTGGTACGCACCGGCGGCGGACGGGTCCATCGTGGTACAGCAGGACGGTGCGGTGGACGACTCGCCCAGCGTCGTGAGGCAGTTGCGGGCGCACGGTGCGTTGGTGGTACCGGCCCTGGCCAACTACCGCGACAAGTCCTGGGACCCGACGGTCGTCGCCGACATATTGTCCGGCCCGGCTCAGCGACAAGAACACGTCGACCGTATCCGGGCGCTCGTCCGTGACCGCGGGTTCGACGGCATCGACATCGACTACGAGCACCTCACGGCCGCCGACCGGGCGCCGTTCACGGCCTTCGTCACAGCGCTCGCAGAGGCCCTGCACGCCGACGGCAAGCTGTTGTCGGTCACCCTGCACCCCAAGACCTCCGAGCCTGGCCCGCAGCCGAAGAACCAGGCGCAGAACTACGCGGCCATCGGCCGGGTGGCCGACGAGGTCAGGATCATGCTCTACGACTACCACTGGGACACCTCGCCGCCGGGCGCTCTGGCCCCGATCGCCTGGGTCCGCTCGGTCATGACCTGGGCCGCGACGCAGGTGCCGCGACACAAGCTGGTGCTGGGTGTCGCGACCTACGGCTACGACTGGGTCGGCTCCCGGGGCACCAGCCTGATGTGGAACGAGATCAGGAACCGGGCCGATGCTCATGACGCGACGGTCCACTACAACCGCAAGAAGCAGGCCCCCTGGTTCGCCTACGTCGACAAGCGAGGCCGCAACCACACCGTGTGGTTCGAGAACGCTCGCAGCCTTGCGGCCAAGCAGTCCGTCATGCGCGACATCGGAGCGAGCGGCATGCACTACTGGCGGCTGGGCGGCGAGGATCCCGCGATCTGGTGAGGACGCGCCTGACTCCCAGGCCAAGCAGGAGCCGACCCGTCGGACCGAGTGGCGCAGGATCGGGCTCAAGCCGGCGTCGGCAGCCTGTGTTTGCGCCACTCGGCGGGGGTGGCGGCGCCCGCCGACCGACAAACGAGTCACACCCGACGACCGGCCCTGGATACCATCGCAGCGTCGTCCACCCGCCGCCCAGCGAGGAGTGTCCCGTGTCCCAGATCAAGGTGTCGGTCGTCCGCAGCGCCGAGGCCGCGCCGCAGACGCTCAGCACCGACACCTTGGCGTGGGAGCTGTTCGCCGACGACACCGACGTCATCGCTGTCGACGTCGGCGGCGAGCTGCGGGACCTCTCCTACGCCCTGCGCGACCGTGACGAGGTGTCCCCGGTCACGATCGGCTCCCCGGCCGGGCGCGACATCCTGCGGCACTCGACCGCACACGTCCTGGCCCAGGCCGTGCAGGAGCTGTTCCCCGACGCCCGGCTCGGCATCGGCCCGCCGATCGTCGACGGCTTCTACTACGACTTCGACGTCGAGCACCCCTTCCGTCCCGAGGACGTCGAACGCATCGAGACGCGCATGCGCCGGATCGTCAAGGAGGGGCAGCGCTTCGTCCGGCGCGTCGTCTCCGAGGAGATGGCGCGGGCCGAGCTGGCCGGTGAGCCGTACAAGCTCGAGCTGATCGGCCTCAAGGGCGGCGCTGCGCAGGCAGCCGAGGGCGCGGGCGTCGAGGTCGGTGCCGGCGAGCTGAGCATCTACGACAACCTCAAGCGCGACGGCTCCCTGGCGTGGAAGGACCTCTGCCGTGGTCCGCACCTGCCGACCACCAGGCGGATCCCGGCCTTCAAGCTGATGCGGACTGCCGCGGCGTACTGGCGCGGTCAGGACCAGAACCCGCAGCTGCAACGCATCTACGGCACCGCCTGGGAGTCCAAGGAGGCGCTGGAAGGGCATCTGCACCGGCTGGAGGAGGCGCAGCGTCGCGACCACCGACGCCTCGGCACCGACCTCGACCTGTTCAGCTTCCCCGACCAGATCGGCTCCGGGCTGGCCGTGTTCCACCCCAAGGGCGGGGTCCTGCGCAAGGCCATGGAGGACTACGCGCGGCTGCGCCACGAGCAGGCCGGGTACGAGTTCGTCTACACACCCCACCTGAGCAAGCAGCAGCTGTTCGAGACCTCGGGGCACCTGGAGTGGTACGCCGACGGGATGTACCCGCCGATGCGTATGGACGAGGTCGTCGACGAGCAGGGCAACGTCGTCAAGCAGGGGCAGAACTACTACCCGAAGCCGATGAACTGCCCCATGCACATCGCGATCTTCGCCGCGCGCGGACGTTCCTACCGTGAGCTGCCGCTGCGGCTGTTCGAGTTCGGGACCGTCTACCGCTACGAGAAGTCCGGGGTCGTGCACGGTCTCACCCGCGCACGCGGCTTCACCCAGGACGACTCGCACATCTTCTGCACCCCCGACCAGCTGCAGGACGAGCTGGCCCGGCTGCTGGAGTTCGTGATCGGCCTGCTGCGCGACTACGGGCTCACCGAGTTCACCGCCGACCTGTCGACCAGGCCGGACGCGTACGTCGGCGACCCGGCCGACTGGGACAAGGCCGAGCAGGCGTTGGAGGACGCGCTGAAGAAGGCCGGCGTGGACTACACGGTCGCCGAGGGGGAGGGCGCCTTCTACGCCCCGAAGATCGACGTGCACGTCACCGACGCGATCGGGCGACGCTGGCAGCTGTCCACCCTCCAGGTGGACCTGCAGCTGCCGGAGCGGTTCGACATCGAGTACCAGTCCGCCGAGGGCACCCGGCAGCGGCCGTACATGATCCACCGTGCGCTGTTCGGCTCCATCGAGCGCTTCCTGGGCATCCTGGTCGAGCACTACGCCGGCGCGTTCCCACCCTGGCTGGCCCCGGTGCAGGTGGTAGGGATCCCGATCACCGAACGGCACGGCGACTACCTGCACGACGTCGCTGGCCGGTTGCGAGAGCGGGGCGTGCGGGTCGAGGTGGACGAGTCCGGTGACCGGATGCAGAAGAAGGTACGCAACGCGCAGCTGCAGAAGGTGCCGTTCATGCTGATCGCCGGCGACGCCGACGTCGATGCGGGTGCGGTGTCCTTCCGCTACCGCGACGGCCGTCAGGACAACGGTGTGGAGGTCTCCGACGCCGTCGACCGGATCGTCGAGGCGATCGAGTCGCGGACCCAGGTGTGAACACGTGAGCGACCGGCTCATGCGGCTGTGGACTCCGCACCGGATGGCGTACGTCACCGGCGAGGAGTCCGATGACGAGCAGTCGGCCGACGCCTGTCCGTTCTGCCGGATCCCCGCCCGTGAGGACGACAGAAGTCTCGTGCTGCGTCGCGGTGAGCTGGCGTACGCCGTGCTCAACCTGCACCCGTACAACCCTGGTCACCTCATGGTGCTTCCGTACCGGCACGTCGCCGGGTACGAGGACCTGACCGCTGGCGAGTGTGGCGAGATCGCCGCCCTGACCCAGCAGGCGCTGCGGACCGTGCAGGCGGTGTCGAACCCGCACGCGTTCAACGTGGGCCTGAACCTCGGTGGCGTCGCCGGCGGGTCCCTGGCCGACCACCTGCATCAGCACGTCGTGCCCCGCTGGTCCGGTGACGCGAACTTCATCACCGTGGTCGCCGGGGTCAAGATCATCCCCCAGCTGCTGGCCGACACCCGCACGCTGCTCGTCGACGCCTGGGTCCCCTGACCGTTCCCGTGCCCTTCCCCTGGCGGTAGCCAGATTGCGACGACACGCGGGCGTTTCCCGCCGTTTGCCTACCCCCAGCGGTACGGACGGGGGAGGGGGTCAGGTGGGGGCGGGGTCGTAGCGGGCGAACGAGCGGCGCAGCGACCCGGTGCCGTGGCTCAGCGAACGCAGCGAGGTGGCATACGTCAGCAACTCGACCGACGGCGCCTCGGCGTGCACGACGGTACGCCCGCCGGTCGCCACCTCGCTGCCGAGCACCCTGGCGCGCCGGGCCGCGAGGTCGCCCATCACGGCGCCGACGTGGTCCTCGTCGACGGCGATCTCGATCTCGTCGACCGGCTCGAGCACGGTGACACCCGCCTGGTTCAGGGCGTCGCGCAGCGCCAGACCAGCAGCGGTCTGGAACGCCATGTCGGAGGAGTCGACGCTGTGCGCCTTGCCGCCGACCAGCGTGACGCGGATGTCGACCATGGGGCGACCCGTGAGCCCGACCCCCCGCTGCATCGCAGCGACCAGGCCCTTGTGCACGCTGGGGACGAACTGGCGTGGAACGGCCCCACCCATGACCTTGTCGACGAACTCGAAGCCGGCACCGGACCCGAGCGGCTCCACCTCGATCTCGCACACCGCGTACTGACCGTGTCCGCCGGACTGCTTGACGTGCCGTCCGACTCCGACCCCGGGAGCGGCGAAGGTCTCCCGGGTGGCGACCAGCACCTCGGCCCGGTCCACGTACACGCCGAAGCGCTCGTGCAGCCGCTCGACCAGCACGTCGGCATGCGCCTCGCCCACCGTCCACAGCACCAGCTGGTGGGTGTCGGAGCTGTTCTCCACCCGCATCGTGGGGTCCTCGGCTGCGAGCCGGACCAGCGCCTGGCCGAGCCTGTCCTCGTCGGACTTCGTCCGGGCCACGATCGCCACCGGCAGCTGCGGATCGGGCAGCGTCCACGGCTCCATCAGCAGCGGCCGGTCCCGGTCCGAGATCGTGTCACCGGTCTCGGCCCGACTGAGCTTGCCGACGGCCACCAGGTCACCGGCGACGGCCTTGTCGGTGATCCGCAGGGTCGCGCCGAGCGGGCACGACAACGTGCTCGTGCGTTCGTCCTCGTCGTGGTCGGCGTGTCCCGCATGGTCCTGTCGGAACGCCGACGAGTGACCCGACACGTGCACGGCGCTGTCGGGGCGCAGCGTGCCGGAGAACACGCGGACCAGGGAGACGCGCCCGACGTAGGAGTCGCTCGTGGTCTTGACCACCTCGGCGAGCAACGGTCCGGACGGGTCGCAGCGCAGACCCCTGACCTGTGCACCGGCAGTCGTGAACACCGCAGGCATCGGGTGGTCGTCCGGGGGAGGGAAGCCCTGGGTGATCACCTCGTCCAAGGCGGCGAGGCCGACGCCGCTGCTGGCCGAGACCGGGACGACCGGGTGGAAGCCGGCCCGGGCCACCGCCGTCTCGAGGTCGTCGACGAGCGTGTCGAAGCCGATCTCCTCCCCGGCCAGGTAGCGCTCCATCAGGGTCTCGTCCTCGGACTCCTCGATGATCGCCTCGATCAGTGCCGCCCGGCGCTCCTCGACCTCGGACAGCTCGACCGAGCTGAGCTCACGGGCCGAGTGCCGCGACAACAGGCCGACCAGCGACGTGCCACCGTTCACCGGCAGGTACAGCGGCAGCACCGACGCGCCGAACGCGGCCGTGATCGACTCCAGGGTGCCGGCGAAGTCGGCCCGAGGATGGTCCAGCTTGGTCATGACCACCGCACGGGGCATGCCGACGGCGTCGCACTCGGCCCACAGGCCACGGGTCGCGGCGTCGAGGGGTTCTGCTGCGGAGATGACGAACAAGGCGCACTCTGCTGCCCGCAGTCCGGCCCGCAGCTCCCCGACGTAGTCGGCGTACCCGGGGGTGTCGAGCAGGTTGACCTTGATCCCGTCGACGACGTACGAGGCGAGCGACAGTCCCACCGAACGCTGCTGACGGTGCTCGGCGGCATCCCAGTCGCTGACCGTCGTACCGGCCTCGACCGAGCCCGGCCTGTTGATCATCCGGTGGGCCACCAGCAGGTGCTCGACCAGCGTCGTCTTGCCGCCCCCGGACGGCCCGACCAGTGCCACGTTGCGAATGGCGTCCGAGGACTGCGGAGCGGTCACGGCGCTGTCACTGCCTGTCCGCCTCGACGACATGACAGGAACCCAACACCCCGTGTGACCCGGCGCACAAGACCCCCGGCGATAGCATCGCGCGGCAGGAACGGCGCACCGGCGCCGCGTCCATGACGACCGTGCAGGAGCCGCGCCACCGATGATGCACCGCTTCCGTCAGTTCTGGACCCACCTGCTCGCACCCGTAGCCGACCTGTTGCTGCGCCTGGGGGTCACCCCGGACGCGGTGACGGTGGTCGGCACGCTCGGCGTCAGCGCCGGTGCCCTGGTGTTCTTCCCGCAGGGCCAGCTCTGGATCGGCGTCCTGGTCATCACGGTCTTCGTCTTCTCCGACCTGATCGACGGGTACATGGCGCGCTCGTCGGGCAACTCCTCCCGGTGGGGTGCGTTCCTGGACTCGACCCTGGACCGGATCGGGGACGCCGCCATCTTCGGTGGCCTCGTCCTCTACTTCGCCTTGGACGACGACATGGTGATGGCCTGCGTCGCGCTGTACTGCCTGGTGATGGGCTCGGTGACCTCGTACGCCCGCGCCCGGGCCGAGAGCCTGGGCATGCGGGCCGAGGTCGGAATCGCCGAACGCGCCGACCGCCTGGTCGCCGTCTTGGTGCTCGCGTTCTTCAGCGACGTGCTCGACCTGCCGATCCTGCTCCACCTCGTGCTCTGGGCGCTGGCGGCGGCGAGCACCGTGACCGTCGTGCAACGGATGGCTGTCGTGCGCCGGCAGGCCATGGCGGATCCGACACTGTGAACGCGAGCGACCAGCTGGTCGCCCGGGGGCTGCGTGCCGGGTGGTGGGTCGCGCGGACCGCACCCGAGCGGAGCGTCGATGCGACCCTGCGGCTAGTCGCCGACCGGATCTGGGCACGCCGCGGCAGCAGTGTCTCGAGACTGGAGTCCAACCTCGCGAGGGCGGTACCGCGAGCCGATCCTGCGGAGCTGCGTGAGCTGTCGCGCCGGGCGATGCGGTCCTACCTGCGGTACTGGGGCGAGCTGCTGCGGCTTCCGTCCTGGTCGGCGGCCGACGTCCGCTCCCGCGTCGTCACCCACGACGAGCACCGGCTGCGGGACCCGCTGGCCGCGGGCCGCGGAGTCGTGGCCGTGCTGCCGCACATGGGCAACTGGGACCTCGCGGGGGCTTGGGCGTGCGCCGAGGGGATGCCGCTGACCACCGTGGCCGAACGGCTGCGGCCGGAGAGCCTGTACGACGACTTCCTGCGCTACCGTCAGCGCCTCGGCATGAGCGTGCTCCCGCTCACCGGCGGACCGCCGACGATGCCGATCCTGCAGGACCTGCTGGGGTCGGGGGGATTCGTGTGCCTGCTGGGCGACCGGGACCTGTCCCGGCACGCCGTCACGGTCCGCCTGCTCGGACAGGAGGCCCGGCTGCCCGTCGGGCCGGCGCTGCTGGCCCGACGCACCGGTGCAGTGCTGCTGCCCTCGACCAGCAGCTACGACGGCCACGCCATGCACTTGCGCTTCCACCGGGCGGTGGAGGTCCCGGCCGGCGACGACGGGGTGCTGCGGGCCACGGCCGACGTCGCCTCGGTCTTCAGCGCTGCCATCACCCGCGACCCCGCTGACTGGCACATGCTGCAACGGGTGTTCGTGGACGACCTCGGAACACCGAAGGCTGCCCCGGCGCGATGAGGATCGGTCTGGTCTGCCCGTACTCCCTCGACGTCGCCGGCGGGGTCCAGAACCATGTGCGAGACCTGGCCGAGACCCTGCTGGCCACGGGTCATCAGGTGTCCGTCCTGGCCCCGGTGTCCGAGGCGAACGACGACGCCTCGATCCCCCCGTACGTCGTGTCCGCCGGTCGGGCGGTACCGGTGCCCTACAACGGCTCGGTGGCCCGGGTGGCGTTCGGGCCGGTGTCGGCGTCACGGACCCGGCGCTGGCTGCGTGACGGTGACTTCGACGTGGTGCACGTGCACGAGCCGATGGCGCCGAGCGTAGCGCTGATCGCGCTCGCCACGAGCACCGCACCCGTCGTGGCGACGTTCCACACCGCGATCGAGCGGTCACGGGCGATGGCAGCGGCGGCCGGCATCCTGCGTCCGGCGCTGGACAAGATCGTCGGGCGGATCGCGGTGTCGGCCATCGCACTGCAGACGGTCGTGCAGCACCTCGGGGGCGGCGGCGTGATCGTGCCCAACGGGCTCTTCGTCGAACGGTTCGCCGGGCTGCGGACCGGACACCTCGAGCACCCCGAGGCACCCTCCATCGTCTTCCTCGGCCGGTTCGACGAGCCACGCAAGGGCCTGGGGGTGCTGCTCGAGGCGCTGGACGGCGTGCTGGTCGAGTATCCCGCTGCCCGGCTGGTCGTCGCCGGCCGCGGCGACGTGGACGCCGCGGTGGCCCGGCTGGGCGGACCGCTCCGCGCGGCGGTCAGCTTCGTCGGCGAGGTCAGCGGCCCGGACCGGACCCGGCTGCTCGCCGGTGCGGACGTGTTCGTCGCACCCAACCTCGGTGGGGAGAGCTTCGGCATCGTGTTGGTCGAGGCCATGGCAGCCGGTGCGCCGGTCGTCGCCAGCGACATCCCCGCCTTCGGCGCGGTCTGCGAGCACGGGCAGCTGGGGGCGCTGTTCGCCAACGGTGACGCTGACGACCTGACCCGGGCCGTCCTCGAGACGCTCACCGATCCGGGCACGCGGGCCCGTACGGACGCAGCTGCCGCGGCCGTGTGGCGCTACGACTGGTCGTCGGTCACCCGTCAGGTCACCGCGGTGTACGACGCGGTGACGGCAGGCAGCGCCTTGGACTGGCTGCTGCCGAAGGGACCGCGATGACCTGGCTCACCGCCGCGCTGCTGGTCGTGCTGCTGCTCGGCTTCGTCACGGTCGTGCTGTCCTGGACCGCGGGGCGCCACGACCGGCTGCACATCCGGCTGGCCACCGCGCGGTCGTCGCTGCACCTGCAGCTGTCCGACCGCATCGCCACGACCATGCGGGTGGCGAGCTCGCAGGCACTGGATCCCGCCTCGGCACTGGTCCTGCTGGCAGCTGCCGAGGAGGCGCGCGCTGCCAACGGGACAGCCGGGCACGAGCAGGCGGAGTCGTCGCTGAGCCAGACCCTGCGGGCGGTGCTCGGCGACGCGGAGCAGGTACGGCTGCTGCGTGCGGAGGCTGACGAGCCGGACCGGAGCGCGCTGCTCGACCTCGCGGGGACGTGTGAGCGGGTGCGGTTCGCGGCGCACTTCCACGACGAGCTGTGCGACCGTACGGTCGCAATGCGGCGCCGTCGGCTGGTCGCCCTGCTGCACCTCGCCGGGCACGCGCCGTGGCCGACCCGCTTCGTCTTCGACGACGAACCGCCACAGGGGCTGCTCACCGCCACCTCCCGGCCGCCGTCCGGCGTACCGGAGTCGTAGGATGCTGACACGTCCATCCACCGCTACACCATGAGGTCTGTCGTGTCCGAGAGCGTGTCCAGCCAGGTGAACGAGTCCAGTGCGCACAGCCGTACCGGCACCGCCCGGGTCAAGCGCGGCATGGCCGAGATGCTCAAGGGCGGCGTCATCATGGACGTCGTCACCGCCGAGCAGGCCAAGGTCGCCGAGGACGCCGGTGCGGTGGCCGTCATGGCGCTGGAGCGGGTCCCCGCCGACATCCGCGCCGAAGGCGGCGTGTCGCGGGCCAGCGACCCGGACATGA
The DNA here is from genome assembly GCA_030859165.1 of Actinomycetota bacterium. Classification (GTDB taxonomy): domain Bacteria; phylum Actinomycetota; class Actinomycetes; order Propionibacteriales; family Nocardioidaceae; genus JACCXZ01. The sequence continues at coordinate 12,895 of JALZKQ010000110.1, forward strand.
TCGAGTCGATCATGGCGGCGGTCTCGATCCCGGTCATGGCCAAGGCCCGCATCGGCCACTTCGTCGAGGCACAGGTGCTGCAGTCGCTCGGTGTCGACTACGTCGACGAGTCCGAGGTGCTCACCCCGGCCGACTACGCCCACCACATCGACAAGTGGCGGTTCACCGTGCCGTTCGTGTGCGGTGCCACCAACCTGGGTGAGGCGCTGCGCCGCCTCACCGAGGGCGCGGCGATGATCCGGTCCAAGGGCGAGGCCGGCACCGGGGACGTCTCCAACGCCACCATGCACATGCGCAGGATCGGCGGCGAGATCCGCCGGCTGAGCAGCCTGTCCGAGGACGAGCTGTTCGTCGCCGCCAAGGAGTTGCAGGCTCCGTACGAGCTGGTCCGCGAGGTGGCAGCCGCAGGCCGGTTGCCGGTGGTGCTGTTCACCGCCGGCGGGATCGCCACGCCGGCCGACGCCGCCATGATGATGCAGCTGGGCGCCGAGGGCGTCTTCGTCGGGTCCGGCATCTTCAAGTCCGGGAACCCGCAGCAGCGGGCCGCTGCCATCGTCAAGGCCACGACGTTCCACGACGACCCCGATGTCGTGGCCAAGGTGTCGCGGGGTCTCGGCGAGGCCATGATCGGTCTCAACGTCGACCAGATCCCCGAGCCGCACCGCCTGGCCGAGCGCGGCTGGTGAGGCTCCGGCGTCCCGGCACAACGGCCGTCGACCCGGTCGTCCGGTTGCTCGACTATGCCCACGTCCAGGTCCGCGCCGGCGTCCTCGACGGTTGCGACCTGCTCGCCGACGTGACCCGCGTGGCATCCGAGGACGTGGGTGGCGAGGACCCGGCCCGCCTGGCCACCGACGCCGTGGCCGAGGCCCGTGCCCGCGCCCGGCAGGAGCAGAGCGCGTGGCCGCCGGTCACCGACCACGACCGGCTCGAGGCTGTGTTCGACCGTCTGCGGGAGGGTGGTGTCGCCGTGCTGCCCGCCGTCGAGGACCACTGGAGCGCCGCGCGTGAGCTGGAACGCCGCGACGAGATGGGGGAGAGCCTGCGCGGCATCGCCTGGTTCACGCTCGCCGACATCTGGCATGCCGTCGGGCACGGGATGCTCGAGGTCAACCTCTGGCACGGGGACTCCGCCAACGTCGCTGCCGGTGATGCCTTGCTCGAGGAGACGCTCGACGACTTCGCGGCCGAGGGGTTGGGCGCACACTTCGACGAGGGTCGCATCGAGGTCGGCGTCTCCTGGCAACGCCGGGTGGGCTGACGCCGTGCGCGGAGGTCGTCGATCGCCTCCGGCCATCGGCGTGCTCGCCCTGCAGGGCGACGTACGCGAGCACCTCGCTGTGCTCGCGGCATGCGGCGCGTCCGCTCGTCCTGTCCGCCGCCCAGACGAGCTCGACGGCCTGGACGGGCTGGTGATCCCCGGCGGGGAGTCCACGACGATCGACAAGTTGTCGCGTGCGTTCGAGCTGCGCGAACCGCTGGTGGCGGCCCTGCGGGCCGGGCTGCCGGCGTACGGCTCCTGCGCCGGGATGATCCTGCTCGCCGACCGGGTGCTCGATGGCCGGCCGGACCAGCAGACCTTCGGCGGGCTGGACGTCACCGTCCGGCGCAACGCCTTCGGTCGCCAGGTGGACTCCTTCGAGGACGACGTGCACCTCGACGGGATGCCCGGCGCACCGATGCACGCAGTGTTCATCCGGGCCCCGTGGGTGGAACAGGTCGGCCCCGGGGTGCAGGTACTCGGACGGGTGGAGCACGCCCGCGAGGAGGCGGCCGCCGGTAGGATCATCGCGGTCCGGCAGGGGCCGTTGCTGGCGACGTCGTTCCACCCCGAGATGACCGACGACTCCCGGGTGCACCGGTACTTCGTGTCGATGGTGAGGGAGAGGGCATGAGCGGCCATTCCAAGTGGGCGACCACCAAGCACAAGAAGGCCGTGGTCGACGCCAGGCGCAGCAAGCTCTTCGCGAAGCTGATCAAGACCATCGAGGTCTCGGCCCGCACCGGCGGCGGTGACCCGGCCGGCAACCCGACGCTGTTCGACGCGATCCAGAAGGCGAAGCGGAGCTCGGTCCCCAACGACAACATCGACCGGGCCGTCAAGCGTGGTTCCGGGGCCGAGGCCGGCGGCGCCGACTGGCAGACGATCATGTACGAGGGCTACGGCCCCGGTGGCGTGGCGTTCCTCGTCGAGTGCCTCACCGACAACCGCAACCGGGCGGCGATGGAGGTGCGCACCGCGTTCACCCGCAGCGGTGGAAGCCTGGCCGACCCGGGCAGCGTGGCGTACATGTTCCACCGCAAGGGCGTCGTCCTCGTCTCGCGCGAGCAGGATCAGCGCGAGTTGGGCGAGGACGACGTGCTGCTCGCCGTGCTCGACGCAGGTGCCGAGGAGGTCAACGACCTCGGTGAGTCCTACGAGGTGGTGTCGGAGTCCGGCGACCTGCTCAGCGTCCGGACCGCGGTGCAGGAGGCCGGATTGGACTACGAGTCGGCCGAGTCGTCGTTCGTGCCGTCGTTGACGGTCGAGATCGACGCCGCTGCAGCCGGCAAGGTGTTCCAGCTCATCGATGCCCTCGAGGACTCCGACGACGTGCAGAACGTCTACTCCAACTTCGAGGTCTCCGACGAGGTCCTCGCCCAGGTCGGCTGACCCCCATCCGCGCTTTATGGGGTGCCGGTCCGCGCTTTATCGGGTGCCGGTCCGCGCGTTGTCGGCATGCTGGCTCGGGAACCACACGGTACGGGTGCGGCAGTCTTGACAGCTGTGGCGACGCCGGAGCCGGCAGCGGCGGTTCGGGCAACTCCCGGCGCGGCATCGCGGCCTGGTCGGTACGCGGCGATAGCCTGTCGAACACGTGTTCGCGCCGCCTGCCGCGCAACCGACCGCGCAACCGACAAGGAGATCTCATGCGAGTCCTCGGGGTCGACCCCGGACTGACCAGGTGCGGCCTCGGTGTGGTCGAGGGATCGGTCGGTCGCACTCTGAGCGCCGTCGCCGTCGACGTCATCCGTACGCCGGCCGACCTGCCGGTGCCCATGCGGCTGGTCCGGATCGAGGCGGCGCTAGAGGACTGGATCCAGACGTACTGCCCGGACGCGGTGGCGGTCGAGCGGGTCTTCGCCCAGCACAACGTCCGCACCGTGATGGGCACCGCACAGGTCAGCGGGATCGCGCTGCTCGTGGCGGCCCGGCGCGGCATCCCGGTGGCCCTGCACACCCCCAGCGAGGTCAAGGCCGCCGTCACCGGCAGCGGGCGCGCCGACAAGACCCAGATCACCACGATGGTGACCCGGCTGCTCGGGCTTGCGCGGCGTCCCGCGCCCGCCGACGCCGCCGACGCCCTGGCTCTCGCGATCTGTCATCTCTGGCGTGGGCAGGCCGACCAGCGGCTCGCAGCAGCGGTCGCCGCCGCACGCCCCCCGGCGGGTGCCCGTTGATCGCCTCGGTGCGGGGGACGGTGGCCGCGGTGACGCTGCAGTCCGCAGTCATCGAGGTTGGCGGCGTCGGCCTGCAGGTCCGCTGTACGCCGAGCACCCTGGCCGGCCTGCGGGTCGGGCAGCAGACCTCGCTGTCGACGGCCCTGGTGGTGCGCGAGGACTCCATGACGCTGTTCGGCTTCGGCGACGACGACGAGCGCGACATGTTCGAGCTGGTCCAGACCGCGAGCGGCATCGGCCCGAAGGTCGCGCAGGCCATGCTCGCCGTGCACGGTCCGGACCAGCTACGTCGTGCGGTCGCGCTCGCCGACCTCAAGGCTCTGACCCAGGTGCCGGGCATCGGTCACAAAGGTGCTCAGCGCATCGTGCTGGAGCTCAAGGACCGGATCGGAGCGCCCCGGGGCGTCCTGGCCGACGGGCCGGCGGCCGCCCCCTCGGCCACGGCGAGGTACGTCGACGAGCTGGTCGAGGCGCTCGTGGGCCTCGGCTGGTCGGTACGCGAGGCAGCCCGTGCCGTCGACTCCGTGACCGCCGACCTCGACCCCTCGCAGCCGCCGGACCTCGCCCTCCTGCTCAAGGCGGCCCTGCGGAACTTGTCGCGAGCATGAGCGCCTCCGACCGCCACGTACCCGAACCCGACCGTGACGGCGCCGCCCGCCCGCTCGTGGAGCCCGACGCGACCCCCGACGAGCGGGCGGCCGAGGCGGCCCTGCGTCCGCACACACTGTCCGAGCTGATCGGGCAGGAACGCGTCCGTGAGCAGCTGGAGCTCGTCCTGCAGGCCGCCCGTCGCCGTGGGCGGGCCCCGGACCACGTGCTGCTGGCCGGTCCACCCGGGCTGGGCAAGACGACGCTGGCGCTGATCATCGCAGCGGAGATGAACGCCCCTCTGCGCGTGACCAGCGGCCCCGCGCTCCAGCACGCCGGTGACCTCGCCGCGATCCTGTCCGGGATCGGCGAGGGCGAGGTGCTCTTCGTCGACGAGATCCACCGGATGTCGCGGCCTGCCGAGGAGCTGTTGTACATGGCGATGGAGGACTTCCGGGTCGACATCATCGTGGGCAAGGGTCCCGGCGCCACCGCCATCCCGTTGGTGATCCCGCCGTTCACCCTGGCCGGCGCGACCACCCGGACGGGCCTGCTGCCCGGACCGTTGCGCGACCGGTTCGGCTTCACCGCACAGCTGGAGTTCTACGAGCCGGCCGAGCTGCGCCGCATCGTCGACCGCTCGGCGGGGCTGCTGGGCGTGCGCATCGACGGCTCGGGAGCCGACGAGATCGCCACCCGGTCCCGGGGAACGCCGCGGATCGCCAACCGGCTGCTGCGCCGCGTCCGTGACTTCGCCGAGGTGCGCGCCCACGGCGAGGTGACCGTCGACGTCGCGCAGCAGGCACTGGCGCTGTACGAGGTGGATGCGCTGGGCCTCGACCGGCTCGACCGGGCCGTGCTGCAGGCCCTGTGCTCGCGGTTCGGGGGCGGACCGGTCGGTCTCGGCACGCTCGCCGTGGCGGTCGGCGAGGAGCGCGAGACGGTGGAGGAGGTGGCCGAGCCGTTCCTGGTACGCCAGGGCTTCCTGGTCCGTACGCCCCGGGGCCGGGTCGCCACCCCGCAGGCGTGGTCGCACGTCGGTCTCACTCCTCCCACCCAGGCGGCCACGCTGCCCTGGGAGTGATCCAGAGTCCGCTGGCTAGACTGCGCCGCGCGGTCCGGATCGCTGGTGCCGCTGCCGAGTCGTCGAGCTCCTGGAGTCCTGCGTGCCAGACAACATCGCCACATTGATCCCGCTGCTGCTGCTGGCGGTGGTGTTCTACCTGCTGGTGCTGCGCCCGGCCCGGTCCCGCCAGCGTGCGGTGGCCACGCTGCAGGCAGAGCTCGAGGTCGGCTCCGCGGTGATGCTCAGTAGCGGCGTCTACGGGCAGGTGGTCAGCACCGGCGAGGAGTCGGTCGGCCTGCGGGTGGCTCCGGACCTGGTCATCACCGTGCACCGGCACGCGGTCGGGCGCCTGCTCGACGACGAGACCGTGGCCAGGCTGCGTGCCGAGGGCGCCACCAGCTGGGAGCTCGGCTGATCGCCCTCCACCAAGGCAGGAGCCGACCATGACCGGACCGCACCCATCGCTGGACCCGCTGCTGGACACCCTGATCCGCGACGTCCCGGACTACCCGAAGCCGGGAGTGGTGTTCAAGGACATCACGCCACTGCTCGCCGACCACGCGGGCTTCACCATGGTGGTCGCTGCCCTGGCCGACGTCGCCGGTGACCTCGACGCCCCGGTGGACGCGGTGGTCGGCATCGAGGCCCGCGGCTTCATCCTGGCCGCGCCGGTGGCGCTGGCACTCGGCGTCGGGTTCGTGCCGGTACGCAAGGCGGGCAAGCTGCCCGGACCGACCCATGAGGTGTCCTACTCGCTGGAGTACGGCGAGGCGACGCTGCAGGTGCACCGGGACGCCCTCGTACCCGGTGACCGGGTGCTGATCGTGGATGACGTCCTGGCGACCGGCGGCACCGTCGCCGCCACGCGCGACCTGGTGGGTCACTGCGGAGCCGAGGTCGCCGGCGTGGCGGTGCTGCTGGAGCTGGCGTTCCTGTCCGGCCGGGCACCGCTGGGGGACCTCCTCGTCAGCGCGCTGCGCGTCGTAGACTGATCCATCCGCAACCGAGAAGGTACCGACCTGATGCCCGACAGTGACCCGACGGACCTCGAACGGCACCGACGCGACGAGCACGGTGTGGAGTTCCTGGAGCGCAGTCACCCGGCCAGCCCCCACCTGCGGCTGGTGGCGCTGGTGCTCGTCCTGGGGCTGGTCGCCTCCTCCGGCTACATCGTCCTCAGCCTGCTGTTCGCGGGCTGAGCCGCGCCGGCGGAAGGATCCGCGCCGTAGAGTGACCTGATGCCCGACCGATGTCTGGAACGCGCGTGAGCGAGGAGCCGGCCAGGCCCGCCCCGTCGGCCCCCACGGCGTCGACACCTGCCCGGGTGCGTACCCGGTTGGCTCGGATCGGGCGTTCCACGACGACGGCCAACCCGGTGCTCGACCCGCTGTTCAGCATCGTGCGCACCACCCACCCCAAGGCCGACCTGAGCATCATCGAGCGCGCGTACGCCATGGCCGAGCGCTGCCACGCCGGTCAGCGACGCAGGAGCGGTGACCCGTACATCACCCACCCGCTGGCCGTGACCACGATCCTCGCCGAGCTGGGCATGACACCTCCCACCCTGTGCGCGGCCCTGCTGCACGACACGGTCGAGGACACGTCGTACACGATGGCGCAGCTGACCAGCGACTTCGGCGCGGAGGTCGGGGTGCTGGTCGACGGTGTCACCAAGCTGGACCGGGTGAAGTACGGCGACAACGCCCAGGCCGAGACGATCCGCAAGATGATCGTCGCGATGAGCAAGGACATCCGCGTCCTGGTCATCAAGCTCGCCGACCGGCTGCACAACATGCGGACCCTGCGCTACCTCAAGCAGGAGAAGCAGGAACGGATCTCGCGCGAGACGCTCGAGATCTACGCACCGCTGGCCCACCGGCTGGGCATGAACACGATCAAGTGGGAGCTGGAGGACCTGTCGTTCGCGACCCTGCACCCCAAGGTGTACGACGAGATCGTGCGGCTGGTGGCCGAGCGGGCACCCTCGCGCGAGGAGTTCCTGGCCACGGTGGCGCGCACGGTCCAGAGCGACCTCGGCGCGGCCAAGATCAAGGCGACGGTGACCGGCCGGCCCAAGCACTACTACTCGATCTACCAGAAGATGATCGTGCGAGGCCGCGACTTCTCCGACATCTACGACCTGGTCGGCATCCGCATCCTGGTGCAGGACCTGCGCGAGTGCTACGGCGTCCTCGGTGTCCTGCACGCCCGGTGGAACCCGGTGCCGGGCCGGTTCAAGGACTACGTCGCGATGCCCAAGTTCAACATGTACCAGTCCTTGCACACCACGGTCATCGGGCCGCAGGGCAAGCCGGTCGAGCTGCAGATCCGTACGTACTCGATGCACCGCAAGGCGGAGTACGGCGTCGCGGCGCACTGGAAGTACAAGGAGGACGTCAACGGCGGCGCAACGGCCGGAGACGACGCGTCGGTGGGCGACTCCGAGATGGCGTGGCTGCGCCAGCTGATCGACTGGCAGCAGGAGACCTCCGACCCCGGTGACTTCCTGGACTCCCTGCGCTTCGACCTCAAGAGCGCCGAGGTGTACGTCTTCACCCCCGCCGGAGACGTGATCGGGCTGCCGGTGCGATCCACGCCGGTGGACTTCGCGTACGCGATCCACACCGAGGTCGGGCACCGCTGCATCGGCGGCCGCGTCAACGGCCGGCTCGTACCGCTGGAGTCGACGCTGGACAACGGGGACGTCGTCGAGGTCTTCACCTCCAAGTCACCCGGTGCAGGTCCGAGCCGGGACTGGCTGGCCTTCGTCGCGAGTCCGCGAGCCCGGACCAAGATCCGGCAGTGGTTCACCAAGGAGCGCCGTGAGGAGGCGATCGAGCGGGGCAAGGACGCCATCGCGCGTCTCATGCGCAAGGAGGGTCTGCCGCTGCAGCGGCTGCTGACCCACGACTCCCTGCAGGCCATCGCCGAGGAGCTGCACCACCCGGACGTGTCGGCTCTGTACGCCGCCGTCGGTGAGGGCAACGTCGGTGCCCAGAACGTCGTGCGGCACGTCCTGGACCTGCACGGCGGCGACGAGGGCACCACCGAGGACCTCGCCGAGGCCGTGGTGCTTCCCACCCGGTCCGACCGTGGCCGCCGGGTCCGCGGCGGTGACGCCGGCGTCATCGTGCCGGGCACCAGCGACCTGCTGGTCAAGCTGGCCCGCTGCTGCACCCCGGTGCCCGGCGACGAGATCATCGGGTTCGTCACCCGGGGATCCGGGGTCTCGGTGCACCGGGCGGACTGCACGAACGTCAGCAACCTCGAGCAGCAGCGCGAGCGGATGGTCGCGGTGGAGTGGGCGCCGACGGCGCAGAGCATCTTCCTGGTGGCGATCCAGGTCGAGGCCCTGGATCGCGCCCGGCTGCTGTCGGACATCACGCGGGTGCTGTCGGACCACCACGTCAACATCCTGTCGGCCACCATGTCGACCGGTCGCGACCGTGTCGCCAAGAGCAAGTTCACCTTCGAGATGGGCGACCCCAAGCACCTCGGGCACGTGCTCAAGGCCGTGCGGTCGGTCGACGGGGTCTTCGACGTCTACCGCGTCACCCAATAACCCGTCCTCGCCCATCCGGGCTTTCTCGGGCGCCCATCCGCGCTTTCTCGGGCGCCGGTCCGCGCATTCTCGGGCGCCGGTCCGCGCTTTCTCGGGCGCCGGTCCGCGCCTTCTCGGGCGCCGGTGAGGGGCTGTGGACAGCGCGCCCGCGAGGTGGCGCTCTGCGGGCAGGCTGGTTCGTTGTGTCCCTCATCAATGGCGGCAAGCCGTTTCGCTACGACCAGATCGACGGGCTCGCGATGTCTCCGGACCGCCTCCGTCAACTGGTGCGCGAGCGTGAGCTGCGCCGGGTCGTGCACGGCGTCTACATCGACTCCTCAGTCCTCGATAGCCGCGACGTCCGGGTCAAGAGCCTCGCTCTGGTGCTACCCCTTCACGGGGTCTTCTGCCTTGGCACCGCGTCCTGGGTGCTCGAGGTGGACACGTTCGCCCCCTCCGAGCGCTACGACCTCGTCCCGACGGCCATGGTTCCCCACCATCGCGTACGCGTGCGCGACACCCGCGGCGCCCGATGCATCGAGGGCTACCTGTCGACCGGCGACGTCATGATGATCGGTGGCGTGCCCATCACCACAGCCACCCGTACGGCGTGCGACATCCTGCGACGCATGAGGCGGCCGTGGGCTCTCGCCGGCGCGGACGCTCTGCTGCACGCAGGCCTGACAGATCGTGAGCGGATCCGAGATGCGCTCGATCCGCTGGTGGGCTTTCCCGGGATCGTCCAGGCGCGCGAACTGGCCCGCCTGTCCGAGCCGGCGGCGGAGTCGAGTGGCGAATCGATCCAGCGGCTCCGGCTCATCGATGCCGGCTTCCCGCGACCGCGACCGCAACACGTGGTCCGCGACAGCCGTGGTCGAGAGCTTGCGCGGTTGGACAACGCCTATCCCGCGGCCCTGGTCGCGTGCGAGCACGACGGTGCGCAGCACCACACCGAGGCGGAGGACCGCCAGCATGATGAACAGCGGCGCACACACGTGTCCCACACGTACGGCTGGCGATTCGTGGTGACCACGCGCAGCAACCTCTTCGGCAAGGACGACACGTTCGAACGTGAGGTGGGTGCGCTGCTCGGTTTCACGCCGCGCCTACCCAGGAGATGGTGATCGCGCCCCGAGAATGCGCGGACGGGCGCCCCGAGAATGCGCGGACGGGCGCCCGAGAATGCGCGGATGGTCAGGGGGTGAAGTCGGTCAGCGCCTGCCGGGCCTGCTCCAGCCAGGACCGTCGCGCCTGGATCGCCTGTTCGGCCTCGCGCACCCTCGTGTCCTGGCCGGCTGCTGCCGCCTTCTCTCGCGATGCCTCGAGCTCGCGCAGCGACGCCTCCAGCTTGGCCACCGTGTCCGCCGCCCGCGCCTGCGCCTCGGGGTTGGACCGCTCCCACCGGTCGTCCTCGGCGGCGCTGATCGCGTCCTCGACCGCCTTGATGCCCTGCTCGAGGTCGCGCACGTCGTCGCGTGGCACCTTGCCGGCTTCGTCCCAGCGCTGCGCCAGCGGACGGAACGCCGCGCGAGCCGTCACCGGGTCGGTCACCGGCAGCAGCTTCTCCGCTTCGGCCAGCACGGCCCGCTTGTGCGCGGCGTTGGCGGCGTACTCCTCGTCCTGCGCCGTGTTGGCCGCGTCCCGAGCCCGGAAGAAGACGTCCTGGGCGTCCCGGAACTGTTTCCAGAGCACGTCGTCGTCGCCGCGTCCGGCCGGCCCGGCAGCCTTCCACTCCTGCATCAGATCGCGGTAGGCCTTCGATGTGGGGCCCCAGTCCGTCGACCCGCTCAGCGCCTCTGCCCGGCTGACCAGGCGCCGCTTGACCACCTTGGCCGCCGCTCGCTTCTCCCCGACCTCCGCGAAGTGCTGCTTGCGGCGCCGGGTGTGGGTGCTGCGGGCCGAGGAGAAACGGTGCCACAACTCGTCGTCGGTCCTGCGGTCCAGTCGGGGCAGCGCCTTCCACGTGTCCAGCAGCGTTCGTAGCCGGTCGGACCCGGCCCGCCAGTCGTGCCCGGCGGCGATGCCCTCCGCCTCGGCGACCAGTCGCTCCTTGCCGACCCGCGAGGCCGTCTGCTGCTCGGCCTTGGCCGCCTTGCGCTTCGCGCGCTGCTCTTCCAGCAGGGGGGCGAGCGCGTCCAGACGGTGCAGCAGGGCGTCCAGGTCGCCCACGGCCTGGGCACCGTCGATGGCGTCGCGGGCCGCCGCGATGCTCGTGACGGCCTGGTCGGGAGCCAGCGCACCCTGCGCGATCCGCCGCTCGAGTAGCTCGACCTCGACCGTGAGCCCGTCGAATCGGCGGGTGTACAGGGCGAGCGCCTCGGCCGGGTCACCGCCGGGCCACTGGCCCACGAGGCGCTCACCATCAGACGTGCGCACGAAGACGCTCCCGTCGTCGGCGACGCGTCCCCACGGTGCCTGCGCGTTCATCAACTCTCCTCGATACGGCGTGGGGCGAACCTAGCGCGAGTGGCTCAGTCTAGGAGGCGCCGCTGCGGTCCGGGGCCGCTGGCGTAGCCTTGCTCGTCGCGGCGTCGGCTCGACCGGTGCCACGGCACGGGGGCGTCGACGCGGAGGAGCACCATGCTGATCGCCGGCTTCCCGGCAGGCCCGTGGGGGACCAACTGCTACCTCGTGGCCACCGCACCAGGAATGCCCTGCGTCGTCATCGACCCGGGCAAGGACGCCGCCGAGGGCGTCGAGCAGGTCGTACGCGAGCACGACCTGCGTCCGGCTGGTGTGCTGCTGACCCACGGTCACATCGACCACATCTGGTGCGCGACGCCGGTGGCTTCGCGCCACGACGTCCCGGTGTGGATCCACCCGGCCGACCGGCACCTGCTCACCGACCCGCTGGCCGGCATCTCGAGCGCTTCGGCCGGACTGCTCGGTGGCCAGGCGTTCGTCGAGCCGGCCGACCTGCGTGAGCTCGCCGACCACGACACGGTTGCCCTGGCCGGCCTCACCTTCGCCGTCGACCACATGCCCGGTCACACGGCCGGCTCGGTCACCTTCCGCGTCCCGTACGACGAGGGCGACGTCCCCGACCTGCTGTTCTCCGGAGACGTGCTGTTCGCCGGGTCCATCGGTCGTACCGATCTGCCCGGCGGTGACCACGCCACGATGCTGACGACGCTCGCCACCAGGGTGCTGCCGCTCGACGACCGGATCGTGGTGCTGCCCGGTCATGGTGCCCAGACCACCATCGGCCGCGAACGCGGCACCAACCCCTTCCTCGTCGACCTGCCGGCGACCAGCGCCACCCGAGGCCTGTGAAGGGCATGAGCCGCATCTCCCCGCTGTCGGGGTTCCCCGAGTTCCTGCCCAGCCAGCGCGCCGCCGAGCTCGCCGTCATCGACTCCTTGCGCGAGACCTTCGAGCTGCACGGTTTCGCGTCCCTGGAGACCCGCGCGGTCGAGCCGTTGGACCAGCTGCTGCGAAAGGGCGAGACGTCGAAAGAGGTGTACGTCCTGCGCCGCCTGCAGGCCGAGCGGGACGACACCGACACGGGACTCGGCCTGCACTTCGACCTGACGGTGCCACTGGCCCGCTACGTCCTGGAGAACGCCGGGAAGCTGGAGTTCCCGTTGCGCCGCTACCAGATTCAGCGCTGCTGGCGCGGCGAGCGACCGCAGGAGGGCCGCTACCGGGAGTTCACCCAGGCCGACATCGACATCATCGGTCGCGACGAGCTGTCCTTCGACGCCGACGTCGAGGTAACCGAGGTGATGGCGGCTGCGCTCAGCCGGCTGCCGCTGCCCGCGGTCACCCTGCAGGTCAACAACCGCAAGCTGATCGAGGGCTTCTACACCGGGTTGGGCGCAGCTGACCCGGCAGCCGTGATCCGCGTCGTCGACAAGCTGGACAAGCACGGTGCCGACGCCGTACGCACGCAGCTGTGCGCCGAGGCCGGCCTGGACGATGCCCAGGTCGACCAGTGCCTCGCACTCGCCCGCATCACCGGCACCGACGCCTCGTTCGCCGAGGACGTCCGGGCGCTCGGCGTGACCCACCCGCTGCTGGAGGAGGGGCTGCGCGACCTCGTACGCGCGATCGAGGCGGCCGCGCCGTTTCGCACCGAGCAGTTCGCCGTCGTCGCCGACCTCAAGATCGCCCGCGGCCTCGACTACTACACCGGCACCGTGTTCGAGGGCCGGATGGCGACTCACGGCGACATCTCCATCTGTGCCGGGGGACGGTACGACGCGCTGGCCTTCGACGGTCGCACGACGTACCCCGGGGTCGGGATCTCGCTGGGCGTCACCCGCGTCCTCGCGCCGCTGATCGGGCGCGGCCTGCTCGACGGCAGCCGGTCGGTCCCCTCGGCCGTGCTGGTCGCGCTGCCCGCAGACGAGGACCGGCCCCGCGCCCGCGAGGTCGCCCGGGCGCTGCGCGAGCGTGGCATCGCGACCGAGGTCGCGCCGAGCGCCGCGAGGTTCGGCAAGCAGATCCGCCACGCCGACCGCCGAGGCATCCCGTTCGTCTGGTTCCCCGGTGGGCCGGACCGCGTCGACAGCGTCAAGGACATCCGCTCCGGGGAGCAGGTGGACGCCGACCCGGACGCCTGGCGTCCACCGACCGCTGACCTGCGGCCACAGATCGTCACCAAGGAGACCCACCCGTGATTCGCACCCATGACGCCGGCACCCTGCGCGCCGAGCACGTCGGCCAGACCGTGACGCTCGCGGGATGGGTGGCCCGCCGACGCGACCACGGCGGCGTGGCCTTCATCGACCTGCGCGAGGGCTCCGGCTACGTCCAGGTCGTGATCCGCGACGAGGAGGTCGCCCGGCCGCTGCGCTCGGAGTTCTGCCTGCGGGTCGTCGGCGAGGTCAGCGCCCGTCCCGAGGGCAACGCCAACCCCAACCTGCCCAGCGGTGACATCGAGGTCGTCGCTAGCGAGGTCGAGGTCCTGAGCGAGGCGACCGCGCTGCCGTTCCCGGTCGAGGAGCACCACGCCACGCCCGTGCACGAGGAGGTCCGGCTGCGCTACCGCTACCTGGACCTGCGCCGGGAGGACATGGCCCGCAACCTGCGGATGCGTGCCGACGTCACCCGGATCATCCGCGAGGTCATGGCCACGCACGGCTTCCTGGACGTCGAGACGCCGTACCTGACCCGTTCCACCCCCGAGGGCGCCCGTGACTTCCTGGTGCCGGTACGCCTGCAGCCGGGCAGCTGGTACGCCCTGCCGCAGAGCCCGCAGCTGTTCAAGCAGCTGCTGATGGTCGCCGGGCTGGAGAGGTACTTCCAGATCGCACGCTGCTTTCGCGACGAGGACTTCCGCGCCGACCGGCAGCCGGAGTTCACCCAGCTCGACGTCGAGCTGAGCTTTCCCGACGTCGAGGACATCTACGCCCTCACCGAGGAGATACTGGTCCGGCTGTGGCGCGAGCTGGTGGGCCACGAGATCAGCACGCCGATCCAGCAGATGACCTTCCACGAGGCGGTCCGCCGCTTCGGCATCGACCGGCCCGACCTGCGGTTCGGCTGCGAGCTGGTGGACTTCACCGACTACTTCGCCGACACCCCGTTCCGAGTATTTCGGGGTCCGGGGTCGTCCCCGGAAGGGCGCAGTTCCCCCGAGGGCGAGGACTGGCACGTCGGTGCGGTCGTGATGCCGGGAGGTGCCTCCCAGCCACGCAAGCAGCTCGACGCCTGGCAGGGCTGGGCCCGCTCGCGCGGCGCCAAGGGTCTGGCCTACGTCCTGGTGGGTGCTGACGGCACGCTGGCCGGCCCGGTCGCCAAGAACCTGTCCGAGGCAGAGCGCTCGGGTCTGGCCGCCCACGCGGGCGCCGCCCCCGGCGACTGCGTGTTCTTCGCCGCCGGGACCAGCGCCGAGGCGCACGGCCTTCTCGCCGCGACGCGTCTGGAGGTGGGGGAGCGCTGCGGCCTGATCGACCACTCGCGCTGGGAGTTCTGCTGGGTCGTCGAGGCGCCGATGTTCGAGCGGATCCAGAGCGCCGACGGCAGCCCCGCCTGGCACGCGATCCACCACCCCTTCACCGCGCCGACGCCGGCGTTCGCCGAGACCTTCCACGAGCAGCCGGGCCGCGCGCTGAGCCAGGCGTACGACATCACGCTCAACGGCACCGAGCTGGGCGGCGGGTCGATCCGTATCCACCGCTCGCAGATGCAGGAGCGGGTGTTCGACGTCATCGGCATGAGCCGCGAGGACGCCCACAACCAGTTCGGGTTCCTGCTCGAGGCCTTCGCGTACGGTCCGCCACCGCACGGTGGCATCGCGCTCGGGCTGGACCGGCTGTGCGCGCTGCTGGCCGGGACGGAGTCCATCCGCGACGTGATCGCCTTCCCGAAGACCGCGTCGGGAGGCGACCCGCTGACCGGTGCGCCGAGCCCGATCACGGCCACACAGCGCAAGGAAGCCGGGATCGACCAACGGGCATAACAGCCTGGTAACGGACTCAAACGCCACGGGCCAAGCGATGCCACATCGTTACCGCGACGCCGCCAAAGGGTCGCTACTGGTCGCCTAGAGTTGCGCTCGCATTCGTCCGAGCCAGTGAAGGGTGAGCATGAGCGGACCGGGGTTGTACGGGACCCAGGACATCGGTGGCGACCCCATGACCGACTCCGCCGACGACTCCGCGCAGGTTGCCGGTCGCTCTCCGCTCAGAATCGCCTTCGACCGGTTGCGCCGGGACAAGATCGCGGTCGTCTCCGCGGCCGTCGTGCTGCTGTTCTTCCTGATCGCGATCTTCGCACCGCTGATCACCGCCGCCTTCGGGGTCGACCCCGACACCCGGTACAACAGGCTGTTGGAGTTCGACGGCTACCCCGCAGTGGGAGCCAGCCTGGACCACCCCTTCGGCATCGAGCCGACCAACGGTCGCGACCTGTTCGCGCGCTGGGTCTACGGCGCTCGCTACTCGGTGCTCATCGCCGTCACGGCGGCCAGCGTCGCGACCTTCCTTGGGATCGTCGTCGGGCTGGTCGCCGGGTTCTTCGGCGGCTGGGTGGACCGGGTCCTCAGCTTCGTCATCGACGTCTTCCTGTCCCTGCCGTTCCTGTTGATCGCCATCGCGGTAGCCCCGATCGTCGCCGCGCAGTTCGCCAGCCAGGGCCTCGACGTCTTCGGCCGTGCCCAGCTCATCGTCTTGATCCTGATCTTGTCGGTGTTCGGCTGGATGGGCCTGGCCCGGCTGATCCGCGGAGAGGTGCTGTCCCTGCGCGAGCGCGAGTTCATCCTCGCCGCCCGTGCCATCGGCGCGCCGACCCACCGCATCCTGTTCAGGGAGCTGTTGCCGAACCTGGTGGCACCGATCGTCATCTCGATCTCCCTGGGCATCCCCGCCTACGTCACCGCCGAGGCCGGCCTCTCCCTCCTCGGCGTCGGCCTGGTGGAGCAGCCCTCGTGGGGCCGCACCATCTCGGCGGCGATCAACTGGTTCGGGATCGTCAACGGCTACCTCCTGGCGCCCGTGCTCGGCGTCCTCGCTCTCGTCCTCGCGCTGAACCTGCTCGGTGACAGCGTGCGCGACGCCCTCGACCCCAAGACCCGTCGCTAGGCCCCGCGTCCAGCGATGTCGCACACCCGCGACAACACATGAAAGGTGGGAAACCCACAATGCAACTCAGGAAGATCGCACTGATCCCCGCGATCGGGGCCCTTGTGCTCGCCGCTGCATGCGGCGGCGGTGATGGCGGTGGTGGTGACATCGGGTCCGACGAGCCTGGCGGCCAGCCGGAGCAGGACCTCGGTGAGAGCGGCAACGTCGGCGCCGGCCAGGACCCCGAAGCCGTTGGCCCGGCGAAGATGCCCGAGGGCGCGCAGGAGGGCGGGACGCTCACCGTCCTGACCGACGGCGCCCCGTCGACCATGGACCCGACCCGTGCCTACTACACGGATTCGACCGCCATCCTCAACCTGGTGACCCGGGGTCTGACCGGGTTCCAGCGCCAGGAGGACGGCTCGATGGTGCTGGTCCCTGACCTGGCCACCGACCTCGGTCGGGTCAGTGAGGACGGCCTGAGCTGGGAGTTCACCCTCAAGGACGGCATCACCTACAACGACGGCGAGCCCGTCGTCGCCGACGACCTGGCCTACGCCATCAAGCGCTCGTTCGCGCAGGACGTGCTGACGTCCGGCCCGCTGTACCAGAACGACTACTTCCTGGACGGCGACACCTACGAGGGCCCCTACAAGGGGGGTGCCGAGTACGCCGGAGTCGAGGTGCTGGACGAGAAGACGATCCAGATCAACCTGGCCCGCAAGTTCCCGGACCTGCCCTACTACGCCTCGTTCCCGATGTTCACGCCCATCCCCGAGGAGGCGGACACCAAGCTCGACTACGAGCGGGAGATCCTCGCCACCGGCCCGTACATGATCGAGGAGTACGTCCCGCAGGTCAGCATGTCGCTGGTCCGCAACCCGGAGTGGGACCCCGACTCCGACCCGATCCGCAACCAGCTGGTCGACGGCTGGGAGTTCGAGTTCTCCCAGGACAGCAACCAGCTGCAGGAGCGGGTCATCGGCGACAGCGGTGAGGACCAGACGGTCCTGACCTACGACAACATCCTGGCCTCGAAGTACCGTCAGCTGCTCAACGAAGAGGGCGGCGAGGAACGGCTCGTGACCGGCACCCAGCCGTGCACGTTCTTCCAGTACCTCGACACCCGCGAGCTGGACAACGTCGAGGTCCGCAAGGCCATCGGCATCGCCTACCCAGGCGAGGAGGCCAACCAGGCCGGCGGGCTCATCCCCGGTCTGACCAGCATCCCGGGCACCACGATCCTGCCGCCGGGAATCCCCGGTCGCCAGGAGTACGACGCCCTGGGCAACGGTGGCGAGGGCAACGGTGACCCCGCGGCGGCCATGAAGATCCTCGAGGAGGAGGACGCTGTCGGCACCAAGCTGAGCTTCTACTTCCAGACCGACGTCCCGGAGAGCGTCAGCTCCTCCGAGGTGGTCGAGCAGGGTCTGGAGAAGGCCGGCTTCGAGGTCGACCGCATCCCGACCACGAGCGAGCAGATCCGGGAGCAGTTCGACAACCCGGACGCGCCGATCAACATGCGTGGGTCCGGCTGGTGCTCGGACTGGCCGTCGGGTGCCTCGTGGTTCCCGGCCATCTTCGACGGTGGGCTGATCAACCCTGACAGCGTGCCGAACATGTCGTTCTTCGACGAGCCGGAGGTGAACGAGGAGATCGACCGGATCCTGTCCATCGAGGACCCGGAGGAGGCGGCGACCGCGTGGGGGGAGCTGGACGAGCTGATCATGACCGAGTACTACCCGGCCGTGATCCGCTACACCGGTGGCGCCGCCATGATCCGCGGCTCGCTCGTGGGCGGCATGACCAACGACCCGACCCGCGGGATGCCGGACTTCCCGAACATGTTCGTCGTCCCCGAGTGATCCTCGCTCGTACCTGACGGACCGCATCCACTGCATCACCTGTCGTCGGT
>JALZKQ010000113.1 GCA_030859165.1 Actinomycetota bacterium
GGCGAGCACCGCGGCGATGGCTCGTCGACGCGCCGCAAGCGCGCGGCGCACGGCGTCACGCCGCCGCCGCCACGTCGGGGCGGCTCGCGGTGTTGGCGTGCTGGATGGTCGCGGGCCGAGCCTCATGCTGGGACCGTAGGTGCCCGATCAGGCGGTGCGGCGGTCATCCACAGGGCGTTCAGCGTCGAGACGAGACCTGCGACGAGTCGGCGCCTCCCGGTCAGCAGCATTCGGTGTCGCGTGCGGTGAGCTCCGCGTCAGCGTCGGAGCCGGTGAGGCAGCATGCTGCATCGTCTTTCGCGCCGAAGGTGTGGCTGTCGGCGAGGACGGTGTAGATCTCCCAGCGCTCTGCGTCGGGTGCGTCCTGGACCCAGAACTTGTCCTGCTTGGCGTAGCAGCAGGTGGTGGTGTCTCGCTCGTCGAGAAGAGCCAGGCCGGCGAGGCGGGTCTGTTCGGTGTCGACGCTCTCGCCGTCGCTCACCTCCACCCCGAGGTGGTTGATCGAGCCACCCTGGCCGGGGTTCTCGATGAGCACGAGCTTCAGCGGTGGCTCGTCGATCGCGAAGTTGGCGTGCTGCTCACCGTTGATGGATCAGCGGTTGAGCAGTGAGCAGGCGGAGCGGATCGCGCCGCTGCTGAAGGCTCTGGCGGACCGGTGCGGCTGCGGTTGCTGTCGCTGGTCGCGTCACATGCCGGCGGCGAGGCGTGCGTGTGCGACCTGAACGACGCGTTCGACCTGTCCCAGCCCACGATCAGTCATCACCTGAAGGTGCTGCACGACATCGGCCTGCTCGACCGCAACAAGCGCGGGGTCTAAGTGTACTACCGGGTCAGAACCCAGGTGTTGGCCGACATCGGCACGCTGCTCGGTGGGGTGGCGGCGTGAGACCGACCCTCCTGCGCCCGGCCGTAGTCAGAACTGCTCGGTACAGCGTGCGCGGTTGAGATGAATCGGCGCTCGGGCTGGACCGGCGGACTCGACGCACGAACAGCAGGCAGGCCCCCGCGGGGCCTCGTGGATGGAGCCTCCAGGCTCGCCGGGCGGTTCAGGCCGCGGAGCCCCTGTCCGCACCGGCCGACGATGTCGCGGTGGGCGACCCGGAGTCGGAGCGCGACGACTTCTTGGACGCCCCGGTGTTCTTGGTGCCGCTGTCCTTGGTGCCGCTGTCCTTGGTGCCGGTGTCCTTGGATCCGGTGTCGCCCGCGGGCTCGGAGTCCTTCTGCGGAGCGCGGCTGTCGTTGCGGTAGAAGCCGGAGCCCTTGAACACGACGCCCACGGCGCTGAACACCTTGCGCAGGGCTCCGTCGCACCGCGGACAGTCGGTGAGCGCGGGATCGGAGAAGCTCTGCTGCGCCTCGTGCGGGCGTGTGCACTCGGTGCAGACGTACTGGTAGGTGGGCACGCGTTCTCTTCTCCTCGTGGCGATGTGCACCAGCCATTGTGCACGGGCGCACCAACCGCGACGAAATGTGGTGCCGGATGGTCACGTACGATGGCCGTTCGACTTCCCCTCTCGTGTTGGAGACCTGCACCCGTGACCGAGTGGCTCCTGCTGCTCCTCGCCCTTCTTCTCGCCCTCGCCTGCGGCGTCTGTGTCGCCGCCGAGTTCTCGTTCGTCACCGTTGACCGCGGTGCGGTGGGTCGGGCTGCCGAGCGCGGTGAGGCCGGCGCGGCCGGCGTGCAGAAGGCACTGTCCTCCCTCTCGACCCAGCTGTCCGGCGCCCAGCTCGGGATCACCCTGACCAACCTCGCCATCGGGTTCCTCGCCGAGCCGGCGCTGGCCACGTTGCTGCGCGGTCCGCTCACCGATCTCGGACTGCCCGACGGCGCCGTGCGGCCCACCGCGCTCGCGCTGGCGCTGTTCCTCAGCACGACGGTCACCATGATGCTCGGCGAGCTCGTGCCCAAGAACCTCGCGATCGCGGCGCCGTTGGCCACCGCCCGGGCCACGCAGGGCCCGCAGCGCGCCTTCACCAAGTCGATGGCGTTGCTGATCCGCAACCTCAACGGCACCGCCAACCGCGTGCTGTATCGGCTCGGTGTGGAGCCCCAGGAGGAGCTGCGCTCGACCCGGTCGCCGGAGGAGCTCGCCTCGCTGGTTCGCCGTTCGGCGCAGGAGGGTGTCCTGCACGGCACGACCGCCTCTCTGGTGGAGCGCAGCATCGCCTTCGGTGACCGCACGGCCGCCGACGTCAAGACCCCCCGCGTGCGGGTGCGCTACGTGGAGGAGCGCGAGCCTGTCCTCGCTGTCATCGAGGCGGCACGGGAGACCGGTCACTCGCGGTTCCCCGTCATCGGCCGCGTTCTCGACGACGTGGTCGGGGTGGTCCACGTCAAGCAGGCGGTGGCCGTCGACTTCGACCGGCGCCGCAGCACCCGCGTCGGTGACGTCTGTTCGCCCGCCACGATCGTCCCCGCCAGCATCGAGCTCGATCCGCTGCTCGTGCAGCTGCGTGAGCAGCGCATGCAGATGGCCGTCGTGGT
Organism: Actinomycetota bacterium; assembly: GCA_030859165.1. Taxonomy (GTDB): domain Bacteria; phylum Actinomycetota; class Actinomycetes; order Propionibacteriales; family Nocardioidaceae; genus JACCXZ01. The sequence goes on from JALZKQ010000113.1 coordinate 2,486, forward strand.
CGACGAGTACGGCGGCAACGACGGCGTCGTCACGCTCGAGGACCTGGTCGAGGAGCTCGTCGGCGACATCGCCGACGAGTTCGACCGGGACCCCTCATCGAGCAGGCAGCGCAGCGACGGCGAGTGGTCGCTGTCGGGCCTGCTGCGGCCCGACGAGATAGCGGAGAACACCGGCCTGGCGCTGGTGGAGCACGACGACTACGAGACGGTTGCCGGCCTGGTCGTCCAGCAGCTCGGTCGCCTCGCCCGTACCGGTGACGAAATAGTCGTCGGCGCCAGCAGGGCCGTCAAGCACGAAGGCGTGTCCGGACCCCAGCGGGTACGGGTCAGCATTGCCGTCGAGCGCACCGAAGGCCGCCGTGTCGACCGGGTGCTGCTGCGCGAGCTCGGTCCACGGGACACCCCGGAGCCTGACACTGGCGCCGCCGATGCCGCCGGGGAGCCGACCTGATGGACGACCCGGTCTTCGGCATCGCCCTGACCTTCGTGCTGCTCGCGCTCAACGCGCTGTTCGTCGGTTCGGAGTTCGCGCTGATCTCGGCCCGGCGGACGCAGATCGAGCCGCGGGCCGCCGGAGGGTCGCGCGCGGCACGCCTCACGCTGCGTGCCATGGAGCAGGTCAGCCTGGTCATGGCCGCCGCACAGCTCGGCATCACCATCTGCACGCTGCTCCTCGGCGCCATCAGCGAGCCGGTCATCGCACACCTGATGGAACCGGTCTTCGAGCTCGCCCGGATGCCGGACTTCCTCGTGCACCCGGTGGCGTTCGTGGTCGCCACGGCCCTGATCGTCTACGCCCACGTGGTGTTCGGCGAGATGGTCCCCAAGAACATCGCGCTGGCGGCGTCCGAGCGTTCGGCGTTGTTCCTCGGACCGTTCATGCTCGGTGTGGTCTTCGTCCTCAAGCCGTTCGTGGTTGGTCTCAACGCGATGGCCAACGCGACGCTGCGGCTGATGCGCGTCCAGCCGCAGGACGAGGTGACGTCCTCCTTCACCCACGACGAGGTGGCCGGGATGGTCGAGGACTCGCGCCGTGAGGGACTGTTGGACGCCCACGAGTACGACCTGCTCTCCGGCGCCCTGTACTTCCACGCCGGCACGATCGAGCGGGTGCTGCTGCCCCTCGACGACCTGGTGAGCATCGACATGAGCGGCGCCGCCGGCGAGGTCGAGGCGGCGTGCGCCCGTACGGGCTACTCGCGGTTCCCGGTGCGCCGTGCGGACAGCGAGGACCTGATCGGCTACCTGCACGTCAAGGACGTGCTGTCGACCACACCGGAGCAGCTGCGTCAGCCGGTGCAGGCCACATGGGTCCGCCCGCTGGCCACGGTCGGGGCGGGAACCTCGCTGTACGACGCGCTGCGTGCCATGCAGGTCCGCGACAGCCACATCGCCCGGGTCGCCGACGACGAGGGGCGCGTGCTCGGCGTGATCATGCTCGAGGACGTCCTGGAGGAGCTGGTCGGCGAGGTGGCGGAGGCCAAGGACGGCGAGCAGGCACAGCGACCAGCACGTCGGACGCATGACCAGCTCGGGGCACAATGACCCGGTGCGCCGGACCTGGAACCTTCTGATCTACCTGGCGATCGCCCTCGTGATCGTGTTGGTCGCGGCGTCGGTGTTCGCCGTCGTGACGGTTCGGCGCACCTTTCCCCAGACCGACGGTGAGATCGAGGTGCCCGGCCTGAGCGCCGACGTCCGCATCGTGCGCGACGAGCAGGGGATCCCGCAGGTCTACGCCGACCACGCCAACGACCTGTTCTACGCGCAGGGCTTCGTGCACGCTCAGGACCGCTTCTACGAGATGGACTTCCGGCGCCACGTCACGGCCGGCCGGTTGGCCGAGCTGGTCGGCGAGAGTGCCCTCCAGACCGACATGTTCGTCCGTACCCTCGGCTGGCGGGCGACGGCCAAGGCCGAGCTCGCGATGCTCGACCCGGAGACACGGCGCTACCTGCAGGCCTATGCCGACGGGGTCAACGCCTACCTCGGTGACCGCAGCGCGGGCGAGCTGTCCCTCGAGTACTCCGTCCTGGCGCTGACCGGGCCGGACTACGTCCCGCAGGAGTGGACGCCGGCGGACTCGGTGGCGTGGCTCAAGGCGCTGGCCTGGGACCTGAACGGCAACATGAGTGCGGAGATCGACCGGGCACTCGCCCTGGAGGTGCTCGAGCCGGAGCAGGTCGAGGAGCTCTATCCCGCCTACCCGTACGACGAGCACGCGCCGATCGTCACCGCCGGGCGCGTGCGCGGCGGGCTGTTCCAGCAGGGGCCCGGTCCGGTGCAGCGCGTCACCCCGGAAGCCTCGTTGCCGAGCACGACAGCCGGGGACGAGCGCGAGGAGCGCGACGTCCCGGTCGGCGACCTGCGCGGGCTGGACAGCCTGCGCGACGTGGTGGACGGCCTGCCGCGGCTGCTCGGCACCCGGGAGGGGATCGGATCCAACTCCTGGGTGGTCTCCGGGGACCGCACCGCCAGTGGAGCACCGATCCTGGCCAACGACCCACACCTCGCGCCGTCGATGCCGTCCATGTGGTACCAGATGGGTCTGCACTGCAACGAGCGCACCGAGCAGTGCCCGTTCGACGTCTCCGGCTTCACCTTCTCGGGCCTTCCAGGTGTGGTGGTCGGGCACAACCAGTCGATCGCCTGGGGCCTGACCACGATGTACCCCGACGTGAGCGACCTGTACCTCGAGCAGGTGGACGACGAGGCGGGGACGTACCGCTACGACGGAGGGCAGGTCCAGCTGCAGACACGGACCGAGCAGTTCCGCGTCGCCGGCGAGGAGGACCCGGTGGCCATCGAGGTGCGGTCCACGCGGCACGGACCGATCCTGTCCGACCTCGAGATCGACCCCGACCCCGGCATCGCCGCCGTCGGCGAACGGACCGAGCTGACGCCGGCGACCGAGCCCGCGGACGGCGACGGGTACGCGGTGTCGCTGCGCTGGACGGGGTCGGAGCCCGGTCGCACGATGGACGCACTGATCGGCATCGACAAGGCCCGCAGCTGGGACGAGTTCCGACAGGCGGCCCGGCTGATGGACGCGCCGTCGCAGAACCTCGTGTACGCCGACGTCGAGGGCAGGATCGGCTACCAGGCACCAGGACGGATCCCGATCCGTGCGCCCGGGCACAGCGGCCGCTGGCCGGTGCCCGGCTGGAACCCGGCCAACGAGTGGCGGGGCTTCATCCCGTTCGACGAGCTCCCCACCGTGCTCGACCCGCCGAGCGGTCTCATCGTGACCGCCAACAACGCCGTGATCGGCCCGGACTACCCGTACCTGCTGACCAGTGACGCCGCCTACGGCTACCGCAGCCAGCGCATCCTGGAGCTCCTCGAGGACCGCGACGACCTCACCGCCGCGGACATGGCCGAGCTGCAGAACGACACGTACAACGCACACGCGGAACGGCTCACGCCGTACCTGCTGGACATCTCCATGCCCACGCCGTACTTCCGTGACGGCCAGGCCGAGCTGCAGGGCTGGGACTTCACCCAGCCGGCCGACTCGGCCGCCGCGGCGTACTTCAACGCGGTGTGGCGCAACCTGCTCGAGCTCACGTTCCACGACCAGTTGCCGCCCGACGTGCGGCCGGACGGGGGTGAGCGCTGGTTCGAGGTGGTCGAGAAGCTGCTCGAGGACCCAGACAGCGACTGGTGGGACGACATCGTGACCGAAGACGTGCGTGAGACCCGCGACGACATCCTGCGCCGAGCGCTGCTGGACGCCCGGGACGACCTGACGGTCATGCAGGGCAGTAGCCCCACGCGCTGGAGCTGGGGCGGGCTGCACGAGCTCGAGCTGGTCAACCCGACGCTCGGCGACTCCGGTGTGGGCTTGGTCGAGAGCCTGTTCAACCGTGGTCCGTACCCGCTCGGTGGTGGCAGCGGCATCGTCAACGCGACCGGGTGGGACGCCGCCGAGGGATTCGACGTGACGGCGGTGCCGTCGATGCGCATGGTCGTGTCCCTCGACGACTTCGACGAGTCGCGGTGGATCCAGTTCGGGGGTCAGTCGGGGCACGCGTACGCCGACACCTACACCGACCAGACCCAGCTGTGGGCCGCCGGCGGGACGCTGCCGTGGGCCTGGTCGCACGGCGCGGTGGACGCGGCGGCCACCGACGAGCTGTTCCTGCGCGCCTCCTCGAGCTGAGCCTCAGCCAGGAGCCCGCGGGGGGAGCCGGTGCAGCACCACGTCCACGAGCCGGCCGGGAGCCGTCGTGGCCGTCAGGTACGTGCACCACGGCTGTCGCCGCCGGTCCGTGGGCGAGCCGGGGTTGAGCAGGCGCAGACCGTGCGGGGTCGTCGTGTCCCACGGGATGTGGCTGTGCCCGAACACCAGCACGTCGGTGTCGGGGAACCGCTCGTCACAGCGACGCTCACGCCCGGTCCTGGCACCGGTCTCGTGGACCACGGCCAGCCGGACCCCTTCGACCCGTACCCGCGCGACCTCGGGGAGCCTGGCCCGCAGCCCGGCCCCGTCGTTGTTGCCGTGCACCGCGACCAGACGGCGGCAGCGCTGCTCGAACGCGTCGAGCAGCGGCTCCTCCACCCAGTCACCCGCGTGCACGACCAGGTCGGCTGCGTCGATCGCCGCCCAGAGGTGCTCGGGCAGCTCCCGGGCCCGCGTGGGCAGGTGGGTGTCGGCGAGCAGGAGCAGCCGGGTCGTCATGGGCGGCACCACACCGTGCGCCGGGGCGTGACCAGGACGTCCACCGGCTGGTCGTGCGGGTCGGTCGGTACGTCGTCCCGGACCTCGGCGTCGTGCAGGAGCAGCACCCGCAGCACGGTGTCCGTCGTGCGCGACAGCACCCGGTCGTACGAACCACCCCCGCGCCCCAGCCGGGCGCCGGCCGGCGACCCGGCGAGCCCGGGGCAGACGACCATGCCGGCCGACGCCACAGCAGCGCTGCCCAGGCGCGGTCCGGACGGCTCCAGCAGCCCGAACCGTCTCGGTAGCAGCGATGTCCCCGGCTCCCAGGCCGCCCAGTCCAGGTCGAGGTCGGGCAGCAGCACCGGCAGCAGCACCCGGTGCCCGGTGCGTGCGAGGTGCTCGAGCAGGCGGCCGGTCGGCGGCTCCCCCTGGGTCGACACATAGGCGCAGACCGTGCGCGGGTCCGGGCCCGCCAGCGCCATGACCTGCGTGTCGAGACCGGCCGCGGCCTCTCGCTCACCGGCCGGGTCCAGGGTGCGTCGGGCGGCCAGCAGCCGGCGGCGCAAGGCTGCCTTGCCGGCGGGGTCGTGGTCGGGCACCGGGCCACCGTAGTGCTCCTCTACCCTGGGGCGGCATGAGTGCTGACGGGCTGGAGCAGGCGCGCCGGGTGATGGGGGACGCAGGCGTGCACCCGCGGGCGGTCACGGTCTTCGAGCACTACTACCGCGAGCTCGAGAGCGGCGCCACCGGCATGATCGCCGAGGCCGACATCGACCCGATCCGGTCGCCGACCCGGCTGGTGGACCTCGAGGTCGAGACAGCGCAGATGCACGAGGCGCTGGCCCGGACCGCGGTGATCAGGCTCAACGGCGGGCTGGGCACCTCGATGGGCATGCAGCGGGCCAAGTCGCTGCTGCCGGTGTGTGACGGCCTGACGTTCCTGGACGTGATCGTCGGCCAGGTCCGCAGCGTCCGTGCGGCCCACGACGTCCGTCTGCCGCTGGTCTTCATGAACAGCTTTCGCACCCGCGACGACACACTGCAGGCGCTGGCTGCGTACCCGGACCTCGAGGTCGACGGCCTGGCCTCGGACTTCGTGCAGAACCGGGAGCCCAAGCTGCGCTCGGACGACCTCACGCCGGTACGGTGGCCGGCCGATCCCGCGATGGAGTGGTGTCCGCCGGGCCACGGCGACCTCTACACCGCACTTGAGGTCTCCGGTGTGCTGGACGACCTGATCGGGGCCGGTTTCCGGTATGCCACGGTCTCCAACTCCGACAACCTCGGGGCGGCTCCCGATCCCCGCATCGTCGGCTGGTTCGCCGGGTCGGGAGCTCCGTACGCGGCGGAGGTCTGCCTGCGTACGGCCGCCGACCTCAAGGGAGGGCATCTCGCGGTGCGCAGGAGCGACGGGCGCCTGGTCCTGCGGGAGACGGCGCAGACGTCGCCGGAGGACCTGCCCGCCTTCGCCGACGGCGACCGGCACGCGTACTTCCACACCAACAACCTGTGGTTGGACCTGGTGGCGGTGCGCGACACGCTCCGCGAGCGCGACGGGGTGCTCGGGCTGCCGCTGATCCGTAACGTGAAGACGGTCGACCCGGCCGACCCGGGCTCGCCGGAGGTGGTGCAGATCGAGACCGCGATGGGGGCCGCCGTCGAGGTCTTCGAAGGCGCCACCGCGCTGGAGGTCCCGAGGTCGCGGTTCCTTCCGGTGAAGACCACCAACGACCTGCTGCTCCTGCGCTCCGACGTCTACGAGCTGGCTGCGGACTTCACGGTTGCACGGGTGACCGAGCAGGCCCCGCTGGTCGATCTCGATCCTGAGCACTACAAGCGGATCGGGCCCTTCGATGCGCGCTTCCCCGACGGCCCCCCCTCGCTGCGCGCGGCCCGATCGCTGCGTGTCCGCGGTGACTGGACCTTCGGCGCCGACGTGGCGGTGGTGGGCGATGCCGAGCTGTGCGACACCGGGGAGCCCGGTCGGATAGCCGACGGCTCGCGCCTGCCCCACTAAGGTTCGACCATGAGTTCCCCCGACGCGCTCCGCTCGGTCGAGGAGCACCTGCGCCGGATCCTCGATGCCGTGGGGCCGCTGGCGTCCTACGACCAGCCGCTGCTGGAGTCCGTCGGCCTGCCGATCTGCGAGGACGTCGTCTCCGCGGTCGACCTGCCCCGCTTCGACAACTCCGCGATGGACGGCTACGCGGTGAGTGCACAGGACGTGGCGGACGCCTCACCGGACCGGCCGGTACAGCTGCCCGTCGTCGGCGAGTCGGCTGCCGGGTCCTCCAAGCCGTATGCCATGGCTCGGGGCACCGCGATAAAGATCATGACCGGGGCACCGATGCCGGCCGGCGCGGACTCCGTGGTGCCGGTGGAGTGGACCGACCGCGGCCGGGCGCGAGTGCAGATCACCCGGGCCTCGGTGCCCGGTCAGCACGTACGCGAGGCAGGTGAGGACGTGCGCGCCGGCGACCTGGTCCTGGCCGAGGGCACCACCGTGGGTGCTCGCCAGGCAGGGCTGCTCGCCTCGGTCGGCCGGGCGCAGGTGCGGACGAGACCTCGTCCACGGGTGGTGGTGATCTCCACCGGCGACGAGCTGCGCGAGCCCGGGTCCGCGCTCGACTACGACTCCATCTACGACGGCAACAGCTTCCTGCTGGCGGCCGCCATCAAGACCGCGGGCGCGATCCCGTACCGCGTCGGCCTGGTGTCCGACGACCCGCAGACGTTCACCGACGCGCTGTCCGACCAGCTCGTACGCGCGGATGCGGTGGTCACCAGCGGAGGCGTGAGCATGGGCGACTACGACGTGGTCAAGGACGTGCTGTCGCGGCTGGGCACCGTGGAGTTCTGCCAGGTGGCGATGCAGCCGGGCAAGCCGCAGGGTTTCGGCCACGTCGGGGAGGACCGCACGCCGATCTTCACGCTCCCGGGCAACCCGGTGTCGGCGTTCGTCTCCTTCGAGGTGTTCGTGCTGCCCGCGCTGCGCCGGATGATGGGGCGGTTCCCGTACCGCAGGCCGCGGCTCCGGGCCCGCCTGAGCGACGACGTCCCCTCCGCTCCGGGTCGCCGGGCGTACGTGCGCGCCCACTTCGAGGTGACGGACGCGGGGGCACAGGTCAGCCCGGTCGGCGGCATGGGCTCGCACCTGATCGGCGACCTCGCCCGGGCCAACGCACTGCTGCCCGTGGAGCCGGACACCGAGGCCCCCCGCGCCGGTGACACCGTCAGCGTCCTGGTGCTCGACCGTGAGTTCTGACACCGAGGGCCCGTCGCGGCTGACCCACGTCGACGAGGGCGGGGCAGCCCGCATGGTCGACGTCGCCGGCAAGCAGGTGACCGCCCGGAGCGCAACCGCGGTGGCGAGGATCGCGCTGTCGGCGGACACGATCGCGTTGCTGCGCGGCGAGGGGATGCCGAAGGGGGACGCGCTCGCCGTCGCCCGGGTCGCGGGCATCATGGCGGCCAAGCGCACCCCCGACCTCATCCCGCTGTGCCATCCGTTGGCGATCACCGGCGTGCAGGTCGACCTGCGGGTCGACGACGACGCCGTAGCGATCAGGGCGAGCGTCCGTACGACCGACCGGACCGGCGTGGAGATGGAGGCCCTGACCTCGGCCACCGTGGCAGCGCTGACGGTGTACGACATGGTGAAGGCGGTCGACAAGCTGGCCGAGATCACCGATGTTCGCGTCGAGTCCAAGTCCGGTGGCAGCAGTGGCGACTGGTCCCGCGACGGACGGGGGCACTGAGGTGCCGACAGCTCGCCGAGCGGTCGTGGTCACCGCGTCCAACCGGGCGGCAGCCGGAGTCTACGAGGACACCGGTGGGCCGCTGATCGTGGCGGCCCTGCGCGCCTGGGGCTTCGACGTGCCGGACCCGGTCGTGGTGCCCGACGGTGCGCAGGTCGAGGACGCCCTGCGTAACGCGGTCGCCGGCGCGGTCGACGTCGTGCTCAGCACCGGCGGCACCGGCATCAGTCCCACCGACGAGACACCCGAACGGACCCGTGCGGTCCTCGACTTCGAGGTGCCGGGCATCGCGGAGGGGATCCGCGCCCACGGCGTCGCGCAGGGCGTCGCGACCGCACTGCTGTCGCGCGGCCTGGCCGGCGTGGCCGGCCGAACGCTGATCGTCAACCTGCCGGGGTCCCGCGGCGGTGTGCAGGACGGGCTCGCGGTCCTCGAGCCGCTGTTGGCGCACGCAGTGGACCAGCTGCGTGGGCAAGACCACCCCGGGGGAGCGGGAGTGTCCCCATAGACGGGTGGCCGGTGAGTCTGCGCCATGACCGCGTGGGCGTGCGTCCCCTGCGCCGCCGGGACAAGACCGCCTGGCGGATCGTGCGCGGCCGCAACCAGGACTGGTTGCGGCCGTGGGAGGCGACGCTTCCACCCGGCTCGATGCCGGCCACGTCGACCTTCTCGTCGATGGTTCGCGAGTCGCGTCGAGCCGCGCGTCGCGGTCAGGGGCTGCCGTTCGTCACGACGTACGACGACCGGCTGGTCGGACAGGTCACGGTCACCGGGATCACCTGGGGATCGGCCCGGTGGGCTCAGCTGGGCTACTGGGTGGACCGGCAGGTCGCCGGCCTCGGTGTGACACCGACGGCGGTGGCCCTCGTCGCCGACCACTGCTTCGCTACGGTCGGGCTGCACCGGCTGGAGATCGCGGTACGCCCGGAGAACGTCGCGTCGCTACGCGTGGCCGAGAAGCTCGGCTTCCGCCAGGAGGGCCGCGCACCCCGCTACCTGCACATCGACGGAGCCTGGCGTGACCACGTGCTGTTCGCGCTCACGGTCGAGGAGGCCGCCGGTGGTGTGCTGGAGAGGTACGTCCAGCGGGCGCGTGCCTGACTCCGGCTGCGCCCCAGTCGCCGAGATCCGAGTCGCTGGTCACCCAGGCGCCTTGGCGTGACCCTCAATCCGGAAGTCGGCGCGAGGCCCGATTTCACACCCGTCACTCAAGTTCCCACGCGACACACCCGTGACGATCCCCCGGTGCGCGTGCGCGGCCCCCTACGGTTTCGACCGTGGGCATCGGGATCGTTTTCGGCGGCGTCGTCGTGCTGTGGGCAGCCTTCCTCCTTCCGTGGGCGTTGCGCCGGTACGACGAGGCGACGCGCGAGCGTCCGATCGAGACCTTCTCCGAGCGGCTGCGGGTGCTCACCCGACGCTCGAGAGCGGATGACGAGCCGCTGGTCTCGGCACGGTCGCTCCTGGCCAGGACCGCGACCGCGGAGCCCGCCGTCCGCCGACCCTCGCGCGCTGCTGCACGCGTGGCCGCGAGGCGTCGACGCCGGGTACTGCTGACGCTGGTCACCGCGACTCTGGTCGTCGTCGGCCTGGCGGCCTTCTCGCTGGTTCCATGGTGGTCGATCGCCGTGCCCGCCGGCCTGGTCGTGGGTTGGCTGGTGCTGTGCCGGCTCCAGGTCCGCAGCGAGGACGACGCGTCCTGGCGACGCAGTCGCACCGAGGACAAGACCCGCACCTGGGCGGGCTACGGCCTCGGGGGAGCCCCGGGCGGGGACCAGCCTGACGAGGAGCCCACGGTCGTCCTCAACGACCAGGGCGCGCGCGCCGTTCTCGGCGCCAGCGGTCCACATGCCCGCGACCCGCAGGCCGAACCGGTCAGCGACGCAGACCTGGTGGAGGGCACCGCCGTCGCCGTGCCGGCGGCAGCCGACGGCGGGTCGTCGCTGTGGAACCCGTTGCCGGTCACGCTGCCGACGTACGTCTCGGCGCCGAAGGCGGCGCGCAGCATCCGCACCATCGACCTGGCGGCACCGGGCACCTGGACCTCGGGTCGGGTCGCGGGCGAGCAGACCAGCATGCCCGCGGCCGAGGTCGAGCCCGCGCAGCGTCACGCCGTCGGCGACTGACCTGCCGGATCGGGCGAACGATCCTTGCGTGGTAGCGTTTCGGCCGGTCCAGGGGCTGTGGCGCAGTCCGGTAGCGCACCTCGTTCGCATCGAGGGGGTCAGGGGTTCGAATCCCCTCAGCTCCACCAAAACACCAGGTCACTGGGCCAGTCCGGAATCCTCACTGAGGAGGACGCAGTGGCATCTCGGCAGTTCATCGCCGTTCCTGGTGTTTCCCTGCCCGCACTCGGCCGGGCTCGACCTGTCTCGGGTCGCTGGGCACACCTGTCCGGCATGGAGACCACCAACGTCCACCGCGACGTCATCGAGCAGATCCTTCCCTGTCCGAGCTGGCCGCTCGCCTGCAGGTCAGCGTCCAGACCATCTACGACCTGCGCAGCCAGGGCCGCGGCCCTCGCGGCTTCCGGTCGGTCGCGAGACATGAGTTGGACAGTGCGCCTTCAAGCACAACCAGACCCACCTGCTGCCTGTGGTGGTGCTGTCCTCAGCGCTCGGTGTAGACGTCGGGGATGCCGTCCGCGTCGGCGTCGCGTTCCTCGGCCTCGCGCACCCGCCGGTAGGTGCGGTTGCGGGAGCGGAGCACCCCGGCGGCCAGGATCGCCGCGATGAGCGAGCCGGTGAGCACGCCGACCTTGACATGTTCGTCGCGGAGGCTGTCGGCGTCGTAGGCCAGCTCTCCGATGAGGAGGGACACCGTAAACCCGATGCCCGCAAGCAGGGCGAGCCCGGCGATGTCGAGCCAGCGCAGGTTCTCGTCGAGGGATGCCCGGGTGAAGCGGGCGACCAGGTAGGTGGCACCAAGGATGCCGACGAGCTTGCCGGCCACGAGGCCGACGACGATGCCGAGTGCGACGCGGTCGGCGAGTGCGTCGGTGAGTCCGGAGAAACCGCCGACGGTGACGCCGGCGGCGAAGAAGGCGAAGACCGGGACCGCGACGCCGGAGGAGATCGGTCGGATGAGATGCTCAAAGTGCTCGGCCATTCCGGGCCCTGCCTCGGGGCCTCCGGCTGCCTGACTGCGGATGACCGGGACGGCGAAGCCAAGAAGGACGCCGGCGACCGTGGCGTGGATGCCGGAGGCGTGCACCAGACCCCAAGTCGCGGCGGCCAGCGGCAGCAGCAGCCACCAGGACCGCACCCGGCGCTGCACCAGCACCGTGAACAGCACCAGCGGGACCAACGCCCCGAAGAGCGGCAGCAGGGCGAGGTCGCTGGTGTAGAAGATCGCGATGATGGTGACCGCGAACAGGTCGTCGACCACGGCCAGAGTGAGCAGGAAGGTCCGCAGTGCGGTCGGCAGGTGGGTACTGATGACGGCCAGGACTGCGAGTGCGAACGCGATGTCGGTCGCTGTCGGGATCGCCCACCCACGAAGAGCGCTGTCTCCGGTGGTCAGGTTGACCGCGGCGAACGCCAGGGCTGGTACGACCATGCCGCCCACTGCGGCGAAGATCGGCAGCGCGGCCCGCCTCGGGTCGCGCAGGTCGCCGGCGACGAACTCACGCTTGAGCTCGAGGCCGACCACGAAGAAGAAGATCGCGAGCAGCCCGTCAGCGGCCCAGGTGCCGAGACTCAGGTCGAGGTGAAGTGAGGAGGGCCCGACGGTGAAGTCGCGCAATGCGGCGTAGGAGTCCTGCACCGGGCTGTTGGCCCATACAAGCGCGACCACGGTTCCGGCGAGGAGAAGCGCCCCACCGACGGTCTCCTTGCGGAGCACCTCGGCGATGCGGGAGTCCTCGGCCCACGACCCCCGGCTGAACAGCGTGAGACGGGTTGGGGACTGACTCATGCGGTGCTCCTGGCGATGGGGGTCGTTGGATCGACTGCCGACCAGACTTCCCGGCGCACCACGGTCGAGACTACGCGGTCGAGGCATCAGGGGCAGAATCGAACTGGCCGGGCTGGCGCCCGGACGCTGTTCAGTCCGTGGAGCGATGGTCGAAGCATGCCCCTGGCTCGTCATCTCGCACTTCGTACGCCGATTGGGCCCGAGGGATGCCCAGACGACCCGAAACGCTCCGGTAGAGTGTCCAGCATTGGCATTCGCGATTCTGGACATCGGCCCAGCATCGGGTGTTTCTCCGACGAGCTGCGAGCTTCTCAGAGAGCGACAGGGTGCGGAAGTTCCGTGGCGGGTCAGTTGAGGGGGTCAGGGGTTCGAATCCCCTCAGCCCCACCCCAGGAGAACTCTCGAGCACCTGAAGGTCAGGGCCGTCTTGCTGGCTCTGCCTCGCTGCGCCAACTCCGTCTTGTCGACGAGCGGGTCGAGCGTGCTGACCCCGAGCTCACTGGCTGGTGTTGCATCGACCCCTTGAACCGAAGCAATACACTTCCATCGCGTTCACCCAGCGACTCAACGACCAGGGCGTCGCCCCTCGGGTGGGACCGTCGGGGACGCGCTGGACATCGCGCCCGCCGAGACCACGGTCGGCTCCTTCAAAGAACGAACTCATCCACCGCCAGGGTCCGTTGCGCGACGTCGACCACGTCGACATCGGCACCCTGAACTGGGTCCACTGGTTCAGCACCGAGCGACTCAGATTGACGCCCGTCAGGAGCCGACGTCACGAAGGCGCATCTTCATGCAGTGTGATGGCCTGTAGCAGGACGTCGAGAACGCTGGCGAGGGATGAGCGTGCCTGCGTCGAGTTTCCCTGGCTGGTCATCAGGATTCGGTGGATGGTGGCGACGAGCGCGAGGGCGGTAGCGGCGCTGTCGGCGCGGGGCACGATCCGTCCGAGTTTCTTCTCTTCCTCGAGGTAGGCCGCGAAGACCTTTTCCAGGTCTCCGAGGGTCGGGGACCGGTGTCCACGCACCTCGCGCAGGCGTTCGGCGAGGCTGGGGCGCAAGCTGATCACGCTGTGTACGGCGAGCACGGATGAGGCGAGCAGTGTGTTTGCGGCGACCTCGAGGTTCTGGGCCACCGTCGCCTGGCCGGCTGTGTCCTGCAATTGCGCCATCCCGGCCAGGGCCCGGTGAAAGTGCTCGACGGCGAACTCGGCGAGGAAGCCGTCCAGGTCGGTGAAGTGGTTGTGCAGCACGCCCTTTGCGCAGCCCGCCTCGGTGGTGATCGCTCGGCTGGACAGGACGCCCGGGCCGTCGCGAAGGAGGAGTCGCTCGGTGGCCGCGAACAGGTTTTCACGCAATTCGGGGATCGCTACTCCGCGGGGCATCGGTTCCTCTTGCGAGAATGGGCACTTGCCCATAGTCTATGGGCACTCGCCCATAGACTACCCGAAGTTGGAGTGTTGTTGTGGAGCTCGCGATCCAGATCAGTGATGTCCGGAAGGCTTACCCGACGAGTTCTGGCGAGTTCGTGGCCATTGAGCGCCTCGACCTGGAGGTAGCCGCGGGCGAGTTCGTCGGCATCGTGGGGCGCTCTGGCAGCGGCAAGACCACGTTGCTCAACCTGCTGGCCGGCATCGACCGTGCAACATCGGGCACTGTGACAGTGGCCGACGCCGACCTTGGAAGACTCTCGGAATCCGGGCTTGCCGCCTGGCGTGGCCACAACGTCGGGCTGGTGTTCCAGTTCTTCCAGCTGCTGCCGACCCTCACGGTGGTCGAGAACGTGATGTTGCCGATGGACTTCGTTGGCAAGGTGCCCTCGGCCGATCGTCGGACCCGGGCGGAGGACTTGCTGGAACGAGTGGGTATCGGCGACCAGGCCGACAAGCTGCCCAGCACCCTGTCGGGTGGCCAGCAGCAGCGGGCCGCGATTGCCCGCGCGCTGGCCAACGATCCGCCGCTGCTGCTGGCCGACGAACCCACCGGCAACCTCGACTCCGCGACCGCCGACGACGTATTGGGGTTGTTCGCCGAGATGAACGCCGAGGGACGGACCATCGTCGTGGTCACCCACGAGCGCGACATCCGTTCCCTGGTCGAGCGAGAGATCACCTTGGCCGATGGCCGCATCGTGACCGACGAACGGGACGTGGGGAGCGCACCGCGATGACCAGCCTGCTCACCGTCAAACTGCTCCGAGACCTGAAGGCGTCCTGGCCACGGCTGACGATGATGGTGATCGCCATCGCGATCAGCCTGTCTGCCTTCGGCGGGGTGCTCTTCGCGTGGTCGGCCAGCGGTCGGGAGACCGACGAGGCCTATGCCAGCACCGAGCCCGCCTCGGCGACGATCCTGCTCGACCAGGCCGTCGATGCTACGCGGCTGACGAACCTCGCCGCGCTCGCAGAGCAACGACCTGACGTCCTTACCGCGGCGGCACGCACCCAGTTCACCAGCGAGATTCAGGTCGACGGCCAGGCCCGTGAGATCCCGTTGCAGGTGTTCGTCGCCGCCCCGGACGACCCGATGCGCGTGGCGAGGTTCGAGGTCGACCAATCCTCGTGGCCACCGGCCGCTGATGAACTCTTCCTCGGCGCCGACTCGCTGGCGCTGCTGGGTGTCGATGTCGGCGACGCTCTCACATTGGAGACGCCGGCCGGCGACCCGATCAGAGTGCGCGTCGCGGCCACCGTCTATGACCCCAGCCTCTCCCCGGCACCCCAGGAGCAGACCGGCCACGGCTACCTGTCCACCACGGCCCTCGCGACCGCCAGCCAGCCAGCCACCTTGGACCAGCTCAAGATCCAGGTCCCCGCCCCTGGCACCGGCCAACCGAGCCGCGATCGCGAAACGATCGTGGCGGCGGCCAGCGAGATCGGGACTTGGCTGGAGCAGGAAGGCGGTCTGACCGTCCGGGAGATCCAGGTCCCCGAGCCGTACGAGCATCCGCACCAGTGGCAGGCCGACGCCCTGCTCCTATCCCTACTGGGCGGCGGCGCCGCGGCGCTGCTGCTGAGCACGCTCCTGGTCGCGAACATGCTCAACAACATGTTCACCCGGCAGATCCCCCAGATCGGCATCATGAAGGCCACCGGCGCCCGATCCCGGCAGATCGCCAGGCTCTACCTGGCCACCACCCTGGTGGTGGCCCTTGCCGCCACCACCCTCGCGCTACCGGCCGCCGTCATCCTCGGTCGGGTCGCGGTCCGCAACTTCCTGGGCTTCTTGGGCATCGAACCCGTCAGCCTCACAGCCCCGTGGTGGACCTACGCCGTGGTGGCAGCGATCGGGCTCAGCCTACCGCCGCTGATGGCGCTGATCCCGCTTGTGCGGACCAGCCGCACCACGGTCCGCGCCGCGATCGACCACCACGGCGGCGGAACGACCCCGCACTCCACTACCGGTGCCCTGGCCCGGCTCAGCCACATCCGCGGACTCAGCCGCGGCCTGCTGATGGCCCTGCGCAACACCGTGCGCCGCCCCGCCCGGTTCCTGCTCTCGGTCGGCTTGCTGGCCATCGCGGGAACGGTGTTCGTGGCCGGGATGTCGCTGAGCTCAGGCACCGAGGCCATCGCCGAGGAACAGAAGTCACAGCGCACCTGGGACGTCGACGTGCAACTCGCCACCCCCACCGCCGTCGAGGACGTCACCGGCATAGTCAACAAGGTTCCCGGTGTCAGTGCGGTCGAAGCTCTCCAAGTGCTGCCCGCCGGGGTCGCCGGGGAAGGACGAGTCCCGGTGACCCGCACCTACCCCGACCAGGGGCACGGCCGGGTCTCGGTCACCGCGCTTCCCGAGGATCGCCTCGTCGCCACCAGCCCCAAGATCCTGGACGGCCGCTGGCTCCAGGCAGGCGAGACCGGCACTGTTGTCCTAAACCAGGTCACCCGCAAGAACGCCCTCCCCGACGTGGCCGCCGGCGACACCGTCCAGCTGACCATCAGCGGGCGGAGCACCAGCTGGGTCGTCGCCGGCATTGTCGAGGAACTCGCTGGCGGAGGCGGCGGGGTCTACACCACCACTGAGGGGCTCGCGGGGGCCCTGGACCAACCACGCCTCGCCAACCAGCTGCGAATCACCACCGAGGGACACGACGAGCAAACCCGACAAACCGTCGCCGACGCTGTCAACGAGCAGTTGACCGCCGCCGGGGTCGAGGTCAGGTCGGCAGCCTCGATCAGCCGCAGCGAAGCCATCTCCGCCGGCCACCTCGGCCCGGTCGTGCTGATCCTGCTCGGCATCGCGCTCCCCCTCGGCGTGGTCGGTGTGATCGGCCTCGCCTCCACGATGAGCGCCAACGTCCTCGACCGGACCAGAGAGTTCGGCATCATGCACGCCATCGGGGCCCGACCCAAGGCGGTACGCCGCATCGTCAACGCCGAAGGCCTGTTCCTGTCCCTGGCTAGCTGCCTGGTCGCCATCGTGCCCACCCTCGCCTTGACCGCAGTCCTCGGTAACGGGCTCGGCGAACTGTTCTTCTCCGCCCCACTGCCGTACCGGATCTCCGCTCTCGCCGCCGCGATCTGGGTCACCGTCGTCATCCTCGGGTCCCTGCTCGCCACCGAAACCGCCGCCACACGGGCATCGCGGCTCACCGTCCGAGACGCCCTCGCCTACCTGTAACCGGAGGACCATCAATGACCGACTACAACGTCGAGACCCGGCGACTGTCACGCTGGGTCCAGATCGCCGGCCTTACCATCGCGATCCTGGTCATCCTGGGCGTCCTGATCATGGTGCTCTTCGGCGGCGGCGAACACGGCCCCAACCGGCACGGCAACAACAACACCCCCATCAAGGAGATCCAGAGCCACACCCCACCCGCCGGAGCCCACTGACGTTTGCGCCACGCAGGCGCCGGCACTTGTCTGGCGCCAGGACCGCTACGCGAGGCACCGCAACAGCCACGCTCCTGCACCACGATTCCACCGCATTCGACGCCAAGGGAGACATGAAGTGACCCTCAGTTTGGTCTGCAAGAGATGCCAAGAAGTGATTGTTGGCGCCGACGAGGACGAACTCGTCGCACTAGTTCGGGCCCATGTTGGGGGCCACAACAGCCCGGACGGCCGCGACCACAGCGTGTCCCGAGAGCACATCCTCGCCCGCCTAAACCGCCCCGCTGCTGCTGGAACATCTTCGACTGTCACCGTCCGACTGCCCGGACCTGCACCTCGTCGTCTACACCTCGGATCCCTCGACGGACACCGCGGCCAAAGCTAGGCAGGCTGTGGCGCTGACCGGGCCAGAACGCTGACCGCGACCTTTCGGTTCAGTTCGCGTCCCGCAGTCGGCGCATGAGTTCGCCGAGGGCCTGCGCCTCGGCTGTGCCGAGCACGTCGATCAGATGCGCTCGCAGCGCCTGCGCGGTCGCCGACTCGGCGTCGCGCGCCACGCGTACGCCGTCAGTCGTCAGCTCCGCGTAGATGACCCGACGGTCCTGATCGCTGGGCACGCGGTGGATCAGCCCCCGTCGTACGAGCTTGTCGGCGACCTTGGTGAACCCCCCGCTGGACAGGGCGCACTCGCGCGCCACCTGGGACATCGGCAGCCGGAAGCCGGGGGTGCGGACGAGCCGTAGCAGCACCTCGGCGGGCGCCTGGGTGAGCCCGACCGCGGCCTCGACGCCGACCCCGACGTGGCGGTGGGTCCGGTGGAAGCCTTCGAGGACAAGCCCCCACCAGCTGACCACGTCGGCGTCGGGCACGTCCCTGCGTGCTGGCCTGGTCATGCGGGAACGCTATCAGCAAGAAGTTTAACCGATGGAATATGACGAGTAAATAGCTTGCTAGCAAGGAAATCACCCTGAGACACGCACACACCACGAGGAGACTCCATGACGAGCATCACCCCGCACGGCCTGCACCACGTGACGGCGATCGCGTCAGACCCACAGCGCAACGTGGACTTCTACACCCGGGTCCTGGGGCTGCGACTGATCAAGCGCACGGTCAACTTCGACGCCCCCGGCTCGTGGCACCTGTACTACGGCGACGAGCTAGGACGTCCCAGCTCCATCCTGACCTTCTTCCCGTGGCCGGACGTGCCACGCGGCCGCAACGGTGCGGGCATGACCAGCGTGACGGCGTTCTCGGTGCCGGGGGAGTCGTTGGGCTGGTGGCACGAGCGGCTCGAGGCGCTCGAGGTCGATGTCGACGCGCCGGTGTCGCGTGCCGGCGAGGACGTTCTCACCCTGCGCGACCCCGACGGGATGGTGCTGGACCTCGTCGCGGTCGACGGCGATACGCGCTCGGGATGGGACGGGGTGGGCGACATCGGTGCGGAGCACGCCGTACGCGGTCTGCACTCCATCACGCTGTCGGAGCAGGCGCTGGATCCCACGGCGTCGATGCTCTCGGACCTGCTGAGCATGGGTGTGACGGACGAGTCCGGTGACCGGGCCCGGTTCTCGATGGGCGACGGCGGCGCGGGCGCCCTCGTCGACGTCGCGGCCGGCGCGGGAGCACGTGGCCTGCAGGCGGGCGGCACCGTGCACCACGTCGCCTACCGGGCGCCCGACCTGGAGACGATGACCCGCTGGCAGCACGAGCTGGCCGATGCCGGCGTCGCCGTGACCGAGATCCGCGACCGGCAGTACTTCAAGTCGATCTACTTCCGCGAGCCCGGTGGCGTGCTCTTCGAGATCGCGACCGACGCGCCGGGCTTCGACATCGACGAGCCGTTGCTGGAGCTCGGTCGATCGCTCAAGCTGCCGCCGTGGTTGGAGCCGAACCGGGAGCAGATCGCCGCCGCGCTGCCGCCGATCGTGGTCCCGCAGCCGGGCACCCCCGCCCCGGGAGCACCATGAGTTCCGCGCTGGGCCGGCCGCACGTGTTCCTGCCCGGAGACCCGGTCCGACCGAGCGTACCTCTCCTGATGCTGCACGGCACCGGGGGCGACGAGCACGACCTGCTGCCCCTTGCGCAACGACTGTCACCGACATCGCCGGTCCTGTCACCGCGCGGCAGCGTGCTGGAGGGTGCGATGCCGCGGTTCTTTGCTCGGCTGGCCGAGGGCGTCTTCGACGAGGACGACCTGCGGGAGCGCACCGACGAGCTGGCCGACTTCGTGCTCGCCGCGAGCACGGAGCACGACGTTGACCCTGCCTCCTGGATGGCGGTCGGCTTCTCCAACGGCGCCAACATCGCCGCGTCGCTGCTGATGCGCCGGCCCGAGGTGCTCACGGGCGCCACGCTGCTCGCCGCGATGGTGCCGTACGCGCGGCCACCGTCGGGCGCCGACCTCAGTGGCCACCGGGTAGTGGTCTCCAACGGTCGGCAGGATCCGATGGCGACGCCGCAGCAGACCGAACGGCTGGTGGGTCAGCTGCGGGTACTGGGAGCGCAGGTGGACGAGCTGCCGCACCCGGGCGGCCACACCATCGACTCCACGCTGCTGCCGCGCATCGCCGAGCTGATCAGTTCTGGACCGTGCCCGCTTGGGTTGACACAGGGATTGATTGTCGCTGGACCTTGAATGCGAGGATGTGCGATGGGATCAACTCGTCGGCGTTTCACGGATGAGTATAAGGAGCAGGCGGTAGGATTCGTCATCGATGATCGCCGGTCGGTCGCGG
>JALZKQ010000114.1 GCA_030859165.1 Actinomycetota bacterium
GCGGTGTCGAGCCGGAGGTGCGCCCCGACGTCGATGGGCTGGTCGATCCAGCGCGCTGCGAGGCCCCGGAGGACGTGGCCGTGGGCGAACAACAGCGAGCGGCCGCCTGAGCTCCGGCAGGTGGAGATGACGCGGTCGACCCGGGCGCTGACGATTTCTGGCGACTCGCCGCCCGGGGCGCCCTGAGTCCAGACCGACCACCCCGGCCGCTCTCCCTGGATGTCCTTGCGGGTGCGGCCCTCGTAGTCGCCGTAGTTCCACTCAACGAGATCGTCCTCGATGCGGACTCCCTCGACGTTCGCAAGCTCGGCTGTCCTGCGTGCCCTGATCATCGGGCTGCTCAAGACCACGTCGAACCGGACACCGGAGAGCAGTCCTGACAGGGTGCGTGCCGCCTCGACACCGGCCTCGGTCAACGGCAGATCCGTCACTCCGGTGTGCTGCCCGGACTTGCTCCACTCGGTCTCTCCGTGCCGCACGAGCCAGACCTCAGACTCTTGCTCATCGTCAGCCGTCACGTCGGCGATCCTAACCGGGATCGACACACGACGCGTGAGGCGCCGTCAGTCGCGTGGCCGGGCCTGCGGTCGCCCCGGCTGCTCGCCACCGCGCGCCTCGAGATAGCTGTCCTTCGGCACCAGCACCTTGCGGCGGAAGACACACACGACGGTGCCGTCCTGGTTGCAGCCGACGGTCTCGACGTGCACCACCCCACGGTCGTCCTTCGACGTGCTCTCCCACTTGTCGAGCACAGTGGACTCCCCGTAGAGCGTGTCACCGTGGAAGGTCGGCGCCACGTGTCGCAGGAACTCGACCTCGAGGTTGGCGATCGCCTTCCCCGACACGTCGGGGACACTCATGCCGAGCAGCAGCGAGTAGATGTAGTTCCCGACGACGACGTTCCTGCCGAACTCGGTGGAGCTCTCGGCGTAGAAGCTGTCCAGGTGCAGCGGGTGGTGGTTCATGGTCAGCAGGCAGAAGAGGTGGTCGTCGTACTCCGTCACCGTCTTGCCCGGCCAGTGCTTGTACGTCGCACCGACCTCGAACTCCTCGTAGCTGCGGCCGAACTGCATGGAGCTCAGCCGTCCCTGAGCGCCAGCCGGCCCAGCATGTTGCGGGCATCCTCGGCCACCTGCGCCTGGCACAGCAGCTCGTACGACGTCGCAACCACCTGCGTGTTGGACGTGAAGTCCCGCTTGCCGCCGGTGGCGGCATAGCCGAGGACGCCGGACAGCGCCCCGACGCCGGCGCCGACCACGGCGGCAATGAGGGGGACGAGCAGGTTGGCATCGTCGCCGCCGAACAGCATGACGAACGTGCCGATGAAGAGGCCCCACATCGCACCGGTGACAGCGCCCGCCTGGATGACCTTGCCGCGGGTGAGCCTGCCGGTGACCTGCTCGACGAGTCGCAGGTCGCTGCCCACGATCGTGACGTTCTCGACGGGAAACTCCTCGTCCGACAAGAAGTCCACTGCTTCCTGAGCCTTGGCGTAACTCTGATAGGTGCCGACGGGCATCCCCGTGGGCAGTTGGGGCAGTGGCGTGGGCATTACTTCTCCTCCAGGTTCAGGTTCTCATCCTCCCACGGCGCCAACGCTCGTTTCGCGCCCACTCTGCCTATCCGTTTCGGGAGGCGCGACGTCGGAGGCGCCGGCGCAGCGCGTCCATCCCCCGCCAGTACTGCCGGCGAAGTGCCATTAGCCACGGCCACCGGTCGCTCAGGCCGATGACGAGGTGGCGCAGCGGTCGCCTCTGCATGTCGTGCAGAAGTCCGTCTCGCTCAGCAGTCACCACGGCGAGCCGGCGCTGAGCGTCCTGCAGCGAACGTCGCGCCGCCCGACGATCGGTCCTCTCGCCGGCGAGCTCCGACAGCCGCGTCGAGTGCTCGCCGAGCAGCCCGACGACAGCGGCGACGCTCTCGGCCAGCAGCTCCTCGTCGCTCGGAGGCGGCGGCTCGTGCATGTCCTGCGCTGGGACCTCGCCATCGGCGGGGATCAGCTCTCCAAGATCGCCGACGACATGGCAGCCGAGATCCGCCAACGCGACAGCGATGTCGCGTGAGCGCTCAACCGCGAAGGCTCGGTCATCGCCTGTGAGCGTCAGGGCGTGGCCATCTCTACCGGCGAGCACGCGATGCGCAAGGACGTTCTTCACAACGGCAGGGTAGGGACCGGGAAGGGGAAGCCGCTTGCCGAGCGCGGCATTGACCCGCCTCAGCAGCTCAGCCTGCTCGATGTTCAGCGAGGAGTTCGAGCGGGAGCCGGTCAGCTCAAAGGTGTCCGGGTCGAGGCCGACGAGCCCGGCAAAACGTCTCCAGAGGAGCGTCGGGTCGGCCCCGAACTCAGGCACTGTCACGACGTGCAACTGCGACATCGGCAGCGACGCGCCCCACCTCGAGAGGACTCCGGCGTAATCCTGCACGCGCCAGAACCAGCTGGTCCCGGACGTGTCGTCGCGGATGTCCTGAACGAAGCTCGAGAAGGGTGTGACTGCCCTGTGCTTCAGGTGCTCCTGCCACTCCGCGGGCATCTGGCGGACCAAGTCCCGAGCCGTCACCACGATGTGGACCTCGGCATCATTGCCCAGCACGTCGATCGCCCGTTTGCACTGGTCCTCGCGAGCGGCCGCAAACAGCTCGTGCGAGATCAGTACGTCGCCTGGCCAGCTGGCTGCCTCCGCTGCCATCCGTTGCCACATCCCGACAGCGCGGCTCGGGTGCTCTGGACGGTGGGAGAGATCTCGGACGTCCAAGCTAGCCAGATAGTGGTCGGAGAACGAGTTGGACGGCAGCAGCAGGCCTTGCTCTCGCGCTCGGTCCCGTTGTGACCAGAGGACCTGTTGCAGGAAGGTGGTCCCGGTCTTGGGACTACCCACATGCAAGAGGATGCGCCGGCTCATCCGCGCATCGTAACGTCACGCCGCCTCAACGGAGCTTGTAGTCCTCGAGCAGCCTCCGGCCGATGATCATCCGTTGGATGTCGGCTGTGCCCTCACCGATGAGAAGCATCGGTGCCTCTCTGTAGAGCCGCTCGATCTCATACTCCTTCGAGTATCCATAGCCTCCGTGGATGCGGAACGAGTCCTCCACCACCTGCGAGCAGTACTCCGCGGCCAGGTACTTGGCCATTCCTGCCTCGAGGTCGTTGCGCTCTCCCGAGTCCTTTTTCCTGGCTGCTCGGACCATCATCTGGTGGGCAGCCTCGACCTTCGTCGCCATCTCTGCGAGACGGAACAACACCGCCTGGTGCTCCGCGATCTTCTTGCCAAACGTCTCACGCTGCTGGGCGTAGGCGATCCCCAGCTCGAACGCCCGCCAGGCAACCCCACAACCGCGGGCCGCAACGTTGACGCGGCCGACCTCGACCCCGTCCATCATCTGGTAGAAGCCCTTTCCAGGCTCACCCCCGAGGATTCGGTCCGCACTGATCTCTGCGTCCTCCAAGATGAGCTCGGTTGAGTCGACCCCCTTGTACCCCATCTTCTCGATCTTGCCGGGCACGGTCACTCCCGGCATGACCTCGCCGAAGCCGGTCGGCTTCTCGATGAGGAACGTCGTCATGTTCTTGTAGACGGACTCCGCGCCGGTGTCTGTCTTGGCCAGCACCGCAACGAGGTTGGCGGTCCCACCGTTCGTGATCCACATCTTCTGACCGTTGACGACGTAGGCGCTGCCGGCGTCGGCCTTCTTGACCGCCTTTGTCGTGATGGCAGCGACGTCTGAGCCGCATCCTGGTTCCGACATCGAGAAGGCTCCACGGATCTCCCCGGTGGCCATCCGGGGCAGGAAGTACTGCTTCTGCTCGTCAGTTCCGTGCTGCATGAGCATGTAGGCCACGATGAAGTGGGTGTTGACGATGCCCGAGACGCTCATCCAACCGCGAGCGATCTCCTCGACCACGAGTGCATACGTGAGAAGCGACTCGCCCAGACCGCCGTACGCCTCGGGGATGGTGAGCCCGAAGAGCCCGAGCTCCTTCATGCCCTCGACGATGTCGTCCGGATACTCGTCCTTGTGCTCCAGCTCGGTGGCTACCGGCAGGATCTCCTTGTCGACGAAGTCTCTGATCGTCTTCAAGATCTCGGTCTGGATGTCGCTCAGACCTTCGGTCTCGCAGAGGCGACTCATGCGCGCGCCCTCCTCAGCTCGATCACGGCCGCGTCCGCGGCCTGGACAAGTATCCACAGGGGCTGGCCTCGGCGCCATGAGGCGAGTCACAACAGCTGCCGCGCAGCCTCCCTCCAACGCCGTGTCGCGCCGGCCCACCAGAGATCGGTTACGGGTGCCGAGCTCGACGTGTCAAGCGTCGTACGACACCCAGCGGAAGTCGCCGAAGCGCACGCATCGCGGGTCCAGACAGGGATCCGGTCGGGGGCGGGCGCCGCGCCGGGGCGGCTGTCGACACCGCGGCGATTTGTTTGATCAGCTGTTGTTCCCGGCGGGCTGTCCATGCCACGAGACCCGCGAGGGCGGCCACCGCGGCGTCTAGCATCTCGGCATCGCTGACACGGTCGGGGTCGCGTCCGCCCTCACCAGCCGGTACAGCGAGCTCTGCAACGTCGCCAACGACGTTGATGGGCAGCTGCTCGAGCTCTCCGAGCATCACCTCGCTGCGGTGGGAAAGCCACTGCCGGACATCGTCGGGCAGGGTGATCTGTCCTTCCAGCTGACGTCGTTCAGGAAGCACCTGCTTGCCGAGCACGTGCTTTCCCAGCCGCGTGTAGTCGGTGCGAGAGAGCCCTTGCTCGCGCAGGGTGACGTTCAACCGTCTCATCACCTGCGCCGAGGCCATCCCTAAGGAAGCGTTGTCACGTGGGGGTGAAGTGAACGAGGAGCCGTCCAGACCGACGACCGCACAGAACCTGTCCCACAAGAGCTCGGGAGGCTGCCCGGCAGGCGGCACAGTGACGAGATGGGCTCTTTCCAATGGAACTGCGGTCGACCAACGACGGAAGATGTCGACGAGGTCATGCTGGCTCCAGAACTCAGTGTGGTGCGGATCGGTCGCTCCTCGCCCACCAGTGATCGCGCCGAGGAAATCGGCCCACGTCCACGTCCTGAAGGTCTGCGTCCCCTCCTGCCACGCAGCAGGAACGGTCCGAGCCAGGTCACGGGCGATGCACACGACCTCGACCCGGGCAGGTGCCAGACTCGCGACCGCAGCCTCGATCTGGTGCGGCTGACAACGGACGAGCCACTCCATCGAGATGATCGCTGTCGATCCTTGCCAGTCGACGATCTCGCTGGCGAGAGTCCTCCATGGCCCGCCAGGCTGCAACTGGTGGCCCCGCCGGAGTGCTCGCACGTTGCGCGCAGCACGCACTTGGCGATTCCAGGGCTGCGCCCAAAAGTAGCCCTGCTCAGCGAGCGCCGGTACGTTGGCAGAGAGTCGGCCTTGCAGATAGCTGGTTCCGCTCTTGGGCGTCCCGATGTGCAGATAGACGGTCGGCGTGTCCGAGGGGGTGCCTGCTCCTGCGCCGCCGGGACCAATCGTCATGAACAGCTACTCCTGCACTGACTGGAGTGTGCGATCACGGTGCCTCCCCGCGACGGTGGACCGAGCCCTTATACGCCCGCTCGTCGTGCGTCATCGCCCCTCGGATCCGCGTTCTGACCCCCGAGCATCGGGCTGGCCAGAGAGTGCGACGTTTCGCCTGCGCAGTGATGCTATCTGCCGGCGCAGCTGCTGATTCTTGGCACGGGCTCGCTGCAGCGCCTGGAACTGGGAGACGCCGAGCGAAACCAAGGCGTCGACGCAGGTGTCCAGCAGCTCCGCGTCATCGACGTCGTCGGGCTCCCGTCCTTCGAGAGCTGAGCCGGGGAGAAGATCCTCAATGCGGCCAACGACGTTAATATCGAGACGGCGGAGCTCCTTGACGGTGCGCTCGGCGCGCTCCCTTATCCACGTGTCCACCTCCTCCGAGACCGCGATCGCCTGCTCGGCGTCGCGCTTACCGGCCAGGATGTTGCTGGCAAGCTTGCCTTGGAACACCTGCTTGTACTCAGCGTCCGCCACTCCCTGGTCGATCGCGCGGACGTTGACTCGCTGCATGAGCCCAGCGGACACGACACCGAGTGAGTCGTTGGTTTGTCGAGGTGAGAGAAACGACGTGCCGTCGAGGTCGAGAACCGAACAGAACCGCTGCCACAACAGCTCCGGGTCGGACCCCTGAGGAGGTACGGTCACCAGGTGAACCCGCTCCGGCGACACGAGATTCGCCCATTTCCGGAGGATGACGGGGACGTCTTGCTGCCGCCAAAAGGTGTGGCGTACCGGGCCGGGCCGGTTCGCGAGCATCTCCTCGACGAACTGGCTCCAGCTCCACGGGCGACGGTTCTTCGTCATCTCTTGCCACTGTGTGACAAACGTCCGTAGCAGGTCGCGAGCAGTGCA
>JALZKQ010000012.1 GCA_030859165.1 Actinomycetota bacterium
CACCGCGTTCGGCAGCGACACCGACGCCGAGATCGACCAGCAGCCCGGCGGGTCTGCGGCCAACATGGCGGCCTGGCTCGGCGTGGCCGGTGCCGACGTCGCGTTCGTCGGGCGCGCCGGCCGCGGCGCAGCCGGCAGGCACGCAGCTGCCTTGCGGGCACACGGGGTGGACGCCCAGTTGGCCTCGGACCCGCACCTGCCCACGGCCGCCATCGTGCTGCTCGTGGACCCAGCCGGTGAGCGCACCATGTACGTCGACCGGGGGGCAAACGCGAACCTGCGTCTGGACGACGTGGCGACCTGGCTGTGGGACGGGCTGGGATGGCTGCACCTGACCGGCTACTCGTTCTTCGATCCCCGGGTGCGCCCGGTCGCTGCGGAACTGTTGCGGCGGGCCGTCGCCGCCGGTGTTCCGGTCAGCGTGGACCCGAGCTCGGCCGCGTATCTCGACAGCGTCGGCGCGCCCGACTTCTTGAGTTGGGTGCGGGGTGCGTCGCTGCTGGTGCCCAACGCACACGAGGCGCAGGTCCTCACCGGCGTGCGCGATCCGGTGGAAGCGGGCCGCAGGCTGGCCGGTGAACACGGCGAGGTGGTGGTCACCTGCGGGGCGCAGGGCGCTGTCTCGTGCCGTGCGACCGGGGCGCCGGTGCGTCAACCACCGCCTCAGGTCGACGTGGTGGACACGACGGGCGCGGGAGACGCGTTCTGCGCCGGGCTGCTCGCCGCCGGCATGCGTGGGGCCGACGTGCGCGCCCGGCTCGCGGCAGGAGCCGAGCTGTCCGGCCGCGCCGTCGGACGGCTGGGGGCGCGGCCGCCGACCCGGTAGCCGACCGCGGCGACGCAGGACGCAGGTTCTTGCCGAGACTTCCTAAGAAGGCCCTGAGGGCACTGGACGTACCTTTTGGTGCAGTATCCGTGCTGACAACCCGATAGGGCGATAACGCGTAGTGGTCGCACCATAACTAGGGGTGAATAGTGCGCCTTACGTCAGTGCGGCGCGCGCTCGGCTGAGCCGGGCCGAGCGGGTCCGCGGGCGGACGCGATCTCCACCCCCAGGTGGAGGCACGCGAGCCCCTGCGCCACCTACAGTCGGCGCATGGTGCGCCCGGGCTCGCTCGTGCAGGACGAGGTGTGGTTCCCTCGGCTGCTCGCCGCGGCGGCCGTCGTCGTGGGCGCGCTGTGCGCGGTGACCGAGCCGACCGCGGCAGGACGCACGGAGGTCGCGGTGGCCACCGTCGTCATCGTGCTGGGGATGCTCGCTGCGCGAGCGTGGCCCGGCATCGGGACACCCGCGCTGATGGTGTGGCTGTTCGCGCCGGCCGCGGTGGTGGTGGCCCGCGACCGCAACGAGGGTTACACCTTCGTGCTCCTGCTCGCGCTGGTGTTCGTCATGGGGCAGGCGCCGTCGGTGGCCTGGCGGTACGCGGCGGGGTCGGTCGTCGCGCTCGTCCCGGTGTCGGTCGCGGTCGCGTCCGACGTCCAGCTCGACGGCTGGCCGTACTGGACCGGTGGCGCGCTGTTCACCTGGTTCTCGGTGGAGCAGAGCCTGCGCGTCCAGAAGCTCGTGGACGAGCTGGCGGCGACCCGGGACCGGCTGGCCAGGCAGGCAGTGCTGCTGGAGCGCCGCCGGATCGCGGCCGAGATGCACGATCTCGTCGGGCACTCGCTCAGCGTGATCCTGCTGCACGTGACGGGTGCGCGCCGCCGGGTCGTCGACGACCCGCAGGCCGCCCGCGAGGCGCTCGCGCAGGCCGAGGAGGTCGGTCGGGCCAGCCTGGCCGAGATGCGCAACAACGCGGCCGCGTTGCGCGACGAGGCCGACGACCCGACAGCGCCCACGCCGGGCCTTGATGATGTGGCGACACTGGTCGCACGGATGCGTGCGGCGGGCGCACAGGTCACCTTCGAGCACCACGGCGATTCGTCCGACGTGGAGCCGATCATCGGGCTCGCGGCGTACCGGGTGGTGCAGGAGTCCCTGGTCAACGCGGCCCGGCACGCACCGGGTGCGGCGGTACGCGTGTGTGTCCGGGTGCTGCGTGAGGCGGTCGAGGTCGAGGTGGTCGATCACGGTGGCGGACGAGTGCCGCCCACGCGCTCCGGGGTGGGGATCGCCGGCATGCGCGAGCGGGTGGAGGCTCTCGGCGGCAGCCTCACCGCGGGTCCGACCGGGTCGGGCTGGCGGGTGCTGGCCGGCGTGCCCCGTACCGCCCCGCATCGGGGGAGCTCGTGATCCGGGTGCTGCTGGTCGACGACCAGCCCTTGGTGCGCGCCGGGATGCGAGTCGTGCTGGCCGAGGTCGAGGGCTTCCAGGTCGTGGCCGAGTGCGACGACGGGGCCCGAGGGGCACAAGCAGCGCAGCAGCATCGACCAGATGTCGTGGTGATGGACGTACGCATGCGCGGCACCGACGGCATCGAGGGCACCCGCCGGATCCGCGCCGCGGAGGGGCCGCCGGTGCTGATCCTGACGACCTTCGACGACGACGAGGTCCTGTGGGGGGCCATCGAGGCAGGCGCCGCGGGGTTCGTGCTCAAGGAGGCGAGCGCCGAGGACCTGATGGCGGCGACACGGCGCGTCGCTTCCGGCGGGTCCTGGCTCGATCCCGCCGTCACCGGCAGGGTGCTGGCGCTGACCCGGACGGCGGGTCTGCCGCACCGTCACGCGGTGGCGCGCGCCGAGCAGCTGACCGAGCGGGAGACGGAGGTGCTGCGCCGCATGGCGGCAGGGGAGAACAACACCGAGATCGCCGCGGCACTGGTGGTGAGCGTGGCGACGGTCAAGACGCACGTCGGCAGCCTGTTCCTGAAGCTCGGGACGCGCGACCGGGCGGCAGCCATCGTCTACGCCTACCAGCACGACATCGTGGCGCGCTGAGCCTCCACCTGCGGGCGGAACCGCCGTACCGTCCCGTGGGCCGATGTGCCGGCCCGACGGCGGCGCCTAGCGTCGGGCTGGAGACGGGACCGACCCGTCGACGGCTGGAGGCAACGATGACGAGCACAGCGCTGGTACGGGTACGCGGGCTCACCAAGACCTACGGCGCACGGACGGCGGTCGACGGAGTGGACCTCGACGTGCACGCCGGCGAGATCGTCGGCCTGCTGGGGGCCAACGGTGCAGGCAAGACCACCACGGTGGAGTGCATCCAGGGACTGCGGCCGCGAGACGCCGGATCCGTCGACGTGCTGGGGCTCGACCCCGCAGTGGACGGGAACCGGGTGCGCCGGCTGGTCGGCAGCCAGCAGCAGGAGTCCGCGCTGCCGGACCGGATGCGCGTCGGCGAGGCCATCGCACTGTTTCGCGGACCGCGAGCGGCGCCGGTCGACGGGCTGCTCGAGGCGTTCGGTCTCTCGTCGCAGAAGCGCACGGCCTTCTCCGCGCTGTCCGGCGGGCAGCGCCAGCGCCTCTTCCTCGTGCTCGCGGTGCTGAACCGTCCGCGCGTGGTGATCCTGGACGAGCTGACGCAGGGCCTCGACCCCGCTGCCCGGCGCGACGTCTGGGACGCGATCTCGGTGCTGCGCGACGCGGGGACCACCGTCTTGCTGGTCACGCACTACATGGACGAGGCGGAAGCGCTCTGCGACCGCGTCGCGGTCATGCGGGACGGACGTGTCGTCGACACCGGGACGCCCGAGCAGCTGGTGCTGCGGCACGCCGCCTGGGCCACGGTCCGCTTCGCCGCAACCACCGACGACAACACCGGCGCCACCGGCGGGCGGACCAGGCTGGACCGTATGCGCAGCCTCCCGGGCGTCCGGTCGGTGAGCATCGCAGACGGCACCATCGAGGTGCGGGGGGACCGGCCGAGCGTCGCGCACGTGTGCGCCGACCTCGTCGACGGCACCGTGCCCGCCGACCTCACCGTCGTCATGCCAGACCTCGAGGCGGCGGTCGTCTCGCTGCTGACGAACCAGATCCCACCACTGCAGAGCGAACCCGACCTGATCACGAATGGAGCGCTTCGATGAGCACACCCGTGCACGCGACCGGCATGCCCCCCGCGGAGGACTCCGCCCGAGCCCCGCTCGGCTCTGTGCTGGCGCTCGTCGTCGCCGAGCTGCGCCTCGTGCTGCGCGAACCGCTCGTCCTGGCCTTCGTGTTCGCCTTCCCGATCATCACCGTGCTGGTCATCGCCGGCTCGTTCGACAGCGACGACGACGGATTCGGCGGGGTGGAGCCCTCGCAGTGGTACGTCGCGTCGTACCTGGCTGTGGTGATCGCCGCCATCGGCCTGGTCATGGTGCCGGTGCATCTGGCGGCCTACCGCGAGCGCGGGGTGCTGCGGCGGTTCGCGGCGGCCGGCTTCCCCCGGTGGTCGTTCCTGCTCGCCCAGCTGGTCGTCGGGCTGGTGCTGACGCTGGTTGCCTCCGCGGTGCTGCTCGCGGTCGCGGCTCCCGTCTACGGGCTGCCTGCGGTGCAGGACCCGCTCCCCGTGGCCGCCGCGCTGCTGCTCGGTGCGCTGGCCTTCACCGTGATCGGTCTGCTCATCGGCTCGCTGGTGCCCAATGCCCGGGCCGCCCAGGGGCTCGGTCTGCTGGCGTTCTTTCCCTCGTTCCTGCTCGGCGGGGGCGGCCCGCCACCAGCCGTCATGAGCGAGGGAGTGCGGACCGTGTCCGAGCTGATGCCGCTCATGCACGTGACCGACGCGATCCGGGAGCCGTGGCT
This sequence comes from Actinomycetota bacterium, assembly GCA_030859165.1. GTDB lineage: Bacteria > Actinomycetota > Actinomycetes > Propionibacteriales > Nocardioidaceae > JACCXZ01. Next base: position 4,669 of record JALZKQ010000012.1, read on the forward strand.
CGGCACCGCCTCGGGGCAAGGCCACCTGCTCGTGGTCGCAGTCGTCCTCGTTGTCGCTCTCCTGGCGTGCGCCAGGTCGGTGCGTCTGTGAGTGAGCCTCGACGCACCCCAGCGTTCGCCGCCTTGCGCCGGTGGCGGTCAGGTGGTGTCCGGGACCGCTGGACGCGGTGGGCCACCGGGCTCCGCGATCCCGGCAGCCATCGTCCTGCGCACCTGCTGGTCGCTGGTGGCACTGAAGTCGACGTAGGCCTGCCCGACCGCGACGAACAGCGTGGGGATCCATGGGCACATCAGCTCGTCGACCTCGGTGCGCAGCGTCTCGCAGGCCGCGTCGGCCCCGACCGGAACTGCGACCACAAGCCGGCCCGGACGCTGACGGCGCACCGCGGCGACCGCGGCGCGCATGGTCGAGCCGGTCGCCAGCCCGTCATCGACCACGATGACCACCTGTCCTCCGAGCGCCAGCCGGGATCTCCCCTCGCGGTAGGCGACCTCACGCTGGAGCAGCTCCTCGACCTCGCGCCGGTGCACGGCTTCGAAGGCGTCGCCGGCCACCTGGGCGTGGCTGAGCACCGCGTCGTTGCGCACCAGCTCGACGTCGGCACCGACCCCCGCGATCGCACCCATCGCGAGCTCGGGCTGTCCGGGCAGACCCAGCTTGCGTACGACCAGCACGTCCAGCGGTGCCTGCAGCGCGACGGCGACGTGGGCTGCGACGGGCACCCCGCCGCGTGGCAGCCCGAGCACGACGACGTCGCGCCGACGGGCGTAGTCGGACAGGTGATCGGCGAGCACCCGGCCCGCCGCGTCACGGTCGGCGTAGCGTCGTGGTCCCATCATGGGCTCGCGCGGGGTCCCTCGGGGGGCTGCGCCCCGCCCTCGGTGGCCTGCTCGGCCGCGTACCGGTCCTGGGCGTCGGGCTCTGTCGTGACCTCAGCGGTCGACCCGTCGTCCTCGCCCCCGGTGGCCAGGGCGCCGACCTGCTCGGTGCCGGTGACCGACTGGGGGTGGGCGGCGTCGGCGGCGTCGGGCTCGGCCCGCAGGGCAGCCGCGTCGGGCTCCGGCTCACGCCGGACCGCGGCGAGCAGCAGCTGGGCGACGTCGAGGACCTCGACCTCCTCGCGCGCCTCTCCCCTGCCCTGCTTCGTGCTCAGCCCGTCGGAGAGCATCACCCGGCAGAACGGGCAGCCGACCGCGATCTGGTCCGCGCCGGTCTCGATCGCCTCCGTCGTACGGTTCACGTTGATGCGCTCCCCGAGGTTCTCCTCCATCCACATGCGCGCGCCGCCGGCGCCGCAGCAGAAGGACCTCTCGGAGTTGCGGGGCATCTCCTTGAACTCGGTGTCCGGGATGACCTCGAGCAGCTCGCGCGGCGGGGAGTAGACCTGGTTGTGCCGCCCGAGATAGCACGGGTCGTGGTAGGTGATGGTGCGACCCGCCGCCCCGTTCGAGGAGGCCACGGGGGTGAGTCGGCCCTCGCGGACCAGCCGGTTGAGCAGCTGGGTGTGGTGGACCACCTCGAGCTCGAGCCCGAGCTGCGCGTACTCGTTCTTCAGGGTGTTGAAGCAGTGGGCGCAGGTGGAGACGACCTTGGTGGCCCTGGCCTGCGTCAGCACCTCGGTGTTCTGCGTGGCGAGCATCGAGTACACGAACTCGTTGCCGGCACGCCGCGCCGGGTCGCCGGTGCAGGTCTCGCCGTTGCCCAGGACCGCGAAGTCGACACCGGCCAGGTGCAGCAGCTCGGCGACGGCCTGCGTGGTCTTCTTGGCCCGGTCCTCGTAGGCCCCGGCGCAGCCGACCCAGAACAGCCACTCCACCTCGTCGAGGCTCTGCACGTCCTCGCCGACCACCTTGACCTCGAACTCCAGGCCCTTGGCCCAGTCCAGCCGCGCGTTGGGCGACATGTTCCACGGGTTGCCCTTGTTCTCCAGGCCCTTGAACAGCGCGTTGAGCTCGGCCGGGAAGTTGGACTCCACCAGCACCTGGTAGCGGCGCATGTCGATGATGTGGTCGACGTGCTCGATGTCGACCGGGCACTGCTGCACGCAGGCACCGCACGACGTGCACGACCACAGCACGTCGGGGTCGATGACGCCGTACGCCGCCTCGTCACCGATCAGCGGGCGCGCGGCTTGCGCCTGCAGCGTTTCGGGCAGGTCGGCACGCTCGTCCTGCGGGGTCTGCAGGTAGGGCGCCTTGGCGTACGCGTGCTCGCGCAGCCCCATCACCAGCAGCTTGGGCGACAGGGGCTTGTCGGTGTTCCACGCCGGGCACTGGCTCTGGCAGCGCCCGCAGTCGGTGCAGGTGGTGAAGTCCAGCAGGCCCTTCCAGGTGAAGTCCTCGACCTTGCCCACGCCGAGGGCAGCCTCCTCGTCGAGCTCCTCGATGTTCTCGAAGTCCAGCGGCTTGCCGTCCACGATGATCGGCCGCAGCGCTCCGAGCGCGAGACCGCCATCGGACTCGCGCTTGAACCAGATGTTGGGCCAGGCGGTGAACCGGTGCCAGGCCACACCCATCGTGATGTTGGCGGCGATGGTGATGGCCCAGCTCATCGAGACGACGATCTTGGTCATCGCCACCAGGTACACGAGGTTCTCCAGCGTGGAGTCCGACGCGCCGGTGAACAGCTCGCCGAGGAAGAACGTCAACGGGAAGTGCAGGATGTCGCCGTCGATGAGTGCGTACTCGAACGCGCGCAGCGTCAGCCCGCACAGCACGACCGCGGCGATGATCGCCTCGACGAAGTACGCCTGCCAGAAGGTCGAGCCGTAGAAGCGCGACGTGCGGCCCTGCGAACGGGGGTGGTTGCGCTGGCGCACGACGATCAGGTAGCCGATGCCGATCAGCGTCAGCCAGGACAGCACCTCGGCCACCCAGTTGTAGACGAACCAGTGCCCGATCAGCGGCAGTGCGAACTGCGCGTCGAAGATCTGGCCGTAGGCGGTGGCGACCAGCGAGCTCAGCAGCACGAAGCCGACGAAAACGAACCAGTGCATGACGCCGACCCAGTGCCACTGCAGCATCCGGGTGTGGCCGAGCGTCTCCTTGGCCAGCGTGGTCCAGCGGGCCCGCGGGTTGTCGGTGCGTCCCAGCGCCGGCTGGCCGAGGCGGATGACGGACACCATCTGCCGCACGGTCTTGACGGTCAACGCCACGGCGACGGCGGTGATCGCCAGCGACACGACGATCGCAAGGACCTGCATCCGCTGGGGCTCCTCGACTGCTCGGAACGGGCGACGGCCAGTATCGTACCCGTTGGTAACTTAGTCTGCCGGACGCGCTGCTCAGCTGGGCGGGCCGAAGACCTGGACCTCGGTCACGTCCATGAACCGGCAGCCCGCGTACGGCCCCTCGGGGCACTGCACGGCGAGGTCTGGGACCTGGGGCGAGCGCATCCAGAACCGGACGAAGCGTACGTCGGTCACCGACTCCTGCGCCTCGACCGGCACGAGGCGACCGCGGGTGGTGCCGAACGAGCCGTCCGCGACGGTGGTCCACTGCTCTGCGTCGGTCGAGACGTCGATCCGGTACCCGTCGGTCGACGTGCTGCCCGGGTTGCCGCAGGTGTGCGAGGGGTCGACGCCGAACGCGGTGCCCTGTCCGTCGCCGGCGACGATGTCGATCGGCTCGCGCAGCTCGATGTCGACAAGCTTGGGGACCGGTACCGCAGTCGCCTCCTCGGCTTCGTCGTCACCGGTCGAGCTGCTCCAGCCGGTCGCCGAGGAGGAGTCGAAGGCCGCGCCCGGGCCGCACCCCGCGTCGCTGAGGTCGCGTCCGGTGGCGTCGAGCACGGTGGCGTCGGCGGCCCAGTTGCGGCGGAGCTCGGCGTCCAGGGTGGTCCTGCGGCCGGACACGTCGAGGTCGATGCCCGCCTCGTCGTAGCCGGGTGCGCTGATGCGGACGTCCTCGTACCTGCCGGCGACCACCCCGTGCAGCCGGTACGTGCCGGAGGCGTCGGTCGTGGCGGAGTACGCATCGCCGTGCCCGCTGATCACCACCCTCGCGCCCTCGATGCCCAGCCCGGTCGCACCGTCGGTGACCCTGCCGGTGGCCGGTCTGCGGTGCTCGTGGACCGGGCGGGCGCGGAAGCTCTCCGTCGGTTCCAGGTCGTGGCCGCTGGTCGTGCCGGCGTACCAGCCCATGCCCCGCTCGGCGAAGACCCGCCACAGCAGCTCGCGGCCGGCGCCGTCGTTTCGCACCTGGTCGGCCTGCAGGATCGCGTCGCGCAGATCGAGTATGGAGGGGTTGGGGGCGACCAGGCGTAGGGCCGTCGTGACCAGGCGGCGCGTCGGTGCCGGGCCGAGCTGCTCGCGGATGTCCCACAGGGTCTGGCTGAACACCTCGCCGGCACCATGCACGCTGGGCATGCTCCCGATGTCGGAGAGGTCGCCGTAGGTGTAACCGCCGACGTGGCCGCGCAGCGGTGAGCGGCACCGCACGGGCGCCGGCGTGCCGACGGTGCAGTCGATCGCCATGGTGCGCAGTGACGCTCGGCCGGCCATCGCGTAACGACCCAGCTGCACCTGCCCGTCCCTGCCGGGTGCGTCGCGCTGGAGGCCCCGCGAGACCAGGTTGTCCATCGCGTAGTAGTCGCCGAGCGCCTCGCCGAGCGCTGAGGCCTGGAAGCTGCTGAGCGTGGAGCTGCCGAAGGGGTCGACGACCAGCCGGTTCGCGAGGCCGTGCGCGTACTCATGGAAGACGATCGAGGCGTCGAAGCTGCCGCTCGTCGGCGCGTACGGGTTGATCGAGTTCGGCTGACCGGGTTCGTGCCACAGGTGCGTACGCATCGTGGCCGGGATGCCGTCGGGGGGCGTGGTCATCGAGGCGGTGTCGACGTGCTCGGCATCGGGGAACCCGTTGTCGAGGTCGGCGCCGACCAGGGTCTGCAGCAGCAGCAGGTCGCCTCCGCGACGGTCGAAGGCGCCGGACTCGGGGGTGAATCCGATGCCGGGGCGTTCGAGCCACTCGCGAAACGTCTGGGTGAGATAGAACGCATTCGCGACGTCGGCCTGCTGGTTGACCTCCCACGAGAACGGCTGCTCGGGGTCCCAGGTGCAGACGAAGGAGGCCGAGCACAGGTCGTTGTCGTCGAAGGACATCAAGGTGGCCAGGGCATCGGAGGCCCGCTCGGGCAGCCGGGTGGTCTCACCGGCGCCGGGGACGCCGTCGGCATCGAGGTCGGCCCACGCGCTGACGTGCCGTCCGTCCAGCCAGTCGGCGTCCGCAGGCAGCCAGCCCCGGTCGGTGAGGCTCACGACCTGCGGCTCGCCGCCCCGTGCCGCACCTGGGTAGTAGTCGTACACCCGGGCCTCCCCCTCGGCGAAGTCGACGAGGTCCCGGCGGTAGAGCACGCTGTGGTCTGCGCCGTCGATGACGTGGCTGTACGTCAACGTGCCTCCGGCCTGCGTGTACGTCGACCATGCCAGCCGGGCGCCGTCCTGCGTCACGAACCACACCAGGTCCGCCCGGTCACCGTTGGACCAGGTGGCCGAGCCCGCGCCCTGGCCGGAGCGCAGCGTGGCGTCCTGGTCGATACCGCCGCCGACGTCCTCGGCGGCCACGGAGCGCGCCGACGTGGCCGGCAGCGTCGGGGCGGTGGGCTGCGACCCCGTGGCGGCGGCCAGGCCGGGAACCGGTGCGCCCTGCAGACTGATCAGCCTGCCGTGCGCATCGACGTGGCCGCGAACGCCGTTGCCGAACACCCGCAGCCCCCGCGACCGCTGCTCGAACGAGACATGGCTGATGCCGGAGGTGTCGGTGTAGCCCGAGCGCATCCGCAAGGTGGCCAGGTCCGGGCGGCTCAGGCCGAGGGCACGGGCGTTGGCCCTCAGGTAGCTTCGCACGACCCGCGCGGGTGGGGCGCTGCTCGCCCCGGTGAGGTAGCCGTCGAGCCTTGCGAGGTGGCTCGGTGTAGCGGTCACCGGATCCACGATCAGGCGGACGTCTGGCCCCACCAGCGCACGCAGCGTGTCCACCCGTCGCTGTGTCCGGGCAGACACCCCGGCACCGGTGGCAGCGTCAGGGTTGGCGGAGGTCTCGCTGCTGCGCAGGTCCAGGTTGCCCTTGCGCTCGCGTGCGGCACCGAGCTCGTCGCCCGTGAACGGCGACCCGCCGTCAGCGGCCACCGGAACGGAGGCCCGGGTGTCCACCTGCGGCTGGGCCGCGGCCGGGATGCTCGACGAGGCGGCCACGGTCGCGACAGCCGCTGCCGTGGCGGCGACTGCGAGGCGGCGGCGTGACATGCGGGCTCCAGGATCCAGGTACGAGCGAACTCGCAAGCCTAGTCACTTCGGGCCGGAGACGACAGGAAGCTGTGCACGGGTGACCGTTCGGACACCGGATCACGCGATCCGACACGATGGAGGGCATGAACTCCCGTGTTCCCGTCACCGTGCCCGTCGGTGCCCTCGCGGCCGCCGACGTCGTCGCCGTCGCCCGCGGCGGTGCACCGGTGGAGCTGTCGGAGGACGCCCTCGCGGCCATCGCCGCCTCCCGGGGCTGGGTCGAGGCGCTGGCTGCCTCGCCGGCACCCGCCTACGGCGTCTCCACCGGTTTCGGCGCGCTGGCCACCCGGCACATCCCGGCGGCCCTCCGGGCCCAGCTCCAGGCCGGGCTGATCCGCTCCCACGCCGCCGGTTCCGGACCCGAGGTGGAGCGCGAGGTCGTACGCGCGCTGATGCTGCTGCGCCTGTCGACGCTGGCCACCGGACGTACCGGCGCACGGGTCGAGACCGCACAGGCGCTGGCCGGTCTGCTCAGCGCCGGGGTGACCCCGGTCGTGTACGAGTACGGCAGCCTCGGCTGTTCCGGCGACCTCGCACCGCTGGCGCACTGCGCGCTGGCCCTGCTCGGCGAGGGCGAGGTCCGGGACCCGGGCGGGGTGCGCCGCCCGACCACCGACGTGCTGGCCGAGATCGGTCAGGCGCCGGTGGTGCTGGCCGAGAAGGAGGGGCTCGCGCTGATCAACGGCACCGACGGCATGCTCGGCATGCTCCTGCTCGCGCTGCACGACCTCGCCGTGCTGGTCGACACCGCCGAGGTGGCCGCCGCGATGAGCGTGGAGGGACTGCTCGGCACGGACCGCGTGTTCGCCGCTGACCTGCAGGCGCTGCGCCCGCACCCGGGACAGCAACGCTCGGCCGCGACCATGCGCCGCCTGCTCAGAGACTCACCCATCGTGGCGAGCCACCGGGGACCGGAGTGCACCCGCGTCCAGGACGCGTACTCGCTGCGCTGCGCGCCGCAGGTGCACGGTGCAGCCCGTGATGCGTTCGACTTCGCCGCCGGCGTCGCCGAGCGCGAGCTGGCCAGCGCCGTCGACAACCCGGTGGTGCTGCCCGACGGGCGAGTGGAGTCCAACGGCAACTTCCACGGTGCCCCGGTGGCGTACGCGCTGGACTTCTGCGCGATCCCGGTCGCCGACCTGGCCGGCATGAGCGAGCGACGTACCGACCGCTTCCTGGACGTGTCCCGCAGCAACGGACTGCCGGCGTTCCTCGCCGACGACCCGGGCGTCGACTCCGGCCACATGATCGCGCAGTACACCGCGGCCGGCATCGTGTCGGAGCTCAAGCGGCTCGCGGCCCCCGCGAGCGTCGACTCGATCCCGAGCAGCGCGATGCAGGAGGACCACGTGTCAATGGGCTGGCATGCCGGGCGCAAGCTGCTCCGGGCGGTCGACGGGCTCACCCGGGTGCTGGCGATCGAGGTGCTGACCGCGGCGCGTGGCCTGGACCTGCGGGCGCCGTTGCGGCCGGGACCTGGCACGGGCGCGGTCGTGGCGCTGTTGCGCGCCGCCGGGGTGGCCGGACCCGGGACCGACCGCTACCTCGCTCCGGAGATCGAGACGGTCGTCGACCTGGTCCGTGCCGGTGCGGTTCGGGACGCCGCGGGGCACGGCAGCTGACGTCCGCGCCGTCGTGGCGACCCTTTAAGCCTGGCTGCACCATCGGGGGCATTGGCCCGGTTGCCTCAGGGTTGTCGGTGCCGGTGGGGTCCGTGGCGTGGTGGTGGTTCGCGGAATCGGGGGTGGGTCCGTGGCTGCTGCTGGGGGTCGATGC
>JALZKQ010000025.1 GCA_030859165.1 Actinomycetota bacterium
GGGGATGAGAGGGCGGGGTGGCGGGGGGATGAGACAGTGGGGCTGCCTGTCGTCGCGTCGTCGAGGAGTACCCCGGTGGTCCATCAGCCGCGTCCTGGGTCCCAGCCGGACCAGGATCCCGTCGCGCCGCGAGGACCCGGCGGTCCCCAGCGCAGCATGGCTCGCGGGGTGGCCCGCAACGCCGTGCTCTGGGAGCGGGTGCGAGAGCTGCTCGGCAGCGCCGACGAGGGCGGCCCCCGGCAGATCGTCGACCTCGGCGGTGGCACCGGCGGGCTGGCCGTGCGTGCAGCCGAGCTCGGCCACCACGTCACCGTCATCGATCCCAGCCCTGATGCCCTGGCCTCGATGCACCGGCGAGCCGACGAGAACAGCGTGGCCGCTCGGGTCATCGGTGTCCAGGGTGACACCACCGACCTCGGTGACCACGTCGCGCCCGGTTCGGTCGACGTCGTGCTCTGCCACGGGGTCCTCGAGGTGGTGGAGGACCCCGGGCAGGCACTTGACGCGATCGGCGACGCGCTCCGGACGGACGGTGTCCTCTCGGTCGTCGTCGCCGGACGGTACGCCGCCGTGCTGGGACGCGCCCTGGCCGGACACCTCGTGGCCGCACGGGAGCTGCTCGAGGTACCGACCGGTGATGCGCAGGCACGGGCCCAGGGACCCCGCCGCTACACCCGCGAGGAGATCCTCGACCTGCTGGCGGCGCACGGCTTCACCGCCGAGGCGGTCCACGGCCTGCGGGTGTTCGCCGACCTCGTCCCCAGCTCGGTCGTGGACACCGAGCCCGGAGCCCAGGCCGCCCTCGTCGAGCTCGAGCGTGCCGTCGCACAGATCCCCGAGCTCACCGCCGTCGCCGGTCAGCTCATGGTTGTCTCTCGCCGGGTTGTCTCTCGCCGGGTTGTCTCCCGCCGCCGCAGCTGACCTGTCACCCGTGGTGGCCCGGTGAGGTCGCCGACCCCCCACGGCCGCCGGCTCGGCGGCTGCACGATCCTGCACGTCGACATGGATGCGTTCTACGCCTCGGTGGTGACGCGAGACCGACCTGACCTGCAGGGCATCCCGGTGATCGTCGGTGGCGGACATCGAGGGGTGGTGCTCTCCGCGAGCTACGAGGCTCGTGCCTTCGGGGTGGGCTCGGCGATGCCGATGATGCGAGCCCGACGGCTCTGCCCGGGTGCGACCGTCGTCCCACCGGACTTCGAGAGCTTCGCGGCGGTGTCCGCCGCGGTGATGGAGACCTTCCGCGACATCACCCCAGTCGTGGAGGTGATGTCGTTGGACGAGGCGTTCCTCGACGTCTCCGGGTCGGCGCGACGGCTCGGCGGTCCCCGCCAGGTCGCCGAGCGGCTGCGGGCACGCATCGCCGACGAGCAGGCAATCACCTGCTCGGTGGGAATCGCCTCCACCACGCACCTCGCCAAGTTGGCCTCGCGGCGGGCCAAGCCCGACGGGCTCGTGGTCGTGACGCCGGAGCAGGCCACGGCGTTCCTGCACCCGCTGGACGTCGAGGAGCTGTGGGGGGTGGGGGAGACCACCGCGACCGCGCTGCGGCGGCTGGGTCTGTGCACGGTCGGCGACATCGCCCACACCTCGGTGGATGTCCTCGTCCGGGCGTTCGGAGCCGCCACCGGCACCCAGCTGCACGACCTGGCGTGGGGCGGTGGTCGCACCACCGTGGTGGCCCGACGGGGTGCCGAGGAGCCGGAGCGCAGCATCGGGTCGGAGACGACCTTCCACCGCGACACCGACGATCCCGAGATCGTGCAGCGTGAGCTGCTGCGCTCCTCGACGAAGGTCACCTCGCGGATGCGGGCCGCCGAGGTCGTCGGTCGCACCGTCACGCTGCGGGTCCGCTTCAGCGACTTCACGACCATCACCCGGTCACGTACGGTGCGCGACCCCACCGACGTCGCCATCGAGGTGCACGCCCAGGCAGCCGACCTGTTCGCCGCCCTGGGGTTGCAACGCGCCCGCATCAGGTTGGTCGGGGTGCGCGTCAGCGGGCTGACGCCGACGGCGGCCACCCCGCGCCAGCTGATGTTGGGCCAGCGGTCACACGGGTGGTCTGACGCCGAGCGCGCCGTCGACGCCGCCGGGCGTCGGTGGGGTTCCTGCGCCGTGCAACCGGCGACCCTGCTCCGGACACGGCACAGAACTGAACGGGCCGGTGCGGCCGGTCAGGACCACGCCCCGTAGACGCGCACCTTCAGCTCGCGGTCCGCGGTCAGCTTCCACAGCTGCCGTGAGTCCTTGATGTACATGTTCACGCAGCCGTGGCTGTGGCCAACGAAGGGATTCATCATCAGCGTCGACCCGTGGAAGGCCTGACCGCCGGAGAAGAACTGCGAGTTTGGCATCGGTGACCCGAAGAGCGAGCTCACGTGGTCCTTGTTGCGGTAGTACACCTCGAAACGGCCGACGCGGGTCTGCGTGCTGGCCATGCCGCCACGCACCAGCCAGGAGTTCCACAGCTTGCCCCTCCTCCACAGCGTGACCTGGTGTCGGGAGCGGTCGTAGCAGGCGTGCCACCCGGCCCGCTTGCACCGACGCGGGACCGCGTTCTTGCCTCGCACCGTCTTGGGGATCAGCTTCTTCCAGGTGTGGACGTTCGCCGCTCCGGTGATGCGCAGGTTGCTGCGCTTCTGGAACCTCTTGACCGCACCGACGAGACGGCTGTCGAACCGTCCGGTCATCGGACCGTTGTACGTACCGGCCCAGGTGAGGCGGTACTGCAGCTCACGGACGTGCTTCATGTCGTACGGCGAGCGGTCGACGTCACCTCGCCGCACGAACTCGCGGGCGAAGCGCTTGCGGGGCTTGTAGGTCAGCCGCTCGTCCGCCGACGCGCTCGAGGAGGATGCCACCACCGTGCTCGTCGTCACCGACGACCCCGGGGCCCCGCTGGCCGCGGGCAACAGGGAAAGGACGAGTCCGCCGGTGGCGATCGTGGCGGCGACTCTGGCGACTCGCTTCATTGGTTTCCTCCAGAAATGTGTGACTCGGTGGTCAGTTGCTCGACGCATGTGACGTACCCCTCGACCCTGGCCGCCGCGACTGCGACATCCTAACTGTGCAGGTTGGTCCGCATCGGTCCGACGGCAGGTGGGGCCTCCCTTCAGACGCGGAGCGCGTCCAGGAGGTTGCATCGCCGTCACGACGACGGGACCCGGTCCACCGATTCCTCCGTCCGGGTTTCGGCTTGGCCCCCGGCTGCCTAGACTGGGAGCAGAACCGGAGCACAACATCGTGCCCGTCACTCGACGCAGGAGGATGTAGGTGCCGCTCTCGGAAGAGGAGCAGCGGCTGCTCGAGCAGATGGAGCAGGCGCTCGCAGCCGATGATCCCAAGTTCGCCTCGACATTGCGCGGATCCGCGAGCGCGGCTCGCAACCGTCGCCAAGCGCTCGCCGGTGCCGGTGCTTTCGTCCTCGGTGTCGCGGTGCTGATGGTCGGGGCCGTCCAGACCAACACGATCATCGCGGTCGTCGGCTTCCTCACCATGCTGGGCGGCGCGTACCTGTTCGCCGTTGCCTGGCGCCGGGTGCAGCAGGGAGCCGGGTCCGAGGAGACCGAGACCTCTGCTGCTCCTTCTTCCCCATCGAAGGCAGGCAAGGAGACCACCGGCTCGTTCATGGACCGCATGGAGGAGCGCTGGCGCCGTCGCCGCGACGACGGCGAGGCTTACTGAAGGCCCTGAGGCCGACCAGCCCCTTCGCAGGTCAGTCCCGCAGCGACAGCACGGCTTCGCCCGGTGCGTGCCCTCGTGCCCGCGAGGCCGAACGGTCGGCGCCGGGACGACGCAGCACCGAGCGCGGCAACCAGGTGCTGCGGCGCCGGACCGAGGGCGTCCGGGTGTCCGTGATCGCCTCCACCACCGTCCGTTCGGCCTGCCGCAGACCGCTGACGGCCGCTGCTGTGCGCGCGTACCGGCCTTGTTCGACGGCCACCACGAGCGTGTTGAGTGCCTGCACCGCCTGCTCGGTCGTGGGTCCGGTGATCACCGGAGCACGTCGACGCTCGTCGATGCGTACGCGCAGGGCGCGGCCGAGGTGCCGCGGGGTGTCCCGGTCGTCCCAGGGCAGGCGCAGGTCGACCATGCTGTCGCGCAGCTCGCTCCAGGCCGCCTCGGCCGCAGCGACGGGAGACGTCGCGCCGCTCCAGCGTCGCCGGCGGCGCATCTCGCGCAGCGCCCGCGGGAGCACGGCCAGCGCGCCGAGCAGCAGCAGCCCCGGAAGGACGATCCGGATCGCGCCCCAGAGCCCCGCGTCGTCGCCGAGGCCGGCTGCCGGGTCGTCGTCCCGGTTGGGCTGGAACGGGTCCTGCTGGACCCGTGTGGTCTGGGTGTCGTTGGGGTCCAGGGTCTCGGTGGGCGTGGCGCTCGGGTCGTCGGGGCCCCCGGTGTCGAAGTTTGGGGCGGTGGCGCCCTGCGATGCCGGGGTTGGCTCGAAGCGCACCCAGCCGACTCCTTCGAAGTACAGCTCCGGCCACGCGTGCATGTCCTGGCCTCTGAACTCCTGCCACCCGTCGCGCGAGTCGCTGGGCCGCAGGAAACCGATGGCCACCCGGGACGGTATGCCCTCGACCCGCGCCATCAGTGCCATCGCGCTGGCGAACTGCTCGCAGTAGCCCACCTGGGTGTTGAGGAGGAAGTCCTCGATGGCCTCCTCGCCGTTCTCGCCGTCATCGGCCTGCGCGAGGTCGTACTCGAAGTTCGCCGGGTCGCGGAAGTACTGCTGCAGTGCCAGCGCCTTGCTGAAGCCGTTCGTCGTGTTCCCGGTCACCTGCGCGGTCAGCTCGCGGATCTCCGGGGAGAAGCCGCTGGGCAACGTCGTGAACTGCGCCAGGGCCGACGGTGCGTCCGGGGCGAACTGGAGCTGGTCCTGGGTGGGGTCGGAGACGGTGGAGCGGAAGGAGTACCGCAGGCCGGAGGAGTCGTCCTGTCCGTCGTCTCGCCGGATGTCGACGTGCGTCGGGTCGACGAGCCACTCGCCCTCGACCTCTACCCTGGCGGGGGAGTAGACGACGGGCAGCCAGTCCGAGCGCAGCGCGTCGGTCACCTGCACCTCGTACTCGCGTCCGACGCTGAGCACGGAGGCGACCTGACCGGGCGCACCGGGCAGCGCCCCGGTGGTGTCCGCGGCGTCGTCGGTGGGCCGGAACCCCACCGTCCACTCGTCGCCGGTGAACCGGTCCAGCGCGGCAAGTCGGAGGTAGCCGGGCTCCGGGTCGTCCGTCTGGATCCGCAGCAGCACCTCATCGGTGGTCTGAGACAGATTGCGACGCATGTCGAGGACTGGGTTCTCGACGTCGACGCCACCGTTGCGCCCGTCGAGCTCACCGCCACTCCCGCCGTCGAACAGGATCTGCGGATCCACCGACGGCACCACGAACGGCAGCAGTGCGGCCAGTGCCACGGCGCCGAAGCCGATCCGGTACCGCGACTGGCGCAGACCGCTGTCGTCGACCTCGGCGGAACCCTGTGACCAGACGCGACCCGACATCGCGATCTGGTGTCCCCAGTGGGTCAATCGCTCACGTTCGTCAGCCGCGAGCAGGAACACGAACGCCGCCGCCCCCGGAATGAACGCGAAGACCGAGACGTCACCGGCGAGCTGTGCCACCGGGACCATGTAGACGAGCAGGAAGACCAGCCCGAGCAGCGGCACCCGGCGGTAGGTCACACCGATAAGGTCGACGACCAGTCCGAGAACCACGATGATGAGTGCCATCGACATCGTGGCGGAGGCGTCGGAAGGCATCGGCGCGGTGTACAGCTGGGCGTTCTCGGCGAACCGGACGTACCCGTCGCGGATCTCGCCGATGGCAGTCGGGGTCGGCAGCCGCGAGTCGGTGTAGGCAAGCACCGCGAGCTCCGCGGCGAGGACGACCTGCACGAGGAAGACCAGGGGTCGGTGGACATGGAGCCCCCGCAGCGTTGCGCCGGTCAGGACAGCCAGCACGAGCAGCCCGCCGGCATGCACCAGGTAGCGCCGGTCCTCGATGAGCGGCCCGAGCGACAGGCAGGTGCCCAGCGTCGCCAGCAACGCCCAGCCGCCCAGCCGCAGCTGGTGCGTGAACGCTCGCGCGCTCATGCCGAGCGCCCCGTTCGTGCACCGTGCCGGGCAACGGCACCGAGTCGCGTCCACGTGGCGGCCGGCGACTCGTAGGGATCGGCGACCACGGCGTTCCACCCGTGCAGGCCGAGTGCCCCGACCATCCGTGCCGCCGGGGACGTGCTGGCGGCGTCGTTGTCGTCCCAGGCGCCGGTGTCCAGGATCATCGCCAGCACGGTGGAGCCATGGGCGCGCATCCGGGCGAGGTCGGCCACGTCGCTGCCCTGCAGCGCCCCGAACAGACCGATGACCAGCCCGGCGGACCCGGCCACCGCGTCGACGGCGTGGTGCATGCTCTGGTGCTCGGAGACCGACATGACCGCGAGCTCGTCGAGGATGGGTCCTGCCTGGGCCTGGGGGTCGGCCAGGCGGTCGTGCCAGGCATTGGCCTCGGGGTCCGGCCGGTCGGTGACCAGACGGACCGAGTAGCCGGACTGGCTGAGGTGGACCGCGATCGACGCGGCAGCCGCCACCAGCCACTCGAGGGACGACGCGGTCCCACTGCCACGGTGAGCGATCCGGCGCGAGTCGAGCACGATGGTCGCGCGACTCTGCCACGGCTGCTCCTCGCGCCGGACCATGAGCTCACCCACGCGGGCCGTGCTGCGCCAGTGCACGCGGCGCAGGTCGTCACCACGGCGGTACTCCCGAGTCATGACGTCCTCGGCGCTGCCGACGGCGAAGGCGCGCGGACGATTCTCGCCCTGAGCGGTCCATGCGGCCTCCAGCGGGATGCGGCTCAGCGCGTGCACCACCGGCACCACCACCAGGTCACTGGTCTCGCGGAAGTAACGGACCAGCTCGATGAAGCCGAAGGGGTCGGAGACCCGGATCGACAGCGGGCCGATCTGGAATCGCCCCCGGACCTCCGAGCGGACCGAGTAGTTGACCTGTTGACGCCAGCGCGGCCCGACCCGGTCGAGCATGAACCGGGCGCGGGTGCCGAGGGCGTACGGGACGTGGTCCTCGAGCAGCAGCAGGCTCATGGGCATCGCGCCCTCGTTGGCCATCGAGAGCGACACCGTCGCCGGCTGCCCGGGTGAGACGCGCTGCGGTGACACCCCCCGCTTCGCGGAGAGTCGGTACCGCGCCCGGCCGACGACGAAGGCGGTGAGCAGCGGCAGGGCGGCGGCGAGGATGCCCACGCGGAGCAGCGCATCGAACCCGAGGACCAGGGCGCACAGCGCGACCGTGAAGCCGGCGGCCAGAAAGGCGCGCCCGCGGGTCGTCAGCGCCGACAGGGCCTCACGCACGGCTCAGCCCTGCCTGCGGCGACCGCTCGACGCGGGGAGGCCGGCCTGTGGCACCGGGACGGACGCCACGATCGCTGCCAGGATCTGCTCGGCCCGCCGGCCACCGATGACGGCGTCGGCGGACAGCAGGAGGCGGTGGCCGAGCACGGCGGCTGCCAGCCGCTGCAAGTCGTCGGGAATGACGTACTCGCGGCGGTCGAGCGCTGCTGCCGCCTTGGCGGCCCGCACGAGGTGCAGCGTTGCGCGCGGAGATGCGCCGAGCCGCAGGTCCGGGGTACGCCGTGTGGCGGAGACGAGGTCGACCGCGTAGCGGCGTACGGCGGGGGAGACGAACACCTGCCGGACCACGTCGATCAGCTTGGCGACCTCAGCGGCGTCGGTCACGGCCCCGAGGTTCGCCAACGGGTCCGCGCCGGCGTGGTGGTCCAGCATCGCGAGCTCGGCCGCCTCGACCGGGTAACCCATCGACACCCTCGCCATGAAACGGTCCCGCTGAGCCTCGGGTAGGGGGTAGGTGCCCTCCATCTCGATCGGGTTCTGGGTGGCGATGACCATGAACGGCTCGTCCAGCCGGTAGGTGTGGCCGTCGATCGTGACCTGCCGCTCCTCCATGCACTCCAACATGGCCGACTGGGTCTTGGGCGAGGCCCGGTTGATCTCGTCGCCGACCACGATGTTGGCGAAGATGCCGCCGGGGCGGAACTCGAACTCGCGGGTCTCCTGGTTGTAGATGGAGACCCCGGTCACGTCGCTGGGCAGCAGGTCGGGGGTGAACTGGATCCGGCGGACGGTGCCGTCGATCGAACGCGCCAGCGCCTTGCTCAGCATGGTCTTGCCCACGCCGGGGACGTCCTCGATGAGCAGGTGGCCCCCGGCCAGGAGCACGGTGATCGCGGAACGGACCACGTCGGGCTTGCCCTCGATCACGACGCCGATGTTGAGCGCGATGCGCTGCGCCACGTCGGTGAGCGTTGCGAAGTCCCCACCTTGCTGGGTCGTCAGGTCGGTGTCAGCGCTGCTGCCTGTCACGCATGTCCTCCAGGTCCTCCGCGACCGCCCCGCACGGTCAGCACGAGTCTGTCAGGCCGACGGCCGAAAAGGAGAACGGCTGTGCAGTTTCCGTGGGCGGCTGGCGAGGACACCGTGGTGGGTACGTTCTCCTCCACTTTGCGCCACCATGCCTCGGGGCCGGTCTGGATCGCCCTCTGACCTGGTGGTTCACCTCGAGACGCTCCCGTGTGCCAGGTCCAGGAACTGCGCGTTGACGCGCGGTTCCGGATTGACCTGGCCCACAAGTGGAGTAAAGTGGTGCACAGTGGAGGAGAGAGGGGTGGTGCGGCATGTTCCTGGGCACGCACACGCCCCGGCTCGACGAGAAGGGTCGGGTCTTCCTCCCGGCGAAGTTTCGTGAGGAACTGCAGGGAGGTCTGGTGATCACGCGTGGCCAGGACCGCTGCCTGTTCGTCTGGTCGAAGGCTGGCTTCGAGGCGCTCACCGCGCGCTTCACCCACACCCCTTTCACCGACAAGGCGTCGCGTGACTTCATCCGCGTGCTGTTCTCGGGGGCTTCTGACGAGCTGCCCGACAAGCAGGGTCGGATCACCATCCCGGCGATCCTGCGGACGTACGCCAACCTCTCCCGTCACGTCGTCGTGATCGGTGCCATGGATCGCGTGGAGATCTGGGACTCCGCCGCGTGGGAGAGCTACAGCGCTGACAAGGAGGACGTCTTCTCGTCCCTGTCCGAGGCGGTGATCGAAGGAGTCGTCTGAGGCGGGACCGCTCGTGCGGCGAGGTCTCCACTCCGCTCCACCGTCGCCTCTGGCGCACCTTCCCCGGTGCCAGAGGGACGCGGGAGCGGGGGGAGCCCTGGACGCAGCGATCGGGACCCCACCGGGTCATTGCCACCAGAGCCAGAGCCCCTTTCCGAGCACACAGCAGCAGCACCGACCAAGAAGGCAGGCCCGGATGAGCACCGGTGTCGTCCCGAGCAGGACGCGGAAGCGAACGCCCGTACACCGCACCCGTGGGCTGCTGCCCGAGCCGGCGCCGCGCCCCGGTGCCCACGGGCACGCGGGCAAGCGGGTGCGTGACGACGTCCGAGACGGCATCGCGGTGATGGTGTTCTCCCTCGTCAGCGCCCTGCTCGTCGCCCTCGCGATCACTGCCCTGGCCCGGATCGCCGGCTGACGGCGACGCAGATGGACACCGCACCCGGGGCACCCGCCCGCCACGTCCCCGTCCTGCTCGAGCGCATCGTCGACCTCCTCGCCCCGGCCCTCGACCACGCCGGTGCGGTGCTGGTCGATGCGACGCTCGGCCATGCGGGACATACCCGGGCCGTCCTGCAGACCTGTCCGCGTGCGCGCGTCATCGGCCTGGACCGCGACCCGGCCGCACTGCAGGGAGCGCGAGAGGGCCTCGGTGACCTCGCCGGCCGGGTCACCTTCGTGCACACCGTCTACGACCAGATGTCGGAGGCGCTCGGAGCGCACGGGAGCCCGCGCGTCGATGCCGTGCTCTTCGACCTCGGGGTCTCCTCGATGCAGCTCGACGAGCACGAGCGGGGGTTCTCCTACGCGCACGACGCCCCGCTCGACATGCGGATGGACCCGACCGTCGGTCGTACGGCCGCCGACGTGCTCGCCGAGGCCGACGAGCGGGAGCTGTCGCGCATCCTGCGTCAGTACGGCGAGGAGCGCTTTGCGCGGCGCATCGCCGCCGCTGTGGTGCGGACACGGGCGTCGGTACCGCTCACCACGAGCAGGCAGCTGGTCGAGCTGATCCGCGGCGCCGTGCCGGCGGCGGCGCGCCGCACCGGGGGCCACCCGGCCAAGCGCACCTTCCAGGCGTTGCGCATCGAGGTCAACGACGAGCTGTCGGCGTTGCGGCGGGCGCTTCCCCAGGCGGTCTCGGCCATCGCTGTCGGGGGACGCCTGGTGGTCCTGTCCTACCACTCGCTGGAGGACCGCATGGTCAAGCAGGAGCTCGCCCGGCACACGCAGGCCGGCGCTCCCGCCGGTCTGCCGGTCGTGCCGGAGCACCTGCTGCCCCGGCTGCGGTCGCTGACCCGGGGGGCAGAAAAGGCCGACGACCACGAGGTCGCCGACAACCCGCGCGCCCGATCGGTGCGGCTGCGGGCCGCGGAGCGGATCAGGGAGGCAGCATGAGCACGCAGCATTCCGGCGCAGCGAGAGCCGGCTCGACCCGGCAGCTAGCAGCGCGCGCCCCCGAGCTGCAGGTCGTTGCCGGCAGCGTCGTCGTCCGTCGCGGCAGCGGGTTCGTCGTCGTCGTCGCGGTGATGCTGGTCGGCGGCCTCGTCGGGCTGCTGCTGCTCAACCTGTCCATGCAGAAGGGCGCCTTCGAGCTCGCCGGCCTGCAGGCGCGTTCGGGCGAGCTGAAGGTCCAGCAGCAGGCCCTCGACCAGCAGCTGGAGCGGATCCAGAGCACCCACCGGCTGGCACTCAGGGCGACCGAGCACGGCATGGTGCCCAGCGCCAACCCGATGTTCCTCGACCTGTCCGACGGCTCGGTCATCGGCGAGCCGGTCCCCGCCGTCGCCGGCCAGCCGTTGCCCGGCCTGGGCGGCCGCGAACCTGACGGCCCTCCGGGCGGGCCGGACACCGGGTCCGACGCGCCGGCGGGCACGACAGCTCAGCGCGACGTCAGGGGCCAGACTGAGTCACCGACACGGCGGAGGGTCGATTGATGGCGAGCTCCACCACCGAGCGGGGTGGCCGCGGAGCGGGCAGCGCCCTGCGGCTGCGGCGCACGCAGTTCCGGCTGCGGATCTTCCTGCTGCTGATCGCCGTCGTCATGTCCTTGTTCGCGGCTCGCCTGTTCCAGCTGCAGGGCGTCGACGCCAATGCGTACGCCTCCATGGCCCAGGCCGAGGGCACCCGCAGCGTCACCCTGCACGCGGCCCGCGGGCAGATCCTGGACCGCGACGGCGCCGAGCTGGCGTCCTCGGTCGACGCCGTGGCCATCACCGCCGACCCGTCGCTCACCTCCGACACGGCTACCCGGATCGCGGCCGTCCTGTCCGAGGAGCTCGGTCTCGACTACTTCGCCATGGTCGAGAAGCTGCGAACGCCGGACACCAGGTTCGTCTACCTCGCCCGCCGGGTCCCCACCTGGCGGGCGGAGCAGGCGTACGACCGGCTCGCCGCGGAAGGGCTCAGCGGCGTGCTGAGCGAGCGGGACCCGCTGCGGACGTACCCCGAGACCGACGTCGCGGCCAACCTGGTCGGCATCGTCAACGCAGAGGGCGAGGGCGGCTCGGGGCTCGAGCTGGCGTTCAACGACGTCCTGCAGGGCACCGACGGCGAGGCGACGTACGTGACGGCGCCCTCCGGCGAGTACATCCCGATGGCAGACAAGACGGTCACCGATTCGCAGGACGGCACCACCCTGGTCACCACGATCGACCGTGACCTGCAGTGGTACGCGGACCGCCGCCTGGCTGCTCAGGTGCGCGCCAGCGGCGCGGAGTGGGGCGTCGCCATCACCGTCGACGCACGGACGGGGGAGATCTACCAGTTCTCCCAGGTCCCGAGCTTCGACCCGAACCGGTTGTCCGACCTGGACCTCGACCGGGTGCGCAACCGCGGTCTGCAGGACGTCTACGAGCCCGGCAGCGTGCAGAAGGTCCTCACCTTCGCGGCCCTCCTGGACGCAGGTCTGGTCTCGCCGACGACCAGGTTGGTGGTCCCGGGTGGTATCGAGAAAGACGGCTACGAGATCAACGACTACGACGACCGCACGCAACGGGCCCGGATGACCGCGACCGGTGCGTTGGCCCTGTCCTCGAACACCGGCACCATCGTCGCGGCGGAGGAGATGGCCGACGAGCGGCTCGCCGCGTACCTGCGCTCGTTCGGCCTCGGCCAGCCGACCGGGGTCGGCCTGCCCGGTGAGTCCGCGGGGATCCTGGCCGAGCCGGAGACCTGGAGCGACGCCCAGCGCGCGACGGTCACCTTCGGGCAGGGACTCTCCGTGACGGCGCTGCAGATGACCGCCGCCGTCGCCTCTATCGCCAACGACGGTGAGTACGTCGCCCCACACCTGGTGTCCGGCATGCGACACGAGGATGGGACGTTCGAGGCGGCCCCGGCGCCCGAGCGGCACCGGGCGGTCAGCGAGCAGGCCGCGCGCGACGTCGCGTCGATGATGACCGCCGTCACCGAACGGGGCGGCACCGGGCCGCAGGGCGCCATCCCGGGCTACCTGGTGGCCGGAAAGACGGGCACGTCGCAGCGCGCGGACCCCGACGGCGGCTACTACGACTCTGGTGCGACGGTCTCCTACGCCGGTTTCGCACCGGCCGACGACCCACGGTTCGTCACGTACGTGGTGATCGACAACCCGCAGGACGGCAGCGGAGGTGGCACTGGTGCCGGTCCGGTCTTCCACGACATCATGAGCACGGTGCTGCAGCGCTACAGCATCCCGCCGACCGGTGCCCGCTACGAGCGCGTCCCGCTCTCGTGGTGAAGCGGTAGCCTCGCCCGGTGTCCCACCACTCCAGCACCAGTGGCGCGGGAGCCGCCGGCAACGGCCCCGCCGACGGTGGCGTTCCCGTCCGTCCGCGACGAGTCGTCCCCGTTCTCGTCACCAGGATCGCCGATGCGGTCGATGCCCCGCTACTGGGTGCGGCCGATCCGTCCGGCGTCGCGGTGACCGGCCTCACGCTCTCGACGGGCTCGGTGCTGCCCGGTGACCTGTACGCCGCGCTGCCGGGCGCCCACACCCACGGTGCCCGGTTCGCGGCCAGGGCCGTCGAGGCGGGCGCGGCGGCGCTGATCACCGATGCCGCCGGCGCTCCCGACTGTGCTGCCACCGGTCGCCCCGTGCTGGTCCACGAGCGTCCGCGCGGCGTCCTGGGCGAACTCGCGCGCATCGTCTACGCCGACCCTGCCGCCCGGGTGTCCACGATCGGCGTGACCGGCACCCAGGGCAAGACGACGGTGACGTACCTGCTCGAGGCCGGGCTGCGTCCCTGCGGCGAGCCCGCTGCGGTGATCGGGACCACCGGCGCCCGGATCGACGGCCGGCCGGTCCGCTCGGCGCTCACCACGCCCGAGGCCCCCGACCTGCACGCCCTGTTCGGTGTCATGGTCGACCACGGGGTGACCCGGTGTGCGATGGAGGTGTCCAGCCACGCACTCGTGCTGGGCCGTGTCGACGGGCTGGTCTTCGACGTCGCCGTCTTCTTGAACCTCGGTCGCGACCACCTCGACTTCCACGCCGACCTCGATGACTACTTCGACGCCAAGGCCTCCCTGTTCACCTCCGCGAGGTCCAGGCAGGCGGTGATCGACGTCGACGACCCGTACGGCGCACGGTTGGTGGCGGCGACGGAGGTCGCGGTGACGACGATCTCGGCCCACGGTCGCGACGGCGCCGACTGGCGCGCCGTCGACGTGCAGGCCACCTCAGCCGGCTCCCGGTTCACGCTGCTCGGCCCGCACGGGCAGCGTGGCAGCGTCCAGGTCCCGTTGCCTGGTGCCTTCAACGTGGCCAACGCGCTGGCCGCGATCGTGGCGCTCGTGCAGGCCGGCCGGCCGTTGACGGAGGTCCTCGCCGGGATCGCGACGAGCGCGGTCGTGCCCGGGCGCATGGAGCAGGTGGATGCCGGACAGGCGTTCCGGGTGGTCGTCGACTACGCGCACAAGCCGGACGCGGTCCGGGCCGTGCTGCAGGCGCTGCGCCCCACCACCGCGGGCCGGCTGACGATCGTGCTC
>JALZKQ010000042.1 GCA_030859165.1 Actinomycetota bacterium
GGCGAGCAGGTCCACGCCGACCGCGGCGACAGAGGGCTCGCGCCGTACGAGGTCGGTGAGCCTCATCCGGTGGCTCCGGTGGCTCCGGTGGCTCCGGTGGCGACCAGGGACGCCGCGCGCCGGGCGGCTGCGGCGTTGGAGGCGAACACCTGGGCGCCCGCCGCGGCGAGGGCCTGGGCCTGGTGGGTGAGGCCCTGCGGGTCGGCGTCGGTACCCACGCAGGCGATCACCACCGGCAGGTCGCGGCGTACGGCGGTCAGGACGGGCACCAGATCCGCGGCGGGATCCTGCTGGGCTCCGTGGCCGAGCACCACGTCGAGCAGCAGGACACCGGTGGCCGGGTCGGCCGACGCCGCGGCGACCTGCTCGAGACGCAGGGTCGGGTCGATCATCGGGTGCGCCCGCCCCACCGTCATCGCGTCGTCACCGAAGTCGATCATCACGTGCGTGTCCGGGAGCAGGTCCTCGCCCAGGGCGAGATCCGGGGACAGCGCGATGTTGCTGCGGATCGGACCCAGCGCGTCGGCTGCGACGAGCATCGCCTCGTCGCACAGGGTGCCGCCGACGAAAAGCCCGCGCAGCCATCCATCGACGGATCCGTGCGCGGCGTGGCCCCAGGTCTGCCAGGTCGGGGCCCGTCGACCCAGCGCGGAGACGACTGCCTCGGCCGCGGCGGTCAGGTCCGGCCGGCCGGCTCCGAGCAGGGCGAGCCGGACGGGTGTGGACAGCCCGGCGGCGAAGGCCTCGAGCTCGGCCGCCACCTGCGGTGCCGGCGGTTTGGACACCACCACGATCAGGTCGGTACCCGGGTCGGCGTCGAGCATCCGCAGCGCCTGTCGGGTGGAGAGGCCCCCGACGGCGGCCGACAGGTCGCGCCCGCCCACACCGAGGGCCGCGCTGATGCCGACCCCGGCCGCGTCCAGCAGCGACATCAGGTGCTGGCAGCCCGTGCCGGAAGCGGCCACGATGCCGACCGGTCCCGGGTGCACCGCGTTGGCGAAGCCGAGGCCGAGCCCACCCACCAGTGCGGTGCCGCAGTCGGGACCCATGACGAGACTGCCTGCCCGCTCGGCCGCCTGCTTGAGCACGACCTCCTGGGCGAGCGGCACGTTGTCACTGAAGATCATCACGTCGCACCCGGCTTCGATCGCGTCCATCGCCTCGACGAAGGCCGAGGGACCCGGAACCGACACCAGCGCGAGGCCGGCATCGCCACGGGCCAGCGCGGAGGCGGTGGTACGGGGTGGGGCGAGCTGCTCGGGGCCGTCGTCACGTCGACGGCTCGCCGCCGCGAGCGCGGCGTCGACGGCTGCCATCGCGTCGTCCAGCCGGCCGCTGTCGCTGAGCCGGACCGCCACGACCATGTCGTGAGGTGTCGTCGCGGGTACGTCGAAGCCCATGCCCGCGAGCAGGTCGAGGTTCAGCGGCGTCGCCATCGCGACCTGGGCGTTGACCACCGCGCCGCAGGCCGCGACGTCCTTGCTGACCTGCAGCAGGGCGACCGAGTCGGCGTAGGCGCCCGGGCGTACCTGCACGTGGGTACGAGCGTCGGAAGTCACGGGCTGTCCACGGGCAGGGCGAGCGCCGCGCCGAGTGCCAGCCCCGCGCCGGAGGTGTGACCGACCGCGAGCAGCTCGTCGAGCTGGCAGCGCAGCTGCTCGGGTCCGACGCCGGTCGCGACGGCGATGAGCAGGTCGCGCAGCTGGGGCACGGACTCACCGGCCAGGGCGCGACGCAGCAGCGTCGCGGACAGCGTCGTGGTGCGTCCGGTCGCGGCCAGGACCGCGCTGCCCACGTCACCGTGGTCGAGCCCGGCGGCGGCGCGGCTGACCAGCCAGGCCGCGAGCACGTCGTCTCCCAGCGGGGTCAGACCCTCGCCCCGGCCGATCAGCTGCGCGACGGCGGACGGGTCGCCCACTGCCAGTGACTGCAGTGCCGGTACGGGGAGGGTGGCCGACATGGACGCGGGCAGGGACCCCGGCACCCCGGTGGCCCACGCCCGACCGCGGACGGCGAGGCCGGGCAGCCGGGGCACGTAGGGATCGACCAGGCGGGCGGGGCGCACGACCAGGGGCCCGAGGCGGAGCTCGCCGGCGCCCACCCGCGCCGTGCCGGGTCGCGGCAGCGACCGCAGGCCGGTACGCAGACCGACGGGCACCTGTACCGCGCAGCGGGCGAGCAGTGCGATGGCGTCGCCGTCGACGTCGAGATAGACCGCGTGCGGCCCCGACGCGATCACGGCCACCTCGCGGGTGACGCCGCCCAGCCGGGCCACGGTCCAGGTCGAGGCAGCGGCCGCGACCCGGACGGAGGTCGCCGCGTCGCGCTCGCGCACCTGGACACCGGTGGTGCGCATGCGGCCTCCCGGGGACGGACACCGCTGGTCACGGGTCGTTGACCGGTCCGCCACCGCAGGGTATCCATGCAATGTACGGTCTGCCGATGGTAGAGATTGCCAACGATCAACGGCAGGCGGATCAACCTCTGACAAGCGTGACGTACGGGCAACCGCTGCGAGACGTGCTGCAGGCACCGTCGCTCGCGGGGTCGGTGGTCCTCGCCGGCGGGGCCGGGCTCGACAAGTTGGTGGCCGGGCTCAACGTGATGGAGGTCCCCGACATCCAGGCCTACGTCAAGGCCGACGAGCTGCTGCTCACCACGGGCTTCCCGCTGGCCGCACTGACCCCGCAGGCGGGCGAGGAGCGTGAGCGGGCGCTGGTCCAGCTGGTCCGGGACCTGCACGCCAGGGGCTTGTCCGGCATCGCGGTCAAGCTCGGCCGCTACCTCGACGAGATCCCGCGCCCGGTCCTCGACCTCGCCGACGAGCTCGGTTTCCCGGTCGTACGGCTGCGCCACGACGTGGCCTTCGACGACATCTTCAAGGAGGTGTACGCCAGCCTGTCGACCCTGCAGGCGGGCGTGCTCGAACGGATCGACGCCCTGCACGCCGCCCTCACCGCGGTCGTGCTCGAAGGTGGGGACCTCGCCCACATCGCCGCCGAGGTGGCCCGGGTGCTCGACGTCGGCGTCCTGATCACCTCGACCGACGGACGGGAGCGAGCTGCCGCGCTGGCCGACGGGGCGCGCCAGGGCCTGTCGGCAGCCGAGCTGTTCGACGACACCGGGCGGTTTCGGGTCGAGCGGGCCCGGGTGGACCCGTTCGGCTCCGGTGACGGCGAGCTGCGGCTGTTCCCCGTCATCGCGGGCGGCTCGCTGCTGGCCCGCCTGGTGGTGCACAGCCCGGCACGCCGGCTGACCGACGCCGACCACCAGGCACTGGAGCGCGCCGCGACCGTGGCAGCACTGCTGATCACCCGCCAGCTGGCCGTCACCGCCGTCGAGCGCAAGTACCGCGGGGACTTCCTGCGCGAGGTCTTCGGTGGCCGGGGCGGGGACGACGAGCGGATCATCGAGCACGCGGTCGGTCTCGGCTGGGACCTGGACCGGCCGCTCGTGGTGGTGATGGGGGAGCTCGACCCGCCGACGCACGAGGAGTCCCCGGTCTCCGCACGGGTGCGGCGGGGCTGGCAGGAGCGGTACGCCGCCGCCTGGCGGCACGTCCTCGAGGCGAGCGACACCAGCGTCGCCGTGGCGGACTTCTCCTTCGAGGTGGTCGCGCTGGTCCCCGTCGAGGTGCCCGAGGCACCCGAGCAGGTGCACCCGGCGACCCGGCGGGCCGTCGCGCCCATCGTCGCCGCGATCCGCGGAGACCGGGGAGGGGGACGCCGTTCGTTCTCGGTCGGGGTGAGCCGGCTCGTCCGCCGACCGAGCGACCTGCCGCAGGCGTACGGTCACGCGCGCCGGGCCGTCGAGGTCGGGCGGCGGATCAACGGCACCGGCTCGCTGACCACCTTCGACAGCCTGGGGCTGCACCGGCTGATCTCGCTGGTGCCCGACGTCGAGGAGCTGCGGTCCTTCGCCGTCGAGGTGCTCGGGCCGCTCGTCGAGGACTCCGCGACCGCCACCGACCTGCGGGCGACCCTGCAGATCCTGCTCGACACCAACCTCAACGTGGCCGAGGCGGCCCGCGTGCAGCACTTTCACTACAACACGGTGCGCTACCGGGTGAGCAAGCTGGAGTCGATGCTCGGCCCGTTCAGCTCCGACCCGTACCTGCGTCTGGACCTCGCGGTGGCGCTGCAGGTGTGGTCGATGCAGGGGTGGTGAACGCGGTGGCTCTACACGGTCGCGCGGCCGCGACGATGGCATCGGTGGCCGCGATCGAGCCCGGCCGTCCTGTCGCGTGCGCAACCGGGCGCCGCCGCGAGCCTGGATCTCGTCCACCGGCCCGACCTGGCACGACGTCGGTGCCAAGGGGTGGCCGGATCGCTACCGCCTCGGCCCCTTCGGGTGGCCCCTGCGCGCGTGGGCCCATCGGCGACGTCCGCCGATGCGAAGGCCGCCCGCTGAGCGTACGACGGCGTCTTCGCCATCGGCGTCAGCTGGCGTCGCCGGGCGGCCAAGGCGCTACCGCGTCGCCGAGACCAGCAGGTAGCCGGCCGCGATCCGGACCTGGCCGGACGGCTCGGCACGCTCGGCGAGGTGCTCCTCGACGGCGTCCATCAGCTCACCGGCCCGTTCGCCGGCGTACCGCATGGACCCCACGTGGGCCGGCGACGATGCCTCGTAGAACGCGCGACCGGCAGCCGGGCTGTCGAAGTGCCAGGGCAGCGTCCGCCGCTCCACTCGGACCTCACCGAAGGCCGACAGGCGTCGGTGGATGACGTCGCGAGCTCCCCAGTCCATCGGCGTCGGACCGGTCGGCGTGGGCAGGTACGCCATCATCACGTCGGTCATCGACGCCATGTAGTCGTCGACCACCCAAGCTGTCAGAACCAGGCGGCCACCCGGGCGTAGCGCCCGGTGCACCTCGCCGACCGCCGCATCGACATCGGCAGCGAAGATCAACCCGAAGGCAGACGCCACCAGGTCGCAGGACGCGTCTTCGACCGGCAGCCGCTCGGCTGGTGCCACCCGCCAGCCGACCTCGTCGCCGGTGCGTTCGCGGCCCAGGTCGACCATGCGCGGTGACACGTCGGTCGCTGCGACCTCCCAGCCCCGCTCGCGCAGCGCAACCGCGACGTTGCCGGTACCCGCGGCCACGTCCAGCGCCGAGCGGTCCCGGCCCGGGCCGGCCAAGTCGGCGATGGCACGTGCAGCCGGCATCAGCTTGTCCGCCACGCCGCGGTAGTCGGCCAGCCCCCACAAGGCGGCCGCAGCCTCCAGCTGCTCTGACATGTCACCTCCGTCGGTTCATGAGTCGTCACGGTCGGCAGGGCCGGGAAGCGTGCGTACGCCGGCCCACGTGCACGGTAAACGCTGCCAGCAGGAACAGGTCCTCCCGGCGGCGGATGCTGGCGGGGTCATCGGCATCGACCAGCCGACCCAGCGCGGCCAGGTCGGACTGGTCGAGCCGGTCACGCACCTGCGGGAGCAGCTCGCTGAACCGCTCGTGCAGGTGGTCGCGCACCTCGTCGGGGACGGGTGCGGGCAGGTCGAGCAGGAAGGTGCGGGTCAGCACCGACTCGAAACCCGCGGCTGCGATCAACACCGGCCAGTCGCGTTCACCTTGCACTGCGCCGGCGTGCAGGCCGTAGGTTTGGATCCAGTGATCGCTGAGTGCCGCCTCGAAGCGGAGGATCAGACTCGGAGGTCCGACCCCGTGCCCGGCGGGAAGCACCCGCATCGGCAGGCCACCTTCGGCGAGGACCAGCAGGCCGGTCGGGCTCAGCAGGTCACGCAGGCGCCGTAGTCCCGCGGCCGGATCACGCAGATGGTGCACCACGTGCGACGCCCAGACCAGGTCCGCCGGCTCGATGATCGGCAGCTCGCCGTCGAGGTCACCGCGCACAGCGCGCACCCGGTCACCCAGGCCGAGCCGATCCGCGCGGGCGCGGGCCCGTTCGAGGAAGGCGGGGGTGGAGTCCAGGGCGGTGACGGTGGTGTCGGGGAGCAGCTCGGCGAGGTGGCAAGCCGCGACAGCCGGCCCAGCGCCGACGTCGAGCACGTGACGCGGGGATTGAGACGCGATGTCCTCGAGCACCCATCGGGCCGCCTGGTGCACCCAGGGCAGCTCGATCTCACCGTCACGCTCGAGCAGCTGCCCGTGCTCGGCCCACAGCTGCTCGTCGGGTCCGGCGCTCACCAGCTGGACTTCGTGATGCCGGGCAGCTCACCTTGGTGCGCCATCTCACGGGAACGGATGCGGGACAGCCCGAACGACGTCATCAAGCTCAGGGGCCGTCCGTCCACCATGTCGCGCTCGCGGACCCGGGTCGGGCTCACGTCGCGAGGCAGCCGGTGCAGAGCGGCCATCGCCGCCCGCCGCTGCTCGGCCGGCAGACGCATGTCGACCGAAGCCCGCTTCAGTTCGCGTCGGCGCTCGGCGTGACGCGCCACAATCTCCCGGCGTCGGTCGTTGGCGACGATCTTGCTGCGCTTGGCCATCAGCGCTCCTCCTTGAAGTCCACATGGGCCCGGATGCGCGGATCGTACTTGCGCAGCACCAGCCGCTCAGGGTTGTTGCGCCGGTTCTTGCGCGTCATGTAGGTGAAGCCCGTGCCTGCGGTGGAGCGCAGCTTGATCTTGGGACGCAGCTCGTTGCGGGCCATCAGATCCGCTCCCGGCGGGCGAGCATGTCCGCGACCACCGCATCGATCTCACGCTTGTCGATGGTCTTCATGCCACGCGGGCTCACCGTCAGCCGGACGTTGCGACCGAGGCTGGGCACCCAGTAGCGCTTGTGCTGCACGTTGGGGTCGAAGCGTCGCCGGGTCGCTTGCGCGACCACGGCACGTTGCTGCCGAACGCGGGGGTCGTCTCGGTGACCTGGCATCGTGCACTCATCACTCCTTCTATACGATAATGATTCTCAGTTGTACCACAGGAGGAAATGATCGTCGTGAAGTCTGACATCCACCCCGACTACCACCCGGTCGTGTTCCGGGATCGATCGGGAGCCATGGCCTTCCTGACCCGGTCGACCGCGACCAGTGACCGCACGATCGAGTGGGACGACGGGCACACGTACCCGCTGGTCGACGTCGACGTCACCTCGGCGAGTCACCCGTTCTGGACCGGGACGTCGCGAACCCTGGACAACGAGGGCCGGGTGCAGCGGTTCAACCGCAGGTACGGCCGATGCGACGCTGAGCACGGTGACTGACCCCGACCTACCGGACGGCCCGCTGGTGGTTGTCTGCACCGGCTACCGGTGCAGCGCGCTTCGCCGGATGGCCGACCAGGGCGGCGCATCCTCCAACGCACCCGATCCGCCGGACCGGCTGGCCGAGTTGCGGTGTGCCGCCCGGCAGACACGTGGTGCTGTCCTCGTGGCCGTTGACTGCGTGGGCAGGTGTGCCGGCGCCTGCGTGGTCGGGGTCGCCGGGCGACAAGAGC
This sequence comes from Actinomycetota bacterium, assembly GCA_030859165.1. Taxonomy (GTDB): domain Bacteria; phylum Actinomycetota; class Actinomycetes; order Propionibacteriales; family Nocardioidaceae; genus JACCXZ01. Next base: position 7,399 of record JALZKQ010000042.1, read on the forward strand.
CCCGCACGATCGGGCCGGTGTGGTGGTTGGGGCAGATGGATCGTCCCGGCCGCGCCGATGCTCTGACTCGGTGGGTGCGCCGCGGCGGGCCAAGGTCCCTGGCTCGTCCAGCCGTCGATGCTCCGTACGAGTTGGTTGGCGCATGACGGCTCATCGTGTCCGGCCGGATCCCAGCGCGACGATGGCGCAGTTCTACGACCTGATGAATCGCAGCAGCAGCCAGTCGCGGATGCACCGTTTGCTCGATGCCGTGGCGCCGACGCCGACTGTCGGCGTGCTGGAGCTGGCTGCCGGGACCGGTGCGATGACGCAGGTCCTCGCTCATCGCTGCCCTGAGCTGGACATCTGGGCGGTCGAACCGTCACCGGCGATGCGGACTGCGCTGTTCACGACGGTGGCGTCGGATGACCAGATGCGTGCTCGGGTCTGCGTACTGCCGATCCCCGCCCAGCAAGTGGAGCTCGACGGGGTCGCGGACCTCGGACTGTGCCTGTCCGCGCTGCATGTCTTCAGTCCCCGGGCACGCCGGGACGCCTGGCGTCGAGTCGCTCGAGCGCTGGTCCCGGGCGGGATACTGCTGGTGGACCGGCCGAGCGAACGGTCGCCGACGTTCGAGGAATGTGAGTTGCTCAGCACGTCGATCGCCGGGGGATCGGTCGTCCTGACGTACGCGACCGAACCGGAGGGGACGCATCGGCAACGGTGGATGTTTCGTTACCGGCAGCTCGACCACGAAGGCACGGTGCTCCAGCAGTCCATCAACCGCACCGTGTCATGGCGGGTCAGTCGTCGGCAGCTACGTGGTGAGCTCGCCAGGGCTGGGCTTCTCGTCGAGGACGAGCTCGTCCTCGACGAGAACCATGCCGTGTACGTCGTGCGGCGGGCCTGACAGAGCCGGGTCGTGGGATCCGTAGTCAGGCGGCGTGCGCGCAGGTCAGGCAGGCGCAGTCGGCGCAGACGCAGTTGTTGCACGTGTCGTCGCACTGCTCACATGAGCATGCCTGGTGCCGGCAGTTCGGGCACGAGCACGAACTGCACGAGCAGGTGGCGCACGAGTCGTTGCAACTGTCGCACAGACAAGCAGTGCACTCGTCGTAGTGGCCGTCGTGCTCGCGGTGCACGTGTCCGTCGTGCAGGTAGTCGACGTGGTCGAGGTGGACGACGGCCTCGTGGCCGCAGCCGGGTCCGTGGGTGTGCGCGTGCTGCTCGGCGGTCGCGTGCGTCATGGTGACCCTTCGGATGCTGTCGGGGCGGTTGGGTTCAGTTCGCCTGGCCTCGGGTCACGGCCGACCCGGCGATCGAGCCTAGCCCTAGCCTAGCCCTGCTCATGGCCGACCGGGATGCCGAAGTCCACCAGCCAGATGTCTCCGAATCGTGGTTCGGCGGTACCTGCAGCCGCACTCATTCGAGGCCGTCACGCGCTGCGGGGCTCTCGCCGTCTCGCTCGGCCTGGAGGGAATCCCACGCATCGGGTCACCGGCCAGCCTCTCGTACGCCCTCGAACGACTCCCAGAACACGGTGCGCTGGTCGGCGATCAGTGCCTGCTCGAGGACCGTCTGCATCTGCTGACAGCCTCCGTACGTAGCCGTATGGTCTTGTCCGTACGCTGCCGTACGGTGATGGTCCCGTCCAAGGCCCGGCTCACCCGGCACGACTGGGTCGCGGCCGGGCTGCGCGCCCTGGGCCGCGAGGGCCCGGACGCGGTGGCGATCGAGCCGCTGGCCCGCTCGCTCGGTGCCACCAAGGGGTCTGGCTACTGGCACTTCGTCTCGCGCGCCGACTTCGTGGAGGCCGTGCTCGCCAGTTGGCTCGAGGTCGCGACCGACCAGGTGGTCTCTGCTGTGCAGTCCGCGGGAGGCACGCCGCAGGACCGGCTCCGGCTGCTGGTGGACCGGGTGCTCGCCGACGCCGTCGCGCACCCCGGCTTCCTGGTGCTGCAGACCGACCCGCGGGCCCGGTCCGTGGTCGAGACCTCGACGAAGCGGCGCATCGGCTACGTCCGCCGGCTCCTGGTCGAAGCCGGGGTCGCTCCCGCCGAGGCCGGCCGCCTGGCACTGCTGCTCTACACGTCCTACCTCGGCTACGCGACGTTGGCGCAGGCGGCTCCGAGCTCGCTGCCGAGCAGCGCGGAGCAGCGTCGGGAGCTGGAGGACACCATGCTCCGGGCAGCCCTCGGTGACGCCTGATCCGGTACGCAAGCCCTGCCACGGCGGCGCCCTCGCCTTTGGCAGGTGTCGATGATGAGCCCGCGTGGCGCGCGCCACTAGTGTCATGCCGACCGCGGCGGTCGCGGAGGGCTCAGGAGACTGCTCATGTCTGCATTCGGTTGGAAGGTCGTCCACGGCGGCAAGACCCCACCACCCGGCGAGGTGGTCCGGCCGGGTGAGCGGCTGAACTGGCCCCGCACCGTCGGTCTCGGCGCCCAGCACGTCGTCGCGATGTTCGGGGCAACGTTCGTCTTCCCGCTCATCATGGGCCTCAACCCCAACGTCGCGATCATGTTCTCCGGAATCGCCACCATCTTGTTCCTGCTGATCGTCGGCGGGAAGATCCCCAGCTACCTCGGCACCAGCGCCTCGTTCGTCGCCGGTGTCGCCGCGATCCGCGCGCAGGGCGGCGACTCCGCCGACGTGACCGGCGCGATCCTCGTCAGTGGTGTGCTGCTGGCAGCGGTCGGGGTCTTCGTGCACTTCGCCGGCGCCGAGAAGGTCAGCCGCGTGCTCCCCCCGGCCGTGACCGGCGCCGTCGTGATGCTGATCGGCTTCAACCTTGCGCCGGTCGTGGCCGGCATCTACTGGCCGCAGGACCAGTGGGTAGCCCTGTTGACCGCCACGTTCACGATCGTCGCGGCGGTGCTGTTCAGGGGGTTCTGGGGCCGGATCGCGATCTTCCTGGGCCTGATCTTCGGTTACGCGCTGTCGTACTTCAACGACCTCGTCTTCGGCGCCATCACCTCCCCCGACGGCACCGGCGAGGTCGTGACCCGGGACCGGATCAGCCTGGACGCCGTCGGCGGGGCCGACTGGGTCGGCCTGCCACCGGCCACCGTGTTCGGCGGGGGCCCGGACGGCGCCGACGTCGCCGGCTTCCACGGGCCGAGCTTCTCGCTGACGTTCATCGTGCTCGTGCTGCCCGGCGTGATCGCCCTGATCGCCGAGAACGCCGGCCACGTCAAGGCCGTCGCCGAGATGACCGGGGACGACCTGGACCCGTACCTCGGGCGGGCGCTGTTCGGCGACGGTGTCGGAACCGCCCTGGCCAGTGCGTTCGGCGGGTCGCCAACCACGACGTACGCGGAGAACATCGGGGTGATGGCTGCGACCCGGGTGTACTCGACCGCGGCGTACTACGTGGCTGCGGCGGTGGCGATCCTGCTGGGGTTCAGCCCCAAGTTCGGGGCTCTGGTGTTCTCGATCCCCAACGGCGTGCTCGGCGGGATCACCCTGGTGCTGTACGGCATGATCGGGCTGCTCGGGGCCAAGATCTGGGTGGAGAACCGGGTCGACTTCGGCAACCCGGTCAACCTGGTGCCGCTGTCGGCGGGCATCATCGCCGGCGTCGGCAACGTGACCCTGGAGGTGACCGACGACTTCGAGATCGCCGGCATCGCCTTGGGCACCATCTTCGTGATCGTCTACTACCACCTGGTCCGGGCATTCGGGGCGCAGGTCACCATCGAGCCGCAGGCGGGCGGGCGGGCGTACGAAGGAGGCACGATGATGTCCACGGGCAACGTCGACACCCCGGACGGCCCGACGTCCCCGTTCCGCGACGGGACCGGCCGCGAGGGGACCGGGCGTGACGGGACCGGGCGTGACGGGACCGGGCATGAGGGGACGGGACGGCGATGATGGTGGGAGGCACCTGAGCCTGTGAAGCCGGCACCGTTCGACTACCTGCGGCCCAGATCGCTGGCCGAGGCGCTGGAGATGTACGCCTCCCACGCGCAGGCCAAGGTGCTGGCCGGCGGTCAGAGCCTGTTACCGCTGCTGTCGATGCGGCTGGCGGCGCCGGCCGTCCTCGTCGACCTCGGCGCCCTGCCCGAGCTGAGCGGGATCGACGTGGACGAGGCAGGCGCGAGGGTTGGCGCGATGGCGCGGCACGCCGAGGTCGAACGCCATCCGGGCGTCCGGGCGGCGCAGCCACTGATCGCCCAGGCGTTGCGGCTCGTCGCGCACCCGACGATCCGCAACCGCGGCACCACGGTCGGGTCGATCGTGCACGCCGACGCCGCGGCCGAGATGCCGGCCGTGCTGTGCCTGCTCGATGGGCACCTGCGGGTCGCCTCGGTGCGAGGTGAGCGGGACGTCCCGGCCGCCGAGCTGTTCGTCGGCCCGCTGGAGACCTCGCTGGCAGCCGACGAGATCGCCACGCAGGCGTACCTCCCAGCGTTGGCGGCGGGTGCCGGCACGGCGTTCGAGGAGGTCTCGCGCCGGCACGGTGACTACGCGCTGGCCGGCGTGGGGGTCGTGGTGCTCAGCGACGGCGACGGGGTCAGCAGCGTGCGCGCCGGCTACATCTCGGTGGCCGACACTCCGCTGATACTCGATCTGACCGACGCGTTCGACGGGGTCGTGGACGCGGCTGCCCTGGCGCGCGCTGAGTCTCTGGTCGTCGAGCGGGTGCAGCCGGAGGCCGACATCCATGCCAGTGCCGACTACCGCCGCCACCTCGCCGGCGTCCTGACCCGCCGGGTCGTCGAGCAGGCGTACGCCGCCACCATGCGATCCACGCCGCCACCTTCCACGCCGCCACCTTCCACGCCGAGATCCGAGATGCTGGTCACTCGCGCGCCGGTGCGTGACCAGCAGGTCGGATCTCGGCGCGGGGGTGCGCCCGTGGGCGAGCAGGTGCACGACGTCCGACTGGCCGTCAACGGTGCCGTTCACGACGTACGGATACCAGCCCGCAGGCTGCTCAGCGACGCCTTGCGCCAGGAGTGCGGGCTCACCGGCACGCATGTGGGCTGCGAGCACGGGGTCTGCGGCTCCTGCACGGTGCTGCTCGACGGGCAGCCCGCGCGGTCGTGCCTGATGCTCGCGGTCAGCGCCGAGGGCGTCGAGATCACCACGGTCGAGGGGCTCACCCGTGCTGACGGCACGCTGGGCCCGGTGCAGCAGGCCTTCTGGGAGTGCCACGGGCTGCAGTGCGGCTTCTGCACGCCGGGCTTCCTCACCACGGTCACCGCCGGCCTGCGCGACAACCCGGACCCGACGCGCGACGAGGCCCGCGACATGATCGCGGGCAACCTGTGCCGCTGCACCGGCTACCAGAACATCGTGGCCTCGATCCGCCGCGCCGCCGAGCTCATGGCCGCCGCTGGGGCCGACCGGATGAGCGAGGGGGTCCCCCGTGCCAATAGGTCCGCCGTGGGGGACCCCCTCGCTCATGAGCCTGAGCCCGGGCCCGCCGACGCCGACGACGGACCGGAGCCGCCATGACGACCAAGCTGTTCGGCGAACGCGTCCCCCGCGTCGAGGACGACCGGCTGCTGCGCGGCGGTGGCCGCTACACCGACGACCTCGGGGCGGACGCCGTCCACGTCGCGATGCTCCGCAGCCCGCACGCACACGCCCGGATCACCGGCATCGACGTCGACGCGGTGCTCGATGTCGAGGGCGTGCTGGCGGTCTACACGTACGAGGATCTCGAGGGCCCGATGGCGGCCCCGCTGCCGCTGCTGATACCGCACCCGACGCTGACCCACGGGCGTACCCAGTACGCCCTGGCGCGCGAGGAGGTCAACCATGTCGGCGAAGCCGTGGCGATGGTGGTCGCGGTCGACCGCTACGTCGCCGAGGACGCCACCGGCCGGATCGTCGTCACCTACGAGCCGCTGCCGGCGGTCGTCGGCATCGAGGCCGCGCGGCGGGCCGAGCACCTCGTGCACGACGACGTGCCCGGCAACGTGGCCGCGCACATGGTGCAGGAGACGGGCGACGCCGACGCCGCCATCGCCGCGGCACCGCACCGGCTGTCCCTCGACCTGGAGGTCGAACGCAGCGCGTCCATGCCGCTGGAAGGTCGCGCCACGCTGGCCCGCTGGGACACCGACTCCGGCCGGATGCTGGTGTGGACCTCCACCCAGACGTCGACCGGCGTGCGGGCCGCCGTGGCCGCCAAGCTGTCCCTCGACCTCGTCGACGTCGATGTCATCACGCCCGACGTCGGCGGCGGGTTCGGCGTCAAGATCATGCACCCGTGGCCCGAGGAGCTGCTGGTGCCGATGGCCGCACGACTGCTCGGCCGCCCGGTCAAGTTCGTGGAGGACAGGCGCGAGCACTTCGTCTCCTCGGCGCACGAGCGCGGGCAGGTCCAGCACGTCGACGTCGGCTTCGACGACGACGGCCGGCTCCTGGGCCTGTCGGTGCGGTTCTGGCACGACCACGGGGCCTACACGCCGTACGGCCTGATCGTGCCGATCATCACCTCGACCCAGCTGCTCGGTCCGTACCAGCCGGGCGCGTACAAGGTCGTCTTCGACTCGCTGTACACCAACACCGTGATCGTCACGCCGTACCGCGGCGCCGGGCGCCCGCAGGGCGTGTTCGCGATGGAGCGCACGATGGACGCGATCGCCGCGACGCTGGGCCGGGACCGCACCGCGGTGCGCTCGGCCAACTTCATCCCACCCGAGGAGTTCCCGTACGACCACGGGCTGCTGTTCCAGGACGGCAAGCCGCTGGTCTACGACTCCGGGGACTTCCCCGCGTCGCTGGCCAAGCTCAAGGCGCTGGTCGGGTGGGACGAGTTCGACGCCTACCGTGAGCAGGCGCGGGCACAGGGGCGCCGGGTCGGCATCGGGCTGGCCTGCTACGTCGAGGGCACCGGCGTCGGACCGTACGAGGGCGGCCACGTGCAGATCGAGACCAGCGGCAAGGTCAAGGTCGCGACGGGACTCACCTCGCAGGGGCAGGGCCACCAGACGGCGTTCGCGCAGATCGTGGCCGACGAGCTCGGGGCGCCCATCGAGGACATCGAGGTGGTCACCGGCGACACCCGGCGCTTCCCGTACGCGGTGGGGACCTTCGCCTCCCGGGCGGCGGTGATGAGCGGCTCCGCGATCGCGCTCGCCGCGCGCAACGTACGGGCCAAGGCGCTGCGGATCGCGGCGGAGGCGCTGGAGGCCGCCGAGGACGACCTGGAGATCGTCGAGGGCGTGGTCCGGGTCAGGGGCGCGCCGGAGGCCGCCATCGCGCTGGGCACCCTGGCGGTGCTGAGCAACCCGTTGCGCTACGCCTTCGACGAGGCATCCAAGGCGGCGACGCAGTTCGCGATCGGGGACCCGGACAAGCCGCCGGTCGCGGAGGACGACGAGCCGGGGCTGGAGGGGCGCGACTTCTACTCTCCGCCGCGCTCGACCTTCGCGAATGGGATGCACGCGGTGATCGTGGAGACCGACGTCGACACCGCGGAGATCACCATCCTGCGCTACTGCGTCGTGCACGACTGCGGCCACCTGATCAACCCGCTGATCGTCGAGGGCCAGATCCACGGCGGCGTGGCGCAGGGGATCGGGGGAGCGCTGTACGAGCGGATGGCCTACGACGAGCACGGTCAGCTGCAGAACGCCTCCTTCATGGACTTCCTGATGCCGTACGTCAGCGAGCTGCCCGACCGGATCGAGATCGACCACCTGGAGACGCCGTCGCCGCTCAACCCGCTGGGCGTCAAGGGCGCCGGCGAGGCCGGTGTCATCCCGTCGGCGGCGTTGTTCGCCTCCGCCGTCGAGGATGCCGAGGGCTTCGCGATCACGTCGATGCCGATCTCGCCGTCGGAGCTGTTCGACCTGCGCCGCCGGCACGCATCGACCCAGCACGCACCGAAGGAAGCGCCGTCATGAAGGTCGCCGGAGAGACGGTCCTGCACGCCCCCGTGGAGAAGGTCTGGTCGGCGCTGCTCGACCCTGCGGTCCTGGTCGCGACCATCCCCGGCTGCGAACGTCTCGAGGCGACCGGTGACAACGCGTACGCGATGACCGTCACCGCCGGCGTCGCGTCCATCAAGGGGACCTATGCCGGCACCTGCTCGCTGAGCGACCTGCGCCCGCACGAGTCGCTGGTGCTCACCGCGGCCGGTTCCGGTGCGCCGGGGACCGTGGGCGCCGACGTGCTCGTGTCGTTCACCGACCTCGGCGACGGAACGACGGGGCTCGCGTACGCGGCCGACGCCGTGGTCGGCGGCATGATCGGCGGCGTCGGCCAGCGCATGCTGGCCAGCGTCAGCAAGCGCCTGGCCGGCGAGTTCTTCGGCGCCGTCGACGGGGTGCTGACCGGCGCAACGGCGGTCGGTGCCGGTGGGCCGGCGGTTGCGTCGGCGGGCACGGCGGGGCACGCTCCGGCCGCCACTGGGGACCCCCGTGCCAATAGGTCCGCCGCAGGGGACCCCGTCGCCAGTGCGGGAATGGCGTATTCCGCCCCACAGCCCGATCGCACCGGTACGCCGGCGGAGTTCCTCAAGGGCGTCGCCGTCGGAGCCGGCCTGGTGGCCTTCGGCGTGCTGCTGGGCAGCCTGGGTCGGGGACGCGGTTAGCGCCGGCTGAAACAGGCCATCAGACGCCAGCAGCAACAGGCGGAGGGAGAGTCGGTCGGTTCGGCGTCGTGAGTGCTGCTGGATTGGTCGCATATGGACCACCGTGGTCGCGTCGGCTGGTTGATATGCGCCCACTTCGCGCTCCGGCTGGCCCTCCAGCCGTCAGCCCAGTTGCCGGTCGAAGAACGCCGTGGTGCTCGATCAGCTGTGCCTCGCCGTCGGAGTCTTGCAGGCGACCCACGATGTCGCGCGACCAGCTGATCGGGCAGGTGTCGTCCAGCGTGCCGTGGTCCGCCAGCACCGGCTCGGTGACCCGGTCGAGGTACGGCCGCGGCGACGCCGTCCGCCAGAACGCCGGTGACTCCCGCGGTAGCCCGTACGTACGCTCGATCTGCGTATTCATGCCGGAGCCCCCGCCGCCTGAAAGTGCAGGTGGAGTTTTACCTCAGAACTGCCGCGCCGACCAGGCCGGGCTGTGCGACCAGCGCGTTCAGGGTCACGTACTCGGCGAGGGCCGCGAAGATGCGCCGATGCAGTGCGTCGACCTCCTCGGGCGAGAGGTGCAGCGTGGACCATGCGAACGCCTGGGCAGAGCCGGGGCCTGTGCTCGATCAGCTGGGTCAGGTCGTCGGTGTCGGCGGACGAGCTGGTTGAGCAGCGATGCGGCCGCTGTAGGTCTGGGGCAGCGCGTCTCGTGCCGTGACGAACTCCTCCAGCGGCCGCGTACGGCTCGTCCGCGACGCGCGCCAGTTCGTCGCATGGATCTACTCTGTGATGTCGCAGGTGGCTCCCCTCCCAGGGCGAAGCGTGCGCACCCGTGGTTGGCTGTGCTCGACAGCCACGATCTGGGAGGTAGCCGTGACGAGTGCCACCAGCAGCGCCGAGGAACGGGTGCACGAGCTCGACGAGGACGGCGCCGGCGCGGCGGCGCCGCTGGACCTGCTGCTCGCCGACGCCGCCCTCGGACCGCTACGGCGCTTCGTTCCGGGCATGTCCGGCGTCCGCCTCGCGGCGAACCTGGCCAGGCGTCCGGGCCGCGTCGTCGGCCGAGGCGCCGAGCTGCTCGGCGAGCTCACGCGCATCGGCATCGGCCGCTCCGAGCTCGCCCCTCACGAGCGTGACCGCCGCTTCGCCGACGAGGCATGGACGCACAACCCGGTGCTGTCTCGCGCCGTGCAGACGTACCTGGCCGTCGGCATCGCCGCCCGCGGACTGGTGGCCGACGCCGATCTGGACTGGGGCGACGACCAGCGGATGGGGTTCATGGTCGACAACCTCGTCGAGGCGTCGGCGCCCAGCAACAATCCGCTGCTGAACCCGACGGTGCTCAAGGCCGTCATCGACACCGGGGGCGGCAACCTCCTGGCAGGCAGCCGCCGACTCGTCCGCGACTTCGCGACCCCGCCCCGAGTGCCGTCGATGGTCGAGCCGGACGCCTTCGAGATCGGCACCGACATCGCCGTCACTCCGGGTGCCGTCGTGCTCCGCACCGACGTCTTCGAGCTCATCCAGTACACGCCGCGCACATCGAAGGTGCGTCGGGTGCCGCTGCTCATCGTGCCCCCGACGATCAACAAGTACTACGTCATCGACCTTGCTGAGCGGCGCAGCCTCGTCGAGCACCTGGTACGCAGTGGTCAGCAGGTCTTCGTGATCTCCTGGCGCAACCCCGACGCCCGGCACGCCGACTGGGGACTGGACACGTACGGCCAGGCGGTCATCGAGGCCATGGATGCGATGAAGATGATCTGCCGGGAGGACAAGGCGGCGCTGTTCGCGCTGTGCTCCGGCGGGATGCTCGCGTCGATGGTGCTGGCGCACCTCGCCGACGTCGGCGAGCTGGACCGGGTGGCGGCCTTCAGCCTTGCGGTCACGGTGCTCGACCAGGCCAGGGCCGGACTGCCGAGCGCACTGCTGTCGCGCAAGGTGGCTGCGGCCGCGGCCGCGGTGTCGCAGCGCAAGGGCTATCTCGACGGCCGGATGCTGGCCGAGGTGTTCGCCTGGCTGCGACCCAACGACCTGATCTGGAGCTACTGGGTCAACAACTACCTGCTCGGCAAGTCGCCGCGGGCGTTCGACATCCTCTTCTGGAACGCCGACCCGGTGCGCATGACGGCTGCCATGCACCGCGCCTTCATCGAGCTCGCGGTGACCAACGGGCTCACCGTGCCCGGCGGCTCGAGGATGCTCGGCTCCCCCGTGGACCTCGCGAAGGTCGACACCGACAGCTACGTCGTCGCCGGCATCGCCGACCACCTGTGCCGATGGGAGTCCTGCTACCGCAGCACCCAGCTGCTCGGCGGCACCAGCCGCTTCGTGCTGTCGACCAGCGGCCACATCGCCTCGATGGTCAACCCGCCCGGCAACGACAAGGCCAGCTTCCGGACCGCGCAGCGCAACCCCGAAGATCCAGCGCAGTGGCTGGACTCGGCCGAGACGGTCACGGGCTCCTGGTGGGAGGACTACGTCGACTGGCTCGGTGCTCGCACCGGTCCGCAGCGCAACCGGCCCCGGCGCCTGGGGTCCGCCGCCTTCGCACCGGTCTGCCCTGCGCCGGGGACCTACGTCCACGACCGGTGACGAGCATGACATCCACGGCCGGGCGCGACCTCCTTCGCACGCTCGCGGTGCGTGGACTGCAGGTCCGCGTGTCCGTACGCCCGGCCCAAGGCCGGCTCGCGGCGGAGCCGCCCCTGCTGCTGTGCAACGGCCTCGGGGCCAGCCTCGAGGTGTTGCAGCCCCTCGTGGATGAGCTCGACCCGGCACGGGGTGTCATCCGGTTCGACGTGCCCGGTGTCGGGGGCTCCCCACCGCCACCCTTCCCGTACGTGCTCGCGACGCTGGCTGCCTGGGTGTCGGCACTGGCCGGGCAGCTCGGCCACCGAGAGTTCGACGTGCTGGGCCTGTCGTGGGGTGGCGGGCTCGCGCAGCAGCTCGCGGTGCAGTGTCGGCGACGGGTGCGACGCCTGGTGCTGGTGGCCACCGCGACCGGGTCGTTGATGGTGCCGGCGCACCCCCGCGTGCTCGCCAAGATGATGACCCCGCGACGACACCGTGACCCGGCCTACGCCGAGAGCATCGCCGCCGACATCTACGGCGGGAGCATGCGCAGCTCCCCCGAGCGGGGAGCCCGGCTGCTGCACGCCGCGACCCGTGCCGGGCCGCGCCGCGGCTACTACTATCAGCTCGCTGCCGCAACGGGCTGGACCAGCCTGCCGTTCCTGCGGATGATCCAGCAGCCGACGCTCCTGCTCGCCGGGGACGACGACCCGATCATCCCGCTGGTCAACGCGAGGATGATGGCGCGGCTGATCCCGCGTGCCCGGCTGCAGGTGTACCACGGCGGCCACCTGGGCGTGCTCACCGAGAGCGACGAGCTCGCCCCCGTCATCGAGGACTTCCTGACCGGCTCGCTGACGCCTCCCGAACCGTCGATACGGACGTGACATGGACCTGACCGACCCCTCCACCTCCGACTTCCTCGGCTTCGAGCTGCTGCTCGATGACGACGACCGGGAGCTGCTCGGCCGGGTGCGCACCCACATGGCCATCAGCATCGAGCCGGTGATCAACGACTACTGGACCCGTGCTGAGTTCCCGCACGACCTGCTGCCCGGGCTCGCCGCGCTGGGGATCGCCGGACTGCAGTACGACGGCGCGGGCTGCCCGGGTCGCAGCAGCCTGTTGGACGGCATGGTCGCGATGGAGCTGGCCCGTACCGACCCGTCGATCGCGACGTTCTTCGGCGTGCACGGCGGCTTGGCCATGGGCTCGGTGCACCTGTGCGGTTCGCAGGAGCAGAAGCAGCGTTGGCTGCCGGCCATGGCCCGGATGGAGCTGATCGGCGCCTTCGGCCTGACCGAGCCCGACCACGGGTCCGGCATCGCGGGCGGTCTGAGCACCAGCGCCCGGCGCGACGGCGACTCCTGGGTGCTCGACGGCGAGAAGAAGTGGATCGGCAACGCGTCGTTCGCCGACCTCGTGATCGTGTGGGCACGCGACTGCGACGACGGCGAGGTCAAGGGCTTCGTCGTCGAGAAGGACACCGAGGGCATGTCGTTCGAACTGCAACGCAACAAGATCGCCCTACGCGTCGTGCAGAACGCCACGATCCGGCTGGACGGCGTCCGCGTCCCCGACGGCTGTCGGCTCGCGGGGGCGCACTCGTTCAAGGACACCGCACGCGTGCTGCGGCTGACCCGCGCGAGCGTCGCCTGGATGGCGACCGGCTGCGGGCGCGGCGCGTACGAGCACGCCCTGCGCTACACCGGCGAGCGAGAGCAGTTCGGCCGGCCCATCGCCGGTTTCCAGCTGGTGCAGGACCTGCTCGTCCGCATGCTCGGCAACATCACCGCGTCCACCGCGCTGTGCACCCGGGTCTCACAGCTGCAGGACGCCGGCCGGCTGCGCGACGAGCATGCGTCGCTGGCCAAGGCCTTCTGCACGGTACGCATGCGGGAGACCGTGGGGTGGGCCCGCGAGGTCCTCGGCGGCAACGGCATCCTGCTCGAGCACCACGTGGGCCGGTTCGTCGCCGACGCGGAGGCGATCTACTCCTACGAGGGCACCCGTGAGGTCAACACCCTGATCGTGGGCCGGGCCATCACGGGCATCGGCGCCTTCGTCTGAGCGGTCCGCGGCCGTGGGCCTGGGGTCAGCCGAGCTCGTCGAGGTCGGACCGGGCGCGCCGGACGGTGTGCCTGGCCTCGTCAGCCGCCTCGAGCGCCGCGTCACGTGCCGACTGCGCCGCATGAAGTCGGCGGTCCGCCTCGGCGGCCTGCTCGCTCACCGTGGTGAGCGCCGCCTGCAGCTCCTCGAGGCGGACGTGCAGCGCCGCTGACGCCGACTCCAGCGGGGACACCTCTCGCCCGAGCCGGTCGAGCTCGGCACCGGCTCGAGCGGCCGCGGCCTCGGCGTCGGCCAGCGCGGCACGGGCTACGTCGAGCCGGCGCCGGCGGGCCGCGGCGAGCTCGTCCGTCTCGGTTTCCTGGTCGCGAACGCGCTTCGCCGTGCGACGTGGCCGCGCCGTGGGAAGGGCCACTGCCGCCGAGACGTCGACATCGCCCATCCCGACGTAGGACAGTGCCGTGGTGAGCCGACCGCTGAGCAGGGCGTGGCCTGCATCCGCGTCGGCGACCGCCGCCCGCAGCGTCTCGTCGACCTGGTGGGCGACCGCGGCGCTGACCGGCCGTTCGAGCTCGTCGGCGAGGGTGGCGACCTGACGCGCAAAGGCCGCGACGACCGTGTGCCGCTGCCTGGTCAGCGCCCGCATCTGATCCCCGGCCAGTGTGCGCTGAGCCTCCCGCAGCTCGGCGCCGAGCTCGACCAGCCGGGCAACCTCCTGCCGGCTTCGGCGCACCAGCTGGTTGAGCAGCCACGCCGCCATCGTCGGCTTGGGCAGCTCGCCGACCTGTCGTGCAAGCTCACGATCGCCCTCGGTACGCCAATGCTTGGCCAGTGCGGTACGTGCCGCCACGAACTCCTCGGGCGCCAGGGCGTACAGGTCGGTGGCGAGGTCAGCCAGGTCGTCGATGTCGGCCACCGCCCGATCGTCGCAGGTGGACTGGCAGCACCTGCCAACGTCGTGTCGACCAGACGGTGAGATCTGCTCTTCAGGCGGCGCGACAGGCCCGGTTGAATCGTCCGCAGCGCCCGGGTCCCGCCCGGCACGAGGAGGACGCATGACCACCGAGCGGCGCCTGCGGATCGGCATCGACACCGGGGGCACGTTCACTGACGTGGTCGCCTTCGACGAGGAGACCGGCGAGCTGGTCACGACCAAGACGCCGTCGACGCCCGGGAACCCCGCCGACGGCTTGCTCGTCGGCATCGACAAGGTGCTGGCGCAGCTGGGCCTGCCGGCCGGCAGCGGCGAGGCGATCAGCGCGGTCAGCCACGGCACCACGGTCGCCACCAACCAGCTGCTCGAGGCCACGTTCGACCGGATCGGTCTCATCACGACCGAGGGCTACGAGTGCGTCCTGGAGATCGCCCGGCAGTCGGTTCCCGACGGGTACGGCAACTCGTACTTCTGGGTGAAGCCGGACCGGATCGTGCCACGTGACCTGGTGCAGACCGTCGGCGGTCGCCTGCTGCACACCGGCGAGGAGCTGCGTCCGCTCGACGAGGACGGCACCCGTGCGGTGGCTGCCTGGTTCCGCGACCAGGGTGTCGACACGGTCGGCGTGTGCCTCGTGCACGCCTACGCCAACCCGGCGCACGAGCAGCGGGTGCGCGAGATCCTGTCGCAGGAGCACCCCGAGGCCGTCGTCTCGGTGAGCTCGCAGGTGCTGCGCGAGTACCGCGAGTACGAGCGCGCGATCACGACGCTAGTGGACGCCGCGGTGAAGCCGACGGTGTCCCGCTACGTGGCGAACGTCAGGGCGCGACTGGACGGATTCACCGGCCGGCCGGTCCCCTTCTACGTGATGAAGTCCAACGGTGGGGTGCTGAGCGCCGAGGAGGTGGTGCGCCAGCCGATCGCGACGGTGCTGTCCGGACCCGCAGCAGGTGCGCTCGGTGCTGCGCTGATCGCGCAGCGAGCCGGCTTCGACCGGGTGCTCAGCTGCGACGGCGGCGGCACGTCCACCGACGTCTCGGTGGTCGTCGACGGCGAGCCGACCCTGACGACGGAGGGGTCGATCGGCGTGTACCCGAGCAAGATCCCCATGATCGACGTGGTCACGGTGGGCGCGGGCGGCGGCTCGATAGCCTGGCTGTCGCCGGAGGGGACGCTGAAGGTCGGTCCGGCCTCGGCCGGCGCCGATCCCGGTCCCCTGTGCTACGCCAAAGGCGGGGCCGACGTCACCGTCACCGACGCCCACGTCGTGCTCGGCCGGATCCCGCCGCACCTGCTCGGCGGGGAGATCCCGCTCGACGTCGACGCCGCGGCCGTCGGGGTCAGGGACCTGGCGCAGACGCTGGGCATGAGCGTCGAGCAGTGTGCGAGCGGGGTGCTGGAGATCTCGGCGTGGAACCAGGCCAACGCCCTGCGTCAGATCACCGTCAAGCGGGGTCTGGACGTCCGGGACTTCACGCTGACCACCTTCGGCGGCTCCGGGTCGCTGCTGCTGTGCCGGCTGGTCGACGTCCTCGGCCTGCCGGCCGTGCTGGTGCCGCGGGACCCGGGCAACGTGTCGGCCTTCGGGCTGCTCACCGTGGACGTGAAGAACGACTACGTCCAGACGCTCGTGCGTCTGCAGGACGCCCTCGACCTCGACGTGCTCAGCGACGCCTACGACGCGCTCACCGACCAGGCCTCGGCCGCCCTGGACGCCGAGGGATTCCTCGCCGAGCAGCACCGGTTCGTGCGTACGGCGGACCTGCGCTACTTCGGTCAGGCCTTCGAGGTACGGGTGCCGGTGTCGGCCGGGCGGGTCGACCTCGGCCTGGTGGACGCGGTGGCCGGAGCCTTCCATGCCGAGCACCGGGCGCGCTACGGCTACGACTTCGCCGACGAGGAGACCCAGCAGGTCGAGTGGGTGAACCTGCGAGTGACTGGCATCGGGCCGATCCAGCGGCCGCAGATCCGTACCCACGAGCTGGTCGGCACCGGCGCCCCGGCTCCGACAGGCAGCCGCCGGGTCTGCTTCGACGTCGACGACGGGTACGCCGACACGCCGATCTTCTGGCGCCCCGACCTGCAGCCCGGGCACCAGCTCAACGGTCCCGCGGTGATCGAGGAGTTCGGCTCCACGGTGCCGTTGCACCCGGGCTTCCAGGCCCGCGTCGACGCCCACCTCAACCTCGTCGTCACCCGCACCAGCCCCCCTGGGGGTAGCCGAACGGTGCGACACGCCGGGCGAGTCGCACCATCTGCCTACCCCCAGCGAAACGGGGAGGGTCGATGAGCGCGTCGCGCACCGCCCCCACGCGGTTCCCCTTCGGCCCGTTGACCGACGACGCCGGTGCAAGCGCCGACCCGGTCCTGGTCGAGATCGTGCAGGGCAGCCTGGCGTCGGTCGAGATGGAGGTGGAGACCGCCATCGCCCGTACGTCGCGCTCGCCGATGATCCGCGACGCGCACGACTTCCGGGCCGGCATCCACGACCGGCTGCTGCGCAAGCTCACCGGACGCTCGTACTCCGCGCTGGTGCACCCGGTGGCTCGGGACTTCCCGCTGGCGCACATGCGTCCCGGTGACGTGTTCTTCCACAACGACGTCTACCGCTCCGAGGGCGGCATCGGCCACCTGCCCGACCTGTGCGTGACGGTGCCGGTGTTCCACGACGATGCCGTGGTGGCGTTCGTGCAGGCGTTCGGCCACCACGACGACATCGGGGGAGCGGTGCCGGGCTCGATGCCCAGCCATGCGACCTCGGTGTTCGAGGAGGGGCTGATGGTGCCCCCGATCAAGCTGTGGAGCGCCGGCGAGCCGAACCGCGCCGCCCTGTCGATCCTCACCCGCAACTCGCGGATGCCTGACTCGCTGGCCGCCGACCTCGACGCGGAGTGCTCCGCGTGCCTGATGGGTGCCAGGCGCCTCGGCGAGCTGTTCGACCGGTACGGTCGCGACGTCGTGGAGTCCTGCTTCGACGCGATCATCGACCGCACCACGCGGACGTACCGGCGCGAGATCCTGTCCAAGATCCCGGTCGGCGCCTGGGTCTGGGAGGACTACGCCGAGCACGACGGCGTCGACGAGCCGCGGCTGCACACCCAGCGGATCACGCTGACCCGTACGCCGGCCGACGACCCCGACGGCGAGCGCCTGGTGATCGACTTCGCCGGCACGGCACCGCAGGCCAAGGGCCCGATCAACCACTGCGCCGACTACTCCGACGGCGTGTTCCTGAAGAAGTGGCTAGCGCCGATCCTGCGCAACCTGGCCGACACCCCCGAGCGGATGGCCGAGCTGGACGTCAACGAGGGCGTCGTGCCGCTGATCGAGATGCGGTTCCCGCCGCCGGGCACGCTGCTGACGCCGGTGTTCCCCGCACCCACCAACGCGCGCACGTTCGTCATCCTGCGGCTGCTCGGCGTGCTCGCCGGCGTGATCGCCAAGGCGGTGGACGGTCGGATGCCCGCGGACCAGGAGACCATCCGCTACACCGGCGTGTACGGGAAGGACACCGACGGCCGGTCGTACCTGATGCGCGAGGTGCTCGGCGGCGGCGCCGGGGGCCGCTACTACGCCGACGGCGAGGACACCATCCACGTGGTGCCGGACTCGCGCAACCTGCCGACGGAGTTCACCGAGTCGCGGTTCCCATTGGTGGTGGAGCGGCTGGGCCTCGCCGTCGACTCCGGTGGGCCGGGTGAGTTCCGGGGCGGTCTCGGGTACGAGAAGCACATCCGGATGCTCGCCGACGCACACTTCATGTCCATCGCGGACCGATCCATCCTGGCCTGCTGGGGCGTGCGCGGCGGCAAGGCGGGGCAGCCGTTCTCGGTGGTGGTCGACCCGGGCGGCCCGAACGAGCGGGAGGTCGACGCGCTCGCCGACGACGAGCCGGTCAGGGCCGGTGAGGTGATCCGGATCCGGACCACCGGAGGTGGCGGCTGGGGCGACCCGCTGGACCGCGACCCCGGCGCAGTGCTCCGCGACCTGCGCTGGGTGAAGGTGTCACCGGCCTCGGCGCGCGACGACTACGGCGTCGTGGTCACCGGGTCGGTGCGGGCCGGCGACCTCGGCGTCGACGAGACCGCGACGCGGGTCCGGCGCGAGGAGCTGCGCGCCCGGCGACCGGCTGAGCGGCCGTTCTTCGACCGCGGACCCGGGTACGCCCGGCTGTCCGGCGGTGCCGCCGCGGCCGACGTCGACTGGCTGTGACGGGGGCGTCGCAGTACGCGATCTCCTACCTGGCCCCGGTCCCGGCCTCCCACGCCCGGAGCAGCTCGTCCTCCCGCGCCGCGCTCAGCCCGGCCCGGCGGTCGCGGTCGAGCCCCTGTTCGCGCTCCCAGGCCAGCACGTCGGCCTGCAGGTCGGCCAGCGGGCGGGTCACCAGGCCGGTCTCGCGGGCCGCGGCGCCGCTGCGGGCGAGGAAGCCCAGCCAACCAGGGTCGGCCAGCCACATGGTCAGCGAACCGGGCCCCATGAACTCCTCGACGCCCTGCTCCAACAGCCACGCGGACGGCACGGCTACCACCGGCCCGACGTGACCGCCGAGTTCGCGCGCCAGGGCGAGCCAGTGCGAGAACGGGTGGGTCGGGCCCACGGCGTCAACAGTCCCGACGCGCCTACGCTCGGCGCTGTCGAGCAGCCATCCGGCCAGGTCGCGGACGTCGACGACCTGAGTCGGGGCGTCCGGCGTGTCCGGGACGAGCATCGGCGTGTGCGGGTCGCGGGCGGAGCGAGCGACCCAGGCTCCGCTGCGGTCACTGTGGTCACCCGGCCCGCCGATCAACCCCGAGCGTGCCACCAGCAGCCGGTCGCCCACCGCATGCGTGCAGGCCTGCTCGCACGCGACCTTCGCCTCGCCGTAGAGCTCCCGGTCGACCAGGCCCTGCTCGGTCGGGGCCAGCAGCTCGGCGCTCTCGTCGGCGCCGGACACGGCGTGCGACGCGTACACACTGCCCGACGACACGTACGTCCAGTGCCGGGTTCGGTCGGCAAGGACGGCCAGTGCGCCACGCACGAACTCCGGCTGCCAGGACACGTCCACGACCTCATCCCAGTCGTGCTCGCGCACCTCGTCGTAGGCGTGCCGGTCGGCCCGGTCGGCCACGACGAGGCGAGCCCCCTCGGCGACGACGCCGCTCTCGCCACGTGCCAGGCAGGTCACCGAGTGGCCGCGCTGCACCGCCTGTTGCGCCACCGTGCGCCCGAACCACTGCGTACCACCGAGTACCAGGATGTCCATGCCGGCAGTCAACGGGTCCGGGCACGCGTCGCGCCAGCGCGTTCGCGGCAGGCGCAACGCGTTGCGGTTTCGCGGTGGGGGCGCTTTCGGAGTCTCGACGGTGCGCGGACGGTCTGCGTTCCTCGGTGTCCGATCTGCGCCACTCGGTGGTCCGCCGCGACCGTCGGGCGATCCGCCCATGTACGCCGGTGCACGTCGCCACCTAGATTCACCACATGCGACTGGTGGTGGCCCTGGGCGGCAACGCGATGACAGCGGCCGACGGGACCGCCGGTCCGGAGGACCAACGGGCCGCCATCGCCCAGGCGATGGTCAGCGTCGCCGACCTGATCCAGGACGACCACCAGGTCGTGCTCACCCACGGCAACGGCCCGCAGGTCGGCAACCTGCTGCTCAAGAACGAGCTGGCCGCGGAGTTCGTCCCGCCCGTCCCGCTGGACTGGTGCGGTGCGCAGACCCAAGCGACGATCGGCATGCTCGTGCTCGACACGCTCGACGAAGCGCTGTCCCAGCGCGGGCTCGACGTCCGGTCCGCGGCGCTGGTGTCCCGGACGCTCGTGGACGCCGCCGACCCTGGATTCACCAGTCCGAGCAAGCCGATCGGTCGTTACCTCAGCGGGGGTGAGGCAGCGCTGATGATCGAGCACGGCCAGCGCTGGGTGCACGCTGGCGCGCGTGGCTGGCGTCGGGTGGTCGCGTCGCCGGAGCCGTTGGAGTGCCTGGACTTCCCGGCCGCCGAGGCGCTCATCGCCGCCGGCTACATCGTGGTCTGCTGCGGAGGCGGGGGCATCCCGACCGTCCACCTCGACGGCGAGGGTTACGTGGGGATCGAGGCCGTGATCGACAAGGACCTCACCGCCGCTCTGCTGGCCGAGCGACTGGGGGCCGACGCGCTCGTGATCGCGACCGACGTGGAGGCGGCGGTCGTCGGCTGGGGGACCGAGCAGGCCCGCTCGCTCGGCGAGGTGAGCGCCCCTCAGATGCGCGAGCTCGCCGCGGCAGGCCACTTCGCCGCCGGCTCGATGGGGCCGAAGGTCGAGGCGGTCACCCGGTTCGCCGAACGCACGCAGGGCACTGGGATCATCACCTCTCTCGCCCAGATCGCCGACGCCGTCCGAGGTCGGGCCGGCACCCGGGTGCTCGGATGAGCGAGGGGGTCCCCCGTGCCGAAC
>JALZKQ010000086.1 GCA_030859165.1 Actinomycetota bacterium
CACCGAAACTGCCCACCGCAGCGTGGATCAACCTGCCCTCACAGGAGGCCCTCATACAGACCGCCTGAACGAATCTGTCTCACCAGCCTTGACATCTTCCGACCTACCACTTCAGCGTGAACGGTCGTGTCCGGCGCTCACTCGTCCCTCGTTGCGCACCTACCACTCCATGACCAGGCGTACACGCCGTCGTCCACCGCCTGTCCCCCCTCGCCAAGCCGTAGCGGCGCGAACGTGTCGACCATGATCGCGAGCTCGTCGAAGTAGTCTGCCCCGAGCGAGCCCTCGACAGCGACCGCCTGCGGGCCGTGGGCGTGCCCGCCCGGGTGCAGCGAGACCGAGCCTCTCGCGATGCCGGAGCCCTTGCGTGCCTCGTAGTCGCCCTCCACGTAGAACATCACCTCGTCGGAGTCGACATTGGAGTGGTAGTACGGCACCGGGATCGCGAGCGGATGGTAGTCGACCTTGCGGGGGCAGAAGTTGCAGACCACGAAGTTGTGCCCCTCGAAGACCTGGTGCACCGGCGGCGGCTGGTGCACCCGACCGGTGATCGGCTCGAAGTCGCTCACGTTGAACGTGTACGGGTACAGGCAGCCGTCCCAGCCGACGACGTCGAACGGATGCGACGCGTAGGTCATCCGGGACCCCACCAGTCCACCCTGCCCGTCGCCACGATGCTTGACGAGCACCTCGACGTCGGTGCCCTCGACCAGGAGCGGCTGCAGCGGCCCGTGCAGGTCGCGCTCGCAGTACGGCGCGTGCTCGAGCAGCTGCCCGAAGCGCGACAGGTAGCGCTTCGGCGCTCCGATGTGGCTGGCGGCCTCGATCGTGTACGCCTGCACGCGACCGTGCGGCACCCAGCGGTGCGTGGTGGCACGCGGGACCAGCACGTAGTCGCCGCTGCGGAACGGGATCGCACCGAACACCGTCTCGAGCACACCGTTCCCGGACTCGACGAACACGCACTCGTCACCGGTGGCGTTGCGGTAGAACGGCGAGGTCAACGCGCCGACGACGTAGGAGAGCCGCACGTCGGCGTTGCCGAGTACCAGCCGGCGGCCTCGTACGAGGTCGCGGTTCTCGTCGTCGAACAGGTCGTGCAGCCGCAGGTGCCGCGGCATCAGCGGGTGGTTCGCGACCGTGGCCTGCTCGGGCAGCTCCCACACGGTCGAGTCGACGATCGCGGACGGCACGCCGCGGTGGTAGAGCAACGAGGAGTCCGACGAGAACCCCTCCTCGCCCATCAGCTCCTCGCGGTAGAGGTGCCCGTCCGGATCGCGGTGCTGGGTGTGCCGCTTGGGTGGGACGTCGCCGACGGACCGGTAGTAGACCATGCATCTCTCGTACCACCTCCGCGACCGTCAGGACAACCTGCGGCTACGGTGGCGCGCATGAGCAGCTGGGTGCCGGGAGCGGCCGGGTCGGGGTACGACGTGGACCACCTCCCTTTCGGCGTGTTCTCCGCCGGTGACGACAGCCCGCGGGTAGGCATCCGCATCGGTGCGTACGTGCTCGACCTGGCACCGCTGGGATCACTGCAGCTCGTCGACGGGGCGCAGGTGTTCCGGGCCCGCACCCTGAACCCGTTCCTGGCTGCTGGGCCGGCGGCCTGGCGGGAGATCCGCGACCGGCTCACGACCCTGCTGTCGATGGCCGAGCACCGCGACACCGTCGAGCCGTTCCTGCTGCCACTGGCCGACGTCGAGCTCGTGCTGCCGCTCGCGGTAGGCGACTACGTCGACTTCTACTGCTCCGAGCACCACGCGAGCAACGTGGGGGCGATCGTGCGTCCCGGCGAGGATCGTCTCCCCGAGGCGTGGCGACACCTGCCGATCGGCTACCACGGCCACTCGGGCACCATGGCCGTGTCGGGCAGCGACGTGCGCCGCCCGTGCGGGCAGCGACGCGGCGACGTGGGCCCCGAGATCGGTCCCGCGCAGCGCCTCGATCTCGAGGCCGAGGTCGGCTTCGTCGTCGGGGTGGCGTCGGCTCGCGGTGACCGGGTGCCCACCAGCGCCTTCGCCGACCACGTGTTCGGCGTGACCCTGCTCAACGACTGGTCCGCGCGTGACATCCAGGCCTGGGAGTATGTCCCGCTCGGGCCGTCCCTGAGCAAGTCGTTCGCCACCTCGGTCGCCGCGTGGATCACACCGCTTGTGGCTCTGAACTCCGCTCGGGTGCCGCTGCCCGGTCAGGACCCGGCCCCGCAGGCGTACCTCGCCGTCCGGGAGCCCGCCGGGTACGACATCGACCTCGAGGTGTGGATCAACGACACGCTCGTTGCCACTCCCGGGTACGCCTCGACGTACTGGTCCCCCGCCCAGATGCTTGCCCACCTGACGGTCAACGGCGCGTCGCTGCGTCCGGGTGACCTGTTCGCGTCGGGCACCGTGTCGGGACCGCAGCCCGATCAGCGCGGGTCCCTGCTGGAGCTGTGCTGGGGCGGCACCGAACCGATCACCCTGGGCGACGGTACGCAGCGGACGTTCCTCGAGGACGGTGACGTCGTCACGCTGACCGCCACCGCACCCGGCGCGCTCGGCGGCAGCATCCGGTTGGCCGAGGTCGTCGGACGCGTGCTCCCCGCGACACCCTTCTGACGTCGAGATCCGAGTCGATGGTCACGCGCGTACCGCCAGGAGACCAGGAAGTCGGATCTCGGCGCGGCCAAGGCACGAACCAAGGCACCGCCTCATGGGCGGGGCGGCTTCTCCCCACTGAACAGCCAGTCCTGGAAGAACCCATCGAGCCCACGACCGCTGATCCGCTCGGCCAGCGCGATGAACTCGGCCGTCGACCCGACGCCGTCGGGGTTGCGGTGCACCCACTGGCGACCGATCCGCAGCAACGCCTGGTGGCCGACCTTTACCCCCAGGGCGTGGACGGTCATCGCTCCCCGGTCGTACACCACTGAGGCGAAGAGGCGATCCGGACCCGGGTCGCCGATCGGGAGGTTCCAGAAGCTGTTCCTCGGACCGAAGCTGTCGTAGTAACGGTCGAACTGCTCGTCGGTGGTCTCGAAACCCTGGTCCTGCGCCCACAACCACTCCGAGTACGTGGCGAAGCCCTCGTTGAGCCAGATGTGCTGCCAGCGCCGGATCGTCACGGCGTCGCCGAACCACTGGTGAGCCATCTCGTGCACGACGACCGAGGTGTCGCGGCCGAAGGAGAAGAACGCCGGACTGTAGACCGGCCGGGTCTGGTTCTCCAGGGCGAAGCCGAAGTTGCGGCTCGGCACGACCCCGCCGATCTGCTGGAACGGGTACCGTCCCCAGATGCGGGCCAGGAAGTCGGTGACCTCACCGGTGCGCCGGATCGACACCCGGGCCGCGCGATCGACGCGGGGGGCGAGGCCCTTGGCGAAGGCGTGCAGGAACGGCCGTCCGGAGTCCGTGGTGCCCTGGACGATGTCGTAGCGCCCGAACGCAGCGAACGCGAGGTAGGTGGCCATCGGTGCCCCGCTCGTCCAGCGCCAGGTCGCCTGACCGTCCGCGCGGTCCACCCCGATCAGCCGGCCGTTGCTGACCGCTTGCAGGTGTCTCGGCACGGTCAGGTCGACGTCGAAGGTCGCCTTGTCCGCGGGATGGTCGTTGCTCGGGAACCACCAGGCGGCGATCTCCGGCTCACCGACCGCGAGTGCGCCGTCCGGGGTGGTGAACCAGGGCCGGATCCCGCCGTCGGCGATCTCCTTCGGGACGCCGGCGTATCGGACCCGCACCCGCATCGGCTGCCCCTTGCGCAGCGTCGCACGCGGTGTCACCACCAGCTCGCGCCGGGTCTGGCGGAAGCTTGCCGGCGTGCCGTTGACCCGCACCGAGGACGCGTGCAGCACCAAGTCGAGGTTGAAGCGGCTCAACTGCTTCGTGGCGCGCCCGATCACGGTGGTGTCGCCGGTCAGCCGTTCGGACGCTGGGTCGAACGCGACCCGGACGTCGTAGTGCCGCACGCGGTAGCCGCCGTTGCCGTACTTCGGGAAGTACGGGTCGCCGATGCCCGGTGACCCGACGGACGTCGGCGCAGGAGCGGGCAGCCGAGCCGACGCCCCGGCGGGCAGCATCCCCAGTGCAAGGGCGACCCCCGCCGCTGCGGTCACTACCGTCCTGATCCTCACATCATTCCCTTCGATCGGTTCGCGAACGGTCCAGGTCATGGTGCCCGCTGGGATGCCCCCCGCCACCTCACCGGGTCCGTCGAACGCTGCAACCTCGGCGGGGGGCGGCGCGTCCATTGTGCAGGGTGGGCGACTCGCCCGCCGCACGATCCTCGAGGAGAAACGTCATGCGCACTACCGGTACCGTACTCGCGACCATCACCGCGGTGGTCGCCGCACTACCACTGCTCGTCGGCGGCGCCGCCGGCAGCGCCGCAGCGCTGGCCTCGAACGGGCCACGCAGCATCGTCGACCCGGTCGGCGACGCCTCCCCGGCCACCGACATCGAACGGGTCGGTATCCGCGGCGTGGGGCCACAGCGCGGGTTGCTCAACGTCCGGGTCGAGTTCGCCCGCCGGGAGGAGATCGGCGTCAGGACCACTGTCTGGTTCGACACCGACGACGACGGCAGGCCGGACCTGCGGCTGCAGGGGTACCGCCAGAGCGAGTACGACCTGCGCGAGGTCGCGCACTGGTTCGGGCCGGGCCGCCCCGCCGACTGTGACACCTACCGCCAGAAGGGAAACCGTGCGGGCACCGCCGTGGTGACGCGGATCGGCCGTGACTGTCTGGGGCGAGGTCCGGCACGCGTCGCCGTCCAGACCGCCCAGCTGCAGACCAACGACCACGACTGGCTGGGCGACGCCAGGCAGTTCCACGGCTACCGCTGGACCGCCTGAGCCTCGCACGTCCGGGTTGGACACCCCACCGCTCACAGGTTGCCGCGACGCTCCTGTTCGCGCTCGATCGCCTCGAACAGGGCCTTGAAGTTGCCCTTGCCGAAGCCGAGCGACCCGTGCCGTTCGATCAGCTCGAAGAACACCGTGGGCCGGTCGCCGAGCGGGCGGGTGAAGATCTGCAGCAGGTAGCCATCCTCGTCGCGGTCGACCAGGATGCCACGGCGCTGCAGCTCCTCGATCGGCGCCCGGACCTGGCCGATGCGCTCCCGCAGCGCGGGATCCTCGTAGTAGGCGTCCGGGGTGTCCAGGAACTGCACGCCTTCGGCCCGCATCACGTCGACGGTGCGCAGGATGTCGTTGGTCGCCAGCGCGAGATGCTGGACTCCGGGGCCTTGGTAGAACTCGAGGAACTCGTCGATCTGGCTCTTGCGCCTGGCGACCGCCGGCTCGTTGAGGGGGAACTTCACCCGGTGGTTCCCGTTCGCGACCACCTTGCTCATCAGGGCGGAGTAGTCGGTGGCGATGTCGTCGCCGATGAACTCGGCCATGTTCACGAAGCCCATGACCCGGTTGTAGAAGTCGACCCAGCCGTCCATCTGGCCGAGCTCGACGTTGCCGACCACGTGGTCGAGCGCCTGGAACAACCGCGTCGGCGCGCCCTCGCGCCTGGTGTACGTCGAGATGCGCGGCTCGTAACCGGGCAGATAGACGCCCGCGTAGGCGCTGCGCTGCACCAGCGAGTGGCGGGTGTCGCCGTAGGCCGCGATGGCGGCCATCCGCACGGTGCCGTGCTCGTCGGTCAGGTCGTGCGGCTCCTCGAGCACGCGGGCGCCCTGTTCCCGGGCGTGCGCCACGCAGCGCTCCACGTCGGGGACCTCGAGCGCGATGTCCACGACACCGTCGCCGTGGGTACGGTGGTGCTCCAGCAGCGCACTGTCCGGCGCGACGCCTCCCTTGACGACGAACCGGCACGACCCGCTGCGCAGCACGTACGCCACGTGGTCGCGGTTGCCGGTCTCGGGACCGGAGTACGCGACCAGCTCCATGCCGAAGGCGGACTGGTAGTACGCGGCGGTCTGGGTGGCGTTGCCGACCACGAATACGAGGGCGTCCCAGCCGGTCACGGGGAATGGGTCACGGTCCTGGTCGTAGTCGACGAGGCCGACCAGCTGCCGCAGCTGGTCGAAGTCGAGGTCGGCCTGGCGCTCGGCCGGGGTCAGGGCGTGCGTCGTCGTCTGGTTCATGGGCCGATCGTGGCGGCTCGCGTACAGTCTGTGCAAGCAGACCCTCATCCACTGTGCAACCTGTCCAGCCATCCACGGCGCAACGGCGGTTCACCCGGCAGGTTGATCGCTCCGGAAGGTAGTGATGGACAACCCCATCGACGTGCTGGACGCCCAGCTGCTGCGCGTCTTCGCCGAGCACCCCCGCATCGGTGTGCTCGAGACATCCCGGCGGCTCGGAGTCGCACGTGGCACCGTTGCGTCGAGGATCGAGCGGCTCACCCGCAGCGGCGTGCTCACCGGCTGGGGGCCCGACGTGGACCCCGGCGCCCTCGGTTACCCGGTGACGGCGTTTCTGACGCTGGAGATCCGCCAGGGCGTCGGCCACGACGCGGTGACCGCACACCTGCAGAGCATCCCAGAGCTGCTCGAGGCCTTCACGATCACCGGCGCGGGTGACCTGTGGTGCCGGTGCGTCGCGCGCTCCAACGCCGACCTGCAGCGGGTCATCGACGCGGTCGTCGCCACGGACGGGATCGTGCGTACCTCCACGGTCATCGCGCTGGCGACCCAGATCCCGTACCGCACGGTGCCACTGGTCCAGGCGGCACCGTGAGCGCGCACGAGAGCCCGTGCTGTGCGCCCGTCGTCGGATCGGCTCTCGGCACCCGCCAGCCGCCGGTCCGAACCCACCGGTCGACCCGTGGCCAGGTCCGACTGCCCGGCGGTAACTACGCGATGGGCGACGCCTTCGACGAGGGCTACCGCGCCGACGGCGAGGTACCCGTGCACCAGGTGACCCTGCGACCCTTCTGGATGGACGCGACGGCGGTCACCAACGCGGCGTTCTCGACGTTCGTGAAGGCGACCGGACATGTCACCGAGGCCGAGGAGCTGGGGGTCTCCGCGGTGTTCCACCTCGCGGTCCGCGCGCCCGACTCGGACACCTACGGCACCGCCGCCGGCACGTCCTGGTGGCGCAGCGTCCGCGGCGCCCACTGGCGGCGTCCTGAGGGGGGCGACTCCGGTGTGGCCGACCGCGCCAACCACCCGGTGGTGCACGTGTCCTGGAACGACGCGGCCGCCTACGCGGCGTGGGCAGGCAAGCGGTTGCCGAGCGAGGCGGAGTGGGAGTACGCGGCACGTGGCGGGCTCGCGGGGGCACGCTACGTCTGGGGCGACGAGCTGACCCCGTCGCGGCGATGGCCGTGCAACATCTGGCAGGGCGAGTTCCCGCTGCGCAACACCCGGGAGGACGGCCACCTCACCACCGCCCCGGTCAAGGCCTACCGACCCAACGGCTTCGGGCTGTGGAACTGCAGCGGCAACGTCTGGGAGTGGTGCTCCGACTGGTTCTGCCCCACCTGGTACGCCCAGTCACCCTCCTGCGACCCGGTCGGCCCCGACTCCGGGTCGGCGCGGGTGATGCGCGGCGGCTCCTACCTGTGCCACGACTCCTACTGCCACCGCTACCGGGTTGCCGCCCGCTCCTCCAGCACGCCCGACTCGTTCTCCGCCAACCTCGGCTTCCGCTGCGCGAACGACGCGTAGCGAGAATCGCGCACCCCCCTGGCTGAACAGTCGTGACCCGCATCCGTACCGGAGGTGCCGGGCCCGAGCGTGGCGACCCACGGCATGACCCGACCGGGACGGCAGGCACACGGCCTGCCGCCCCGGTCGGGGTCGTCGACGTACCAGCGGTGGTGCAGCAGCCCTAGTTCCGGTAGGCCCGCCAGTGCAGCGCCATGCGGTTGTGCTGCCCACCCGTGAACTTCCACATGCACGCGTCGGGCGAGTAGTCCATGAAGTTGTGGATCGGGTCCGTGCGGCTGTCCCCGGTGCAGGTGTCGGTGCCCCGGACGCAAGCGAAGTTCGGTCCGGCCTCGGGAGCGGTGTCGGAGACGAAGTCGTTGCGCGGACGGCAGCCGTCCTGGAAGGTGTGGTACAGACCCAACCAGTGACCGACCTCGTGGGTCAGCGTGTCGCCCCTGTTGAACGGAGCGAAGTCGCCGCCCTTGTTGGACTCGACGTGGATGACCACCCCGTCCAGCTTGGGGTTGTCCTTGTAGTTCTGGGGGAACGTCGCGTAGCCGAGCAGCGTGAACTCGGCAATCGTCGGCCGGTTGAAGTAGACGTTCAGCGTCCCGGCGTCACCCTTGTGCAGGGTGCGCTTCATCTCCCGCTGCTCGGGACCCTGCGCGGAGGCGGTGTACCAGCCGCGGTTGGCCGTCACGTCGTAGCTGGACAGCTTGAAGCGGATGTTCGACTCGTAGGCGCTGGGGTGCTGCCCGCCGGCGAATCCCCGGTTCATGATGCGAATGGCCTGTCGGGCCTTCTTCATCCCGACCTCGTTGCGGGCCTTCTCGCCCGGCTTGATCACGTGCACGGCGACTGGGACCGACGTCAGCTTGGACGACACCGCTTGCTTGGCGGCTGCGGCCTCGAGGCCGGGCCGTGCGGCGAGCCTCTGGCTCGTCTGGCTCTCCATGCGCCGGACCTGCCTGCGGGTCAACTCGGTCGGGTCGCCCTGGCGGTAGTGCTCCTTCGAGGCGATGCGACCCGCGAGGCCGGCGCTTGCCGGCACACAGTCGGCACCGGCGCTCACACGCCCGTCGATGACCGGGCTGGCCTGCGCGGTGATACTGCCACCGAGCATTCCTGCACCGAGCGCCAACGCGCCGAGACCCGCCAGGCATGTGCGGCGGAACCTCTGATTACTCATGTTGCCCCCTTCACGGCCTCACGCGAGACCGGTTTCGTCCCCGACAGGGGAATGGTGAGGTGATTCGATCACTGATCGTGAGCGTTGTCACCATCCTCATGGCTCATTTTCTCCCACGCGTCCTTGCATTCGGGACAAACCGGGAAGCGCTGGGGGTCTCGGCTGGGTACCCAGACCTTGCCGCAGAGAGCCACCACGGGTGTTCCCTCGATCATCGAGGCGGTCAGCTTGCCCTTCGGCACGTAGTGCGAGAACCGCTCGTGGTCGCCGTCGCCCGTGCTCGGAGCCGTACGGCGGTCCTCGACGGTCTGTGACCCGGGACTCGATGAGATGCTCACGGCCCGGAGTGTAGGCCACCCGCGGTCCACCCCGCTCAGTTCTGGCTCGGGTCCGGCGGGAAGGTCGAGAGCAGCCGAAGGTCGCCGCGCTGACGCCGCAGCACCTGCGACCACAACCCGTTCGGTGCGTGCGTGGTCAAGTCGGCGTCCTCACCGTCGACCACGACCCAGGAGCCCGACTCGATCTCCATCTCGAGCTGGCCCGGCGACCAGCCGGCGTACCCGGCGAAGATACGCAGGCCGGACAACGCGCCGTCCAGCAGCGGGGCCGGGGCGTCCAGGTCGACCAGGCCAACCCGGCCGAACACCGTACGCCAGCCGACCAGTCCGCCGTGCTCGTCGGCGTCGGTGCCATCGGAGTCCTCGTCGAAGGCAGCGCTGGTCAGCAGTCCGACCGCCAGGGCGGCCTCATTGGACACCGGACCACCGCCGAAGAGCCGCTCGGGTGCGCTCACCTCACCCGTCCAGTCCGGCAGGACCTCGACGATGGTGACGTCCAGCGGCCGGTTGAGCACGATGCCGAGGGTGCCGCCGCGGTCGTGCTCGAGGACCAGCACCACCGTGCGCGCGAAGTGCGGGTCCTTCAGTCCCGGCGTGGCCACGAGCACCCGACCGGCGCGGATGTCCTCGAAGTCGATCATCACCTCATGGTGTCACCGTTGACTCCTGCGCATGGGCAGCCTCCGCCGCCTGGCGTACCGCAGTCGCCACCGCGTGGTGCACGTCGACGTTGAAGACCGACGGCACGACGTAGTCGGGGTTCAGTTCCGCCGCCGACACCGTCGAGGCGATGGCATCGGCGGCTGCGACCAGCAGCGCCTCGTCGACCGACCGGCTCGCCGCGTCCAGGAGTCCCCGGAAGACACCGGGGAAGGCGAGGACGTTGTTGATCTGGTTCGGGTGGTCCGACCGGCCGGTCGCCACCACCGCTGCGTGGCGGCGGGCGACGACGGGGTCGACCTCCGGATCGGGGTTGGCGAGCGCGAACACGATCGCCTTGTCGGCCATCGCCGCGATGTCATCACCGTCGAGGAGGTCCGGGGCCGAGACACCGACGAACGCGTCGGCCCCGACCAGCGCCTGCTTCAAGGTGCCGGTCATCCGCTCGTGGTTGGTGTGCTCGGCGATCCAGCGGATCGAGTCCCCCATCGCCGGCCGGTCGGCGCTGATGACTCCGTCGACGTCGACGACGGTCACGTGCCGCAGTCCGGCGGCCAGCAGCAGGCGCAGGATCGCCGTGCCCGCCGCGCCGGCTCCCGACATCACCAGCCGGATGTCGCCGATGTCCTTGCCCACGACCCGCAGGGAGTTGCGCAGGGCCGCCAGGACAACGATCGCGGTGCCGTGCTGGTCGTCGTGGAACACCGGGATGTCGAGCATGGTGCGCAGCCGCGCCTCGATCTCGAAGCAGCGCGGTGCCGATATGTCCTCCAGGTTGATCCCGGCGAAGCCGGGGGAGATGGCCGCCACGACGGAGACGATCTCGTCGACGTCCTGGGTGTCGAGGCACAGTGGCCATGCGTCGATGCCGGCGAAGCGCTTGAACAGCGCTGCCTTGCCCTCCATGACAGGCAGCGCAGCGGCAGGCCCCAGATTGCCGAGGCCGAGCACCGCGGATCCGTCCGTGACCACGGCCACGGCGTTGCGCTTGATGGTGAGCCGGCGCGCGTCCTCGGGGTTGGTCGCGATGGCGAGGCACACACGCGCCACGCCGGGCGTGTAGACCATCGACAGGTCGTCACGGTTGCGGATGGGGTGCTTGCTGGCCATCTCGATGGTGCCGCCGAGGTGCATCAGGAAGGTCCGGTCGGAGACCTTGTGCACGTCGACGTCGGGCAGCCTTCGCAGCGCGGTGACGATGTCCTCGGCATGCACGGTGTCCGTGGCGGCGCAGGTGACGTCGATCCGGATCCGGTTGTGGTCCGAGGCGGTGACGTCCAGGGCGGTGACGAGTCCCCCGACCCCCTCGACGGCCGTGGTCAGGCTGCTGACGGCTGCACCTCCGGCCGGGATCTCGAGTCGGACGGTGATCGAGTAGGACACGCTGGGAGCTGCAGACATGGCGACATGCTCGCACGCACCGGGCGTTGCGCAGCGCCTCAGCCGGAGTACGTCACCGCTGCGTCGACGCGGGGCATCAGCTCGATCCAGGTCTTGCCGACCGGCACGCCGAGTGGCTCGCCGTCACGGGTCCGCAGCTGCAGCGGATCGTCGTGCCGCTCCTTGCTCCACGTCGCGCGGATCGCCCGTCCGCCGTGGAACAACACCGCATCACCCTTGCCGAAGAACTCCGACTCCGGGACGAGGCTGCCGGCCGCGTCCCGGTAGCCGGCGTCCCCGACCTCGACGTCGATCACGAGCAGGTTCACCGGCACGAAGTCGTCGCCCTGTTCGGCCAAGCTGTCGGACCGGACGTAGCCCGTGCCGTCGTGGTAGCGCCACGAGGTGGTCTGGGCCGTTGAGAAGGCGACCTCGACCCTGGCGGCCGCCGCACCCGCGGGCAGCTCGCCTGCGTCGCCGAAGGGCAGATAGGACGCGGGCGGAGCAGACGCGTCAAACGTTCCCGCCAGGGACTCCAGGTCGATCATCAGGTTGTAGGGCGCGATGCGGGCACGGTCGCGGCTGAACCCGTCGGTAGCCTCGAAGAAGGTTGCGATGCCGGCCCGCTGCACCTGGCGGACGGTCCTCGGGGTGCCACCGGAGGCGACCAGCGCGGCGTCGGCCGGCGCCACGATGCCGATGTCTGTGCCGCGCACGGACCGAACCGGACCGACGGCCACAGGCGTCTGCTCCCAGTAGAACGCGGCGAGGCGGGTCAGGCCCCCTTCGACGAGCTCCTCGACGACGAGATCGGCGCCGCCCAGGCCCACCTGGGGCGCAGAGCCATCGGTGTTGTCGATCTTCACGACGAGGACCGGGTGCTCGGGAGCCTGGGCGCCGACCTGGGCTCCGGTCAGGGGCGACACCCCGGTCAGGGTGCCGGCCTGCCCGGCCTGCTCCAGGTCCCTGGCCTCGCCGTCGCTCTGCGAACGGGTCGGCTCGTTCTCACCACGGCAGGCGGCGAGGCCGAGCAGGGCGAGGAGAACTGCCGCGACGACTCCGCGGCCGCGCAGTGCGCCAGACGGGTCGCCGTTCATCACGGCCCCAGTGTGCGACAGGGCCACCTCCCAGCGCAGGAGGCGGCCCTGTGCAGCACTGCGTGTCGTGCCTGGGGTCCAGAGGTGTGAGCGCCCTCAGCGACGGCGCGGACGCAACGTGCCCGCGAACCAGCTATTGGTCCAGATCGCAGCACGCTGGACGTTCGTGCCGGGCGTCGACGCCTGCAGGATCATCCGGTTGCCGTTCCTACGGCCGAGGTAGATCGCCGTGTGGTAGACGCTGCCGCCGTCGTGGAAGAAGACGAGGTCGCCGCGCTTGACGTTGCGCTTGCGCTTGCGCTCGCGCAGGAAGCTCGACTGCGAGCTGGCCGTGCGTGGGATATTGAGCCCTGCACGCTTGTACGCGTACGACGTCAGGCCGGAGCAGTCGAACGAGTTCGGACCGGCGGCCCCGTAGACGTACGGATCGCCGAGCTGGCGGACTCCGACCCGGGTGGCCCGCAGGATCTTCTTCGTACGCAGGGACCTGGAGGCTCTCGCCTCGGGAGCCGCCGCGGGGGTCGAGATCGTGGCGGCCCCCGCGGACGCGATGCTGCCGGGTGCAACGGCCTGGGCCGATCCCGAGCCGAGAAGGGTGCCGGAGGTGACGAGGGCGCCGATGATGGGCAGCGCGAGAGCGCGCCGCAAACAAGTGCTGGTGGACATCGCAGACGGTCTTTCTTCCCAACGCCTACGAGGTGAGCTGTCGGGTTAGGGCTGGAAAGTTGCCCCGCCGCTGTCGAGCGACTTCACCCCGAGCACGATTGCTGAGATCGTGCGGGTGGACGGACCGGTTGCCCGGTCGCGTCGCGGGTGGGTTCCCCGCTCCTGCCTGGATGTGTAGAGGGATGTGGGTCCGGACCCGTTCGGCGGCAGGACTCGGCGTGACCGAGGTCCGGTATTCAGTTGACTCGCCCGACCATAGGGACCTCGGCACGCCAGCACAAGTCCGCGGCGCAGATCAGCGGCTCGCCCGTGACGAGACGCACATGCGCGTGCGCCCTGCGTGAGCACTCTGGTCGTCAGCGGCGCGGAGTCACCCGCAGGATGCGGTCTGACCCCAGGCCGTTGGACGTGGTCACGTAGAGGTCGTTGTCCGGACCCGTGACCACGCTGCGCAGCCGGCCGAAGTCGCCGTCCAGGGCGGCCGGTTTCCAGCTGCGGAGCAACCTGCCCTCGGGGTCGAACTTCAGGATCAGCAGATGTGCGTCGCCGAGCACCCCGAGCGCCAGGCTTCCCCTCCACACGCCCCACTTCTCGCCGCGCAGGAACGTCGCACCGGACGGGGCGATGGTCGGGCTGCCCGAACGCCAGCGCGCACCGATCTGCTTGCCCGGCAGCGAGAAGTCGGTCATCGGCGACGACTCGTCATACCCCGGGCCGGGCTGCCAGCCGTAGTTGCCGCCGTTGCGGAGCAGGTTGGCCTCGTCGTCGCGGTAGGTACCGTGCTCGACCGACCACATCCGCCCGTCCGCACGCAGCGCGAGGCCTTGCACGTTGCGGTGGCCGTAGGTGAACACCCGCCGCTTCATGGCGTGCGAGGACCTGCTGAACGCGTTGGTCGACCAGCCGCGGCCCGTGCTGGGGACCACGCGCAGCACCTTGCCGCCACCGGAGCGCAGGTTCTGCGGGTTGGGCGTCTGGGCCGCGTCACCGGTACCGATGTACAGCGCGCCCTCGCTGCCGTAGCGCAACCGGCAGCCGCCATGCCGCCCCGTGGACGCCGGCAGGTTGGTCACGATGCTCTTGACCCGCGTGGCCGAGCGGTTGTCAGCAGCCAGTCGCCAGATCACGACGCGGACGTCGGGGCTCCCACTCGCGGTGGAGCCGTGGCAGGTGAAGAAGCGCCGCGTCGACCCGAAGCTGGTGGCTACCAGGATCCCCATCATGCCGGTCTCACCCTGCGCCCAGACGTTGGCCGGGGAGTCCGCGACGACGTACGTGCTTCCCTGCGGTCCGCGGTAGGTGATGCGTTTACGGTCACGCTGGGTGTAGAGCATGCCACCGTCGGGGAGGAAGGACAGGTCCCAGGGGATGTCCAGGCCGGACTCGAGGGTCCGGACCCGCAGCGACGGCGCCCGCTGGCCCGCGTCCGGTTCGGTGAGACCGGGGCTCGTCGTGACCGGCCGTGCGGTCGGGTCGGCACCGAGAGGGCCGGCGAGGCGGCGAGGGCCACCGAGACAGCGGCAACACCCAGGACGCGGGAAAGAACACGCAGGGTGATCATACGATCACAGTCGCACGATCCACCCGGTGGACGCCAGGCCGGGGTGACACATCCAGCGGTCTGCGCCGTTGCAGAATCGCATCGCATCGCCGCGACGGTCGTCGGGACGTACTGTCGACGGGTGACATCGACCGCACCTGACCTCGGGACCGTCCGCGACCTGCGTACGCAGGGTTACCGCCCGCGCAGCGTGAAGGCGGAGATCCGCGAGAACCTGGTGTCCGCGTTGCGCTCGGGGCGCAACGCCTTTCCCGGGATCGTCGGATTCGGGGACACCGTGCTGCCCGAGCTGGAGCGGGCGCTGCTGGCGGGACACGACGTCGTGCTGCTCGGCGAGCGCGGCCAGGGCAAGACCCGTCTCATGCGCACGCTGGTGGGCCTGCTCGACGAGTGGCAGCCCTACATCGCCGACAACGAGATCTTCGACGACCCCCTGGAGCCGGTGAGCGTGCAGGGACGGAGGCTGCTCGCCGAGCACGGTGACGCACTGGCCATCGCCTGGCGGCACCGCGACGAGCGGTACGGGGAGAAGCTGGCCACGCCGGACACCTCGGTCGGTGACCTGATCGGGGACATCGACCCGACCAAGGTCGCGCAGGGCCGCACGCTCGGTGACCCCGAGACCATGCACTACGGGCTGCTCCCGCGAGCCAACCGCGGCATCTTTGCCATCAACGAGCTGCCCGACCTCGCCGAACGGATCCAGGTCGCCTTGTTCAACGTGCTCGAGGAACGCGACATCCAGATCCGTGGGTACGCCCTGCGGTTGCCGCTGGACCTGCTGCTCGTCAGCTCGGCCAACCCCGAGGACTACACCAACCGCGGACGCATCATCACCCCGCTCAAGGACCGCTTCGGAGCCGAGATCCGTACCCACTATCCCCTCGACGTGGACGACGAGGTGACCCTGATCGCGCAGGAGGCGGTCGTCGTCGCCCCCGTGCCCACTCACGTCGTCGAGGTCGTGGCCAGGTTCGCCGCCGCCCTGCGCGAGAGCGCGGCGGTCGACCAGCGTTCCGGGGTGTCGGCGCGACTGGCGATCACCGCGGTCGAGGCCGTGTCCGCCTCGGCACTGCGCCGCTCGGCGCTGCTCGGCGAGGACGATCCGGTGGCGCGCATCAGCGACCTGCCCGACGTCGTCCCGACGCTGCGCGGAAAGGTCGAGTTCGAGATGGGCGAGGAGGGACGGGAGGAGGAGGTGCTGCACCACCTGCTGCGTCTGGCCACCGCCGAGACCTTCCGGGCCCGCCTGGGCGGCTCGGACCTCACCGCTTTCACCGAGCACTTCGCCGAGGAGCAGACCCTGGAGACCGGAGCCCTCGTGCCTGCCGCCGACGTGCTTGCGCAGATGGGCGCCGTGAGCGGCCTGGCCATAGTCCTGCACCGGCTCGGCGTCGAGGAGGAGACCATCTCGCCGGGACAGGCGGCCGCGGCGGTCGAGTTCGTGCTCGAGGGGCTGCACCTGACCCGTCGCCTCGCCAAGGACGAGATCGACGGCCGTACGGTCTACGGCGGCTGAGCATGCCGCGTTCGCACCGCTACCGCTACGGACACTGGCGTGGCGGCAGCGACCCGCTCGCGCCTCCGTACGACGTGCGTGCTGCCGTGGACGAGATCGGGCGGGACATGTTGGAGGGCTCGAGCGCCCGCGACGCCGTCGACCGGCTGCTGCGGCGCGGCATGGACGGCCGTTCCGGTCTGGACGACATCCGCCGGCAGCTGGCCCGGCGTCGCCGAGCGCTCGAGCGCCGCGGCAACCTCGCCGGCACCATGGACCGCGTGCGGGCGGAGCTGGATCAGGTGTTGGCGCACGAGCGTGTCACGCTCGCCGGCCGCGACGATGACGACGCCCGCTTCGCCGAGATGACGCTGGACGACCTGCCGGTCGACACCGCCAGCGCCGTGCGAGACCTCGCCCCGTACGCATGGCACTCCCCCGAGGCAGCCGCCGGGTACGAACGGATCCAGCAGATGCTGCGGCGCGAGGTCCTCGACGCCCAGTTCGAGGGGATGCGCGAGGCGCTGGAGCAGCAGGATCCCGAGGCGATGGCGCGGGTGCGCGACATGCTGGCCGACCTCAACGCGCTGCTCGCCGCACACGCCCGGGGTGAGGACACGAGCGGGACCTTCCAGCGGTTCATGGACGCCCACGGCCAGTTCTTCCCCGAGCAGCCCCGCGACACCGATGACCTGATCGACCTGCTCGCCCGCAGGGCGTCGGCAGCAGAACGGATGCTGGCCTCGCTGAGCTCCGCCCAGCGTGACGAGCTGTCCCGGCTGATGAGCGAGGCCCTCGGCGACGCCGACCTGGCCAGCCAGCTGGCACAGCTGCGAGACAACCTCGGTGCGCTGCGCCCGGGGGAGATGCGCGGCACCCCGGTCGACATGCGCGGCGAGCAGCCCCTCGGCTACGCGGAGGCCGTCGGCGCCGTCGCCGACCTCGCCGACGTGCAGGACCTACAGGCGCAGCTGGCCCAGGACTACCCCGGCGCGACGCTGGACGACGTCGACGTCGAGGCGCTCGAACGTCAGCTGGCTCCCTCGGCGAGGCACGACCTCGCGGCGCTGCACGAGCTCGAGTCCGAGCTGGAACGCCAGGGCTACCTGCACCGCGGCAGCGAAGGGATCACGTTGTCCCCCAAGGCGTTGCGCCGGCTCGGCGAGAGCGCACTGCGACGCATCTTCGCCGACCTGGCGGCCGGGAAGCGCGG
Source organism: Actinomycetota bacterium (assembly GCA_030859165.1). Taxonomy (GTDB): domain Bacteria; phylum Actinomycetota; class Actinomycetes; order Propionibacteriales; family Nocardioidaceae; genus JACCXZ01. The sequence goes on from JALZKQ010000086.1 coordinate 17,189, forward strand.
TGACCACGACGATCGACGCACCGGCGCGGCCGACGAACGTACGGGCGCGTCGGTCCCGCGGACGTTCGGCGACGAGCGACCGTTGGACGCGGCCGGCACCGTGTCCAACGCAGTCCTGCGCCAGGCGTACGCCGGCGTGAGGGGGCCGGTGCGCTTGGAGGTCGATGACTTCGCCGTCCACGAGACCGAACGCCGTACGAGTGCGGCGGTGGCCCTGCTGGTGGACCTGTCGTTCTCGATGGTGCAGGAGGGCCGCTGGGGACCGATGAAGCAGACGGCGATCGCGTTGTCGCACCTGGTGTCCACGCGTTTTCGGCAGGATGCCCTGCAGGTCATCGGCTTCAACCGGCTGGCCCGACGGCTCACCCCCCTGCAGCTGGCCGACGCCGAGCCGGAGTTCGTGCAGGGCACGAACCTGCACCACGCGCTGGCGATCGCGGCACGCCACCTGCGTCGCCATCCCGACGCCGCCCCGGTGGTGCTGATCGTCACCGACGGCGAGCCGACCGCCCATCTCCAAGCCGACGGGGCGCCGTACTTCCACTGGCCGACGACGACGGCCACGCTGCGGGCGACCGTGGGAGAGGTCGACGCGATGACCCGCTACGGCGTCACACTCAACTTCTTCCTGCTCGGCGATGACCCGGGACTGGCCCGCTTCGTCGACGCCGTGGCCCGGCGCAACGGCGGCCGGGTCTTCACTCCCGAGCTCGGCCGGCTCGGTGAGTACGTCGTGGCGGACTATCTCAACGCCCGCAAGGGACGTCGGCGCGGCGTCTGAAGGTGCTGCGGTTTCACATGTGACGGGGTAGCCCTCGGGCGCGTCCCGCAGGGGGTAGTCGCGCATCCACTGCTGCACCACGTCGGCGGTCACCGTGCTGCAGTACATCGTGTAACCGATCTCGTCCGCACGGGAGCGGGTCACCTCTCGCGGATCGGCATACCAGTGGGCCAGCGCGTAGTGCCTGCCGCGAGGCATCGCGCCGCCGTCCGCCGAGGTCCACGGCACGGCGATGAACGCGTCGGCGGGGTCACGTCCTGCGCCGGCGTAGTCCGCGGCGATCGACCGCACGTGGGCGAGCTCAGCGGCGTCGTCCAGGACGGACTGGTCGTACCACAAGATGTTGTAGCCGTGCTCGAGGTTGTGTACCAGCACCGACACCTTCGGGCGATCGGCGACGAGATAGAACGGTCGGGGCAGGACTGCCCACCGGCTGCTGTGGTTGCCGAACGCAGGGGGTCGGGGGTACGTCAGCGACCGCCCGTCAAAGTGCCGGTTCTGGTCGGCGGGCTCGCTGCGTGCCGGGTCGCACTCCGCCCGGCCCGGGCGGGTGGCCGGGTCGGACTCGACCGGGCCGGAGGCGCCCGGGTCGTCCTGGCTGCCCGGGTCGTCCTGGCTGCCCGGGTCGTCCAGCCACGGCGACCGGGTGGCCAAGCCGATCAGCACCACCGCGACCACGGCGACAAGCACCCTGGAGCGTGCGCGTCGGGAGCCGCTGCTCGTCGACAGCGTCACGTTGCCTCCATCAGTTCGTCGCCACGAGGGTGCGCAGCGAGATCCGTACGTCGTCCAGACCGGGTCGTCGAGCCGGGTCGGGGTCGATGCAGGCCGAGACGAGTGCGGCGAACGACTCCGGGGCGCTACCCAGCCGGTGCCGGAACCCCCACCGTGGGGTGCGTGGCGAGGTGCCGGTAGCCCACCGTGCCTCCTGGGCGTAAGGCAGCCGGCCGGTGAGCGCCTCACCCAGCGTGACGCCGAGTCCGAAGACGTCGCAGGCGGCCGACAGTCCCCGTCCGCGAGCCTGCTCCGGGGAGAGGTAGCCATCGGTGCCGGCCTGGGCGCGTCCGGCTCCAGGGCGACCGACCAGGCTCAGGTCGATGAGAACCGCTCGGCCGCCGTGGACCACAATGTTGGCCGGCTTGACGTCCAGGTGCAGCCAGCGATGGCGGTGCAGGTAGCTGAGGACGGAGACCAGTTGCAGTCCCAGCATCGCCGCGTCCGCGGGCGCGATCGGCGAGTCCTCGATGAGGGCTGCCAGCGTGGCGCCGCTGAGTGTCTCGAGCACGATCCCAGGGCGCGGCTCCTCGAAGACCTCGTAGGCACGCACCAGGTGCGGATGCGACAGATCCCGCAGCAGCGTTCCCTCCCGTACGAGGGCCTCGCGGCAGCCCGACTCGTGGGCGCGGTCCTCGCGCACCACCTTGAGGACACACCTGCTGTCCCGTTCACGGCTGTACACGTCGTAGGTGTCCAGCCGTCCGCCGCGACGCATCAGACTCACCACCTCGTAACCCGGCAGGATGACGGCGCCCGGGGCGACGCCACTCGTGGCAGGCATCCGCGTCGGCGTGGTCCGGCGCACGCGAGACAGGATCATCGCCGGGGTCCGGTGAGCTCCGTGCCGGGCGACAGTGCCGGTTCGAGGCCGGGTTCGAGGTTTGTCACGGAGCCGTCCTGGAGGCGGACGACCCGGTCGGCGAACTCGACCGCCACCGGGTCGTGGGTGATCAGCAGCACGGTGCGATCGTGCGCGGCCGCACGCAGCGGGGCGAGCACGCGGCGCGCGCTGTCCGGGTCGAGTCCCGTCGTGGGTTCGTCCAGCACGAGCACGGGGCTACCCCGAAGCAGCGCCCTGGCCAGGGACACGCGCTGGCGTTGGCCTCCCGACAGGGTGCGACCGCGCTGTCCGACCCGGGTGTCGTAACCGGCGGGCAGACCTGCGATGAACCCGTCGGCGTCAGCGGCCCGGGCCGCCTCCATGATCTGCTCGGAGGTGGCGGCGAGGTTCCCGAAGGCGATGTTGTCGCGCACGCTGGTGTCCAGCAGCATCATCTCCTGAAGCACGACGGACACTGCCTGGCGGGTCGAACGGACGGTGAGGTGGGTGAGGTCGTGGTCGTCCAGCCGCACCTGGCCCGACGTCGCCTCCAGCTGGCGGGTGAGAAGGCGGGCCAACGTCGACTTCCCGGCTCCACTCGGTCCGACGATCGCCACCACCTCGCCGGGCGAGGCCGTGAAGCTCACCTGGCGCAGGGCGTCTCGGTGCGCACCGGGGTAGCGCACCGACACCTGCTCGAAGGTGACGACGCCGCGCGAGTCGGGCAGGTCGTAGGCGTCGGCACGTTCCATGACCGGAGGTTCGCGCAACAGCTCCACCACCCGCTCGGCGCCGGCGGTCGCGGAGAACAGGCTGGGTAGCAGATCGCTGAGCTCGAGGATGGGGCGGTAGCACTGGGCCATCAGGGTGAGGAAGGCGAGCAGGCCACCGAGGGTGAGGCGGTCGGTGGCGAGCGCCCACGTGCCGAGCGAGATCACGCACAGGATGCCGACGAGCTGGGCGAGGTCGACGAAGGGCAGGAACGCCGAGCGTACCCGGCTCGACGCCAGCTCGGCGTCGGCGATGCCGAGCGTCTGACGATGGAACGCCGCGACTGCCTCGTCCTCGCGGTTGTACGCCTGCACGAGCGGGGCCGTGGCGATCGCCTCCTCGGCGACCGATCCCAGCGATCCGCCTCGTCGGGCCCGCTCCCGGGAGACGGCCTGGGTGAACCGAGCGAAGCGGGTCGACACCAACCAGAACAGTGGGACGACGATCATTGAGGCGGCGGCGAGCTCCCACTGCAGCCAGAACAGGGCCGCCACGAAGAACACGAGGCGGAGCACCGCGCCCAGACCGTTGGCGAGGTACCGGACCATGAAGGCCTCAACCGAGCTGATGTCGGAGGTCAGTCGGGACAACACGTCGCCGAGTCGACGCTGCTCGTGCACGTGCAGCGGGAGCGACAGCACGTGCCGGAACGTGTCGGTGCGCATGGCGACCAGGAAGCGCTGCGACACCCAGGTCGACAGGTAGTCGTCGGCGCCGGACACGATGGCGCTCGCGATATTGAGGCCGATGTACATGGCCGCGATGGCGGGAAGCGGAGCGAAGACCGCCGGCACCAGCACGTCGTCGACCAGTCGCTGGAAGAGGAGGATCTCCGCGACTGCTATCAGTGGCGCCACCGCAAGCAGTGCAAGTCCGAGCACCATCCAGGCCCTGAGCGGACGCAGGGCGGGCCAGAACTGGGTGAAAACCTCGCGCAGCCGCAAGCCGGGGGCGTCGTCGACCAGGCGTGCGTCGTCGGCAGCCGGTCGCAGGGAGGCGACCAGTCGCTGCCAGCCCCGTCGCCGGGTCCCGTCTCGGGGCGGGCGCGCGT
>JALZKQ010000041.1 GCA_030859165.1 Actinomycetota bacterium
ACGTCAGGTACTCGCCGACATTCTCGCCTCCTCGCCACTCCTGGCCAGATCAGGCGAGCATCGACCCACCCTGATCGGCGACAAGAACTACTACGGCAAAGCCTTCGAAGCCGACCTGGCCGCGACCGGGATCACCCTGCTCCGACCGACCCGCAAGGGCGAGCAACAACGCCTCGGAGAACGATTCTTCAAGCCCCTGCGCCAGATCATCGAGTCCGTCAATGACACCCTCAAGGGCCAACTCGACCTGGAACGACACGGCGGGCGCACCATCGCCGGCGTCTGCACCCGCATCGCCCAACGCGTCCTTGCCATGACCGCCGCGATCTGGCACAACGACCAACTCGGCCTCACAATCCGCCGCTCCCTCACCGCCTACGACCACTGACCCCTTGGAATCAGTCATCTAATGGAAGAACGTGTACTCCATCGCGGTTTGGGCGGTGTCGGCCGAGCCGGCCTCCCCCTCCGTCAATGCCTCGGACGTCCGCCGCCAACTGGCCCGCTTCCCCTGGGGGTAGGGGGTTGGCGGGGACACGCCGGCGTGTTGCACGAGATGCCTACCCCCAGCGGGAGGTGCGGGAACGGTTCGGGATCAGCCGAGCCAGGACTCGACCACGTCGGGGTTCTCCTCGACCCACTTGGCGGCCGCGTCCTCCGCGGACATCCCGTCCTGGGCGATGTAGGCCGCAACGACGTTCTGGTCCTCGTTGGTCCAGGAGAAGTTCTCGACCAGGCCGACGGCGGCGCTGTCCTCCTCGACCCACTCGGTGGACACGATCTTCTTCAGCTCGGTGACCGGGTAGTCGCAGTCCACCTCCGCAGGGACGTCCTGGCAGCCCTCGGTGTACTTCGGCAGCTCCACCTTGACCAGCGGCACCTCCGACATGAACCACTGCGGCTCGTAGAAGTAGCCGATCAGTGGCTCCTTGTTCTCCTCGGCCTTGCGGAACGCAGCGATCGATGCGTTCTCGCTGCCGGAGAACACGACCTTGAAGTCCAGGTCCAGATTCTCCACGATCGCCTCGTCGAACTGTACGTACGACGGGTCGCTGCCGAGGAACTGGCCCTTCCCGTCGGACTCCGACGTCTCGAACATGTCGGAGTACTGGTTGAGGTTCTCCCAGGTGGTGATGTCCGGGTACTCCTCGGCCAGCCACGGCACGACGTACCAGCCGATGATGCCCTCGTTGCCTGTCGGACCGAAAGCCATGGCGGTCCCGTCGCCGGACTCGGCGAAGTACTGCTTCTCGAGGTCCTCGTGACCCCAGTCCTCGATGATCACGTCGACCTCGCCGGTGCCGAACTCCGGCCAGGTCAGCTCCTCCTTGAGCTCCTTGTACTCCACGGTGCAGCCGAGCTCCTGCTCGGCGACGTGACCCACCACGTAGGCGTCCGCCTCGTAGCCCACCCAGGGGTGGACGGCCATGTTCAGGTCATCGCACTCACCCGCGCCGCGTGCCTGCGCCTGCTCCTCGTTCTGGGCTTCCTGCTCGGCGATGTCGCCACCGCAGGCGGACAGCACGAGCGCCGCGCACGCTGTCACCCCTACGCCGACGCTGCGCTTGTTGCGTCGTACCATCTCCAGCTTCCTTCCGTTGGTGGCCGGCTGTCACCGGCCTGGTGTGTCGTCAGAGAGTCGCCGGCCGCGTGTGCCGCAGCCGCGGACCGTCACGCCCCGCCGACGACGTGGCCGCACTGCGCGCGATCCGGTCGAGCATGATGCCGAGCGCGACGATTGCGGCACCGGCCGCGAGGCCCTTGCCGTAGAAGTCGCCCTGGGAGAAACCGAGCACGACGTCGTAGCCCAGGGCCCCCGCACCGACGAGCCCGCCGATCACCGCCATCGACAAGACGTAGAGCAGGCCCTGGTTGGCTGCCAGCACGATCGATCCCCGAGCCATGGGCAGCTGTACCTTGGTGATCGTCTGCCAGGTGCTCGACCCGCACGCCTCGGAAGCCTCCACCGCGGTGGCCGGGACGGCGCGGACCCCGTCGGCGACCAGCTTGATCGCGACGGGTGCTGCGAACACCACACCGGCGACAATTGCCGAGAAGCGGGTGACGCCGAAGAACGCGAGCACCGGGATCAGGTAGACGAAGGGCGGCATGACCTGCGCCGCGTCGAGAACCGGGCGCACGACGACGTCCACGGCCCGGCTCCTGGCCATCCAGACGCCGACGACGACAGCGAGCACCATGACCATCAGGGTGCCGACGAGTGTCATCGTGAGCGTGATCATGGCGTCGTGCCACAAGTCGCTGGCATAGATCAGCGCCAGGCACACGAGCGTCGTGACGCTCGCCCGTCTGCCCGCGATGATCAGCGACAAGGCCATGATCGCCAACCCGGTCAGCCACCAGGGCGACTCGGCGAGCAGGTCCTGCAGCGGGTTGAGCAGCAGCGCGCTGGCCTGGTCCTTGAACGCGGTGGTGACGCCGTCGAGCGCGGACGTCACCGTCTCGCTCCACGACTGCACGCGGTCGGCGATGCTCGGACCGATCGACGACTCCGGGAACTGCGCCAGGCCGCTGTACGTGCGCGAGAGGAGAACGAGGACAAGCGCGACGACACCGGTCGCGGCCAGGACGATCCGACGCCGTTTCGGGTCCCCACCACCTCCGCGGGCCACTCGTTCGGTGCGCTCGCTCGCGGCCGTGGTGACCCGGTCGAGCATGACGGCCAGGATCACGATGCACAGGCCGGCCACGAACGCGGTCCCGAGGGCCTGGGCCGACAAGGCGGTCAGCACCGGTTCACCCAGACCCGGGCCGTTGACCAGCGCCGCGATGGTCGCCATCGACAGCGCTGCCATGGTGGTCTGGTTGACGCCCACGATGATGGTGCGCTTGGCCATCGGCAACTGCACCTTGGTCAGCCGCTGCCTCGGCGTCTGTCCGATCGAGTCGGTCGCCTCGATGGTCGTCGCAGAGACGGAGCGGATGCCGTGCGCCGCGATCCGGATCACCGGAGGCAGCGCGTACAGGAGAGTAGCCACCACAGCGGACGGGGCGCTGATGCCGAAGAAGAGCACGACGGGCAGCAGGTAGCAGAAGGACGGCAACGTCTGCAACACGTCCAACACCGGCGTGACGAGCGCCGTCACGCGCGCGTTGGTGGCCATCCACACCGCGAGCGGGATGCCGACGACCAGAGCCAGCCCGACGGAGAAGAACGTGATGATCAGCGTGTCGAGGCTGTCCTCCCAGTAGCCGAGGTAGCCGAAGGCGAGGAAGGAGCCGGTCACCAGCAGCGCCATCTGCCACGAGGCGATCGCGTAGCTGCACCATGCGGCGAGCGCGATCACGCCGAGCCAGCCGATCTCCGGCACGGGGCGCGGGAGCTCAGCTCTCGCAACCAGAGCCTGCAGCCACTCGACCACTGCGTTCAACACGTCGGCCACGACCCCTGACGCCTGCATGAGCGGATTGGTGTCGCGCCCGGCGATCAAGTCGCTGCGGCGGTCGGTGAGCCAGTCGTGCAGGTCGGTCTTGCCGAGGCCCGGCAGTGACAGCGTCTGGTTCCCCTGCGTGAACGCCCAGACCACCAGCCAGATCGCCAGCACCCCGAGCACCAGCATCCACGTCGGCGGGGTCGTGAACCCGGTTCGTGACGTCGGTGCCGCAACCGTGCGCATCTTGGTCGAAACCGTCACGCGGGCACCTCCTCCTCCGCGACCACGACGCGCAGAATCGCGTCGTCGTCCACGATCCCGACCAGCTCACCGTCGCGGACCACCCGGACCGCGTGCGCCGACGCCAGTGCGGCACGGGCAGCCTGCTGCACCACCGTGTCCGGCGACATCACCGGTCCCTCTGACGAGTCGTCGGGACGTGGGGCGCGCATGACGTACTCGAGCGTGAGGACGTGGGCGCGGGGGACGTCGCGCACGAAGTCGCGCACGTAGTCGTTGGCCGGATGCGCCACGATCTCGGCCGGCGAACCCAGCTGCACGACCTCACCGTCACGCAGCAGCAGGATCCGGTCGCCGAGCTTGAGCGCCTCGGCGAGGTCGTGGGTGATGAACACCATCGTCTTGCCGACCTCGCGGTGCAGCCGGATGACCTCGTTCTGCATGTCGCGCCGGATCAGCGGGTCGAGCGCGGAGAACGGCTCGTCGAACAGCATCATCGACGGCTCCACCGCGAGGGCCCGGGCCAGGCCCACACGCTGCTGCATGCCGCCGGACAGCTGGTCGGGGTAGGAGTGCTCGTTACCGCCCAGACCCACCAGCTCGACGACCTCCCGTGCCTTCGCCAACCGGTCGGCCCTGCCCATCCCCCGGATCTCCAAACCGTACGCGACGTTGTCGATGACCTTGCGGTGCGGCAACAGACCGTAGTGCTGGAAGACCATCGCCACGTGGTTGCGGCGCAGCTCGCGCAGCCGGGAGTCCGACATCGAGAGCACGTCCTCGCCGTCGATGACGACCTCGCCGGACGTCGGCTCGATCAGCCGGGTGAGGCAGCGCACGAGCGTCGACTTGCCGGAGCCGGACAGGCCCATCACGACGAACACCTCGCCCTCGTCGACCTCGAAGGACACGTTCCTGACCGCCGCAACGCAGCCGGTCCGCTCCTTCAGCCCGGCCTGCGGGAGGTCGGCGTCGGCTGTCCCGATGATCCGGTCGGCACGGGGGCCGAAGATCTTCCAGAGCCCGCGTACGGACAGCGCGGGATCGCTCATGGGGTGCCTCCCGCCGTCTGGCGCGGCACGGTGTTGCGCGCGTCGCCCGGCGGGTACAGCGGGCTGCCGTCAGCATGCCGGTAGAAGGGTACGTCGGTCGCGGGCGCCGGCGGTGTGTTGCCGAGGATCAGGTCGGCGGCGCGCTCGGCCAGCATCATGACCGGAGCATAGATGTTGCCGTTGGTGACGAACGGCATCGAGGAGGCGTCGACGACCCGGAGACCGTGGACGCCGTGCACCCGCATGGTCGCGGGATCGAGCACCGACAGCTCGTCCACGCCCATCCGGGCGGTGCACGACGGGTGCAGGGCGGTCTCGGCGTCACGCGCCACCCACGCCAGCAGCTCGGCATCGGTGGACACCCCAGGCCCCGGCGAGATCTCACCGGCGTTGAACGGGTCGAACGCCGGCTGGGTGAGGATGTCGCGCGCGACGGCGATCGCCTCCACCCACTCGCGACGGTCCTGCTGCGTCGACAGGTAGTTGAACCGCAGGGCTGGATGCTCGTAGGGGTCGGTGGACCTGATCTTCACGCTGCCGACGGCGTCGGAGTACATCGGCCCGACGTGCACCTGGTAGCCGTGCTCGCCCGCGGGCTGGGTGCCGTCGTAGCGGATCGCGATCGGCAGGAAGTGGAACATCAGGTTCGGGTACGCCACGTCCTCGTTGCTGCGGGTGAAGCCACCGCCCTCGAAGTGGTTGGTCGCTCCGAGCCCGCGGCGCAGGAACAGCCACTCGGCGGCGAGGCGGGGGCGGTTGCGCCACTTCAGTCCGGGTGAGATGGACACCGGCTGCTTGCTCGCGTACTGGACGTAGGTCTCCAGGTGGTCCTGCAGGTGCTCCCCCACGCCGGGCACGTCGGCGACGACCTCGATGCCGAGCGCGCCCAGCTCGTCCGAGTTGCCGATGCCGGAGAGCTGCAGCAGCTGTGGTGAGTTGATTGCACCGCCGCAGCAGATCACCTCACCGGCGCTCACACTGCGTCGCAGCCGGCCGGCACGGACGTAGTCGACGCCGACGACGCGGTTGTCCCTGGTGCGCAACCGCGTTGCGTGCGCCAGCGTCTCCACGCGCAGGTTGCGGCGCCTCATCACAGGGTGCAGGTACGCCCGCGACGCCGACAGCCGACGCCCGCGGTGCACGTTGCGGTCGAAGCGTGCGAAGCCCTCCTGGCGGTAACCGTTGACGTCGTCGGTCAGCGAGTAGCCGGCCTGCTGCGCGGCCTCGAAGAACGCGCCGAACAGGGGGTTGGTCGCCGGACCGCGTTCCAGCACCAGGGGCCCGCTGCCGCCGCGCCAGACGTCCGAACCCGCCAGACAGGTCTCCATCCGCTTGAAGTACGGCAGGCAGTGCGCGTAGTCCCAGTCCTCGAGGCCCTTGAGAGCCGCCCACCGCTCGTAGTCCAGCGGGTTGCCCCGCTGGAAGATCATCCCGTTGATGCTGCTCGAGCCGCCGAGCACCTTGCCGCGGGCGTGAAAGACGCGCCGACCGCCCATGTACGGCTCTGGCTCGGAGTGGTAGCGCCAGTCGTACAACCGGCTGCCGATCGGGATGGGCAACGCTGCGGGCATGTTGATGAACGGGTCCCAGACGAAGTCCGGCCGACCGGCCTCCAGCACGAGCACCGTCGTCGAGCCGTCCGCCGAGAGCCGGTTGGCCAGCACCGAGCCTGCGGACCCGCCACCGACGATCACCACGTCCCAGTGGCTGCCGCCGTGCTGCCTGCTCATCTGCCGCCTCTCGGGCCCCAGTCGTTGCATGTGTCGCAACTCAGACCGGCTTACGCAACAGAATGATGATGCGCCCGGTCAGCGTCAAGGCGATCCGAGAACCGTGACCTGCCAGTGACCTGGGATCTGTGGACCCGCCGTACGTAGCGTGCCCAGAGGGTCACGCCCCGTGCGCCACGCGCTGCTCGGAGCGCCGTGCGATCCCCGAGTGTGCGCATATGCACCACGCCCCGCGCCCGCGGTGGTGCATATGCGCACACACCGTGCTGGCCCACCGGCAGACGCTCAGCGTGGCCGCCAGCCGAGCCGGCGCGAGACCTCGGCGGCGGCCTCCGTGGTCGCCGTGACGACGACGGCGACGCGCTCCCCGGGCAGCCGGAACGTCGGACCGGACACCGACAGCGAGGCGATCACGTCGCCGTGGGCGTTGCGCAGCGGGGCGGCGATCGCCGTCAGCCCGACCTCGAGCTCGTCCACCGCCACCGCGTGCCCCTGGGCGCGTACGGCCGCGATCTCGCTCAGCAGCGTGCGCATAGTGTCGATCGTGGCCGGGGTGTAGCTACGCAGGCTGCGACCGGCCTGCTCGGAGACGGCCTCGTGCTCCAGTCCGGACAACAGCACCTTGCCGTTGGCCGTGGCGTGCAGCGGGATCCGCTGCCCGACCCAGTTGTGCGGCTGCAGCGCCGAGCTGCCGGCCACCTGATCCAGGTAGAGCGCGGCACCGTCGGACAGCACGGCGATGTTGACTGTCTCGCCGGTCTCGGCGGCCAGCGCCTTGCACAGCGGGCGGGCCTCCTGGACCAGGTCCAGGCGCGCGGTGGTGGCGCCGGCCAGGCGCAGGATCCCCATGCCGAGCCGGTACTTCCCCCGCTCGGTGTTCTGCTCGACGAGCCCCCGGTTCTCCAGCGCCGACACCAGCCTGAACGCCGTCGACTTGTGCACGCCGATCTCCAGGGCGATCTCGGTGACACCCGCCTCGCCGGCATGGGCCAGAATCTCCAGCACGGTGATGGCGCGGTCCACCGACTGCACCGGGCTCGTTGATGCGTCCGCTCGCGCTTCGCCGTTGCTCATGCCGCAACAGTAGAGCAGGGAGAGGCAGCCGATGCCCGCGGTGACGAACGCCGAGTACGTCCTCACGCTCGCTTGCCCGGACCGACCCGGCATCGTGCACGCGGTGGCCGAGTTCCTGGTCCGGCGCGCGGGCAACATCCTGGACTCCCAGCAGTTCGACGACCGTCTGGAGACCACGTTCTTCATGCGGGTGCACTTCGAGACCACCGAGCTCGAGATGTCATACGAACGGCTCCTTGCCGACTTCGCATCGGTGGCCACGACGTACGACATGGTCTGGCAGCTGTTTCACGCGGACGAGCCGTACCGGGTGCTGGTGATGGTGTCGAAGTCGGGGCACTGTCTGAACGACCTGCTGTTCCGGCAGAGCACCGGAGCGCTGAACATCGTCGTCCCGGCCGTGGTCGGCAACCACCGCGACCTCGAGCGGATGGCCGCGTCCTACGACGTGCCGTTCCACCACGTCCCGGTCACGCACGACACCAGGGCCAGGGCCGAGGCGCGCCTGCTGGAACTGGTGGACGAGCTGTCCATCCACCTGGTCGTGCTCGCCCGCTACATGCAGATCCTGTCCGACGACACCTGCCGGGCGCTGGCCGGGCGCGCCATCAACATCCACCACTCGTTCCTGCCGAGCTTCAAGGGCGCGCGTCCGTACCACCAGGCGCACGAGCGTGGCGTCAAGCTGGTGGGCGCCACCGCCCACTACGTCACCGCCGACCTCGACGAGGGCCCGATCATCGAGCAGGACGTGCAGCGTGCGCACCACCGGATGACGCCCGAGGAGCTGGTACGCGCCGGCGGCGACGTCGAGTCGGCGGTGCTGTCACGTGCGGTGCGCTGGCACTGCGAGTCCCGCGTGCTGCTCAACGGCTCGCGGACGGTGGTGTTCCCGTAGGACGGGCTGGTGCCACCTGATACGGCCCAAGCCCCCTCCCGCCGAGTCCCGAGCAGATGTCGACCGCGCAGCGAAGATGGCTGGCAGCAAGTCGGAAAGCATGCGGTCACCGCGACGGGTTGACAGCACCTCCACCGCGGCCGGATGCTGGGGTGCACCTGTTCCTGATGACGCACTAAGATGCACGATACGCAACGGAGACCAGCGGATGCCCAAGCTCCCGTCCACCGCCCGCTGTGTGGTCATCGGCGCCGGCATCGTCGGCAACAGTCTCGTCCACCACCTTGCGCGGCTGGGGTGGCGAGACATCGTGCAGATCGACAAGGGCCCGCTGCCGAACCCGGGTGGTTCGACCGGGCACGCGTCGAACTTCATCTTCCCCGTGGACCACTCGCGCGAGATCACCGACCTGACGCTGGACAGCGTGCGCCAGTACCGCGAGATGGGTGTGTTCACCCAGTCCGGTGGCTTCGAGGTGGCGCGTACCGAGGAGCGGATGGAGGAGCTGCGACGACGAATGTCCTCAGCCAGGGCCTGGGGCATCGAGTCCGAGCTGGTCACGCCCGCAGACGTCGCCGAGAAGGTCCCCTTCCTCGACCCGACGGTCATCGTCGGCGCATTCTGGACGCCCTCGGTCGGTGTCGTGGACTCGCTGCGCGCCGGGACGATCATGCGCGAGCGCGCCCTGGAGACCGGCGCGCTGCAGGTGGTCCCCAACGTCGAGGTGACCGGGCTCGACGTCGAGGCGGGCCGCGTCCGCCGGGTCCGCACGACCGGCGGCGACATCGAGACCGAGACCGTCGTCATCGCCTGCGGGGTCTGGAGCCCGAAGCTCGCCGCCATGGCAGGAGCGTCCATCCCGCTGACGCCGGCGGTGCACCAGATGATCAGCGTCGGCCCGTCCGCACTGCTGGCCGAGCGGGAGGGCGAGATCTCCTTCCCGATCGTGCGGGACATGGACACCTTCTGCTACGAGCGCCAGCACGGCGCCGACATGGAAGTCGGCTCCTACGCGCACCGGGCGATCCTGCACGACCCCGAGGAGATCCCCTCGATCGACCAGGCGAAGCTCTCTCCTACCGAGATGCCGTTCACGTCCGAGGACTTCGACGACCAGCTCGAGCAGGCGTACGAGCTGATGCCGGACCTGCTGGGCGACGAGAACGCGGAGATCAGGTACGCGATCAACGGGCTGCTGTCGCTCACCGCCGACGGAGCCCCCATCCTCGGTGAGACTCCGGAGGTCGCTGGCTTGTGGTCGGCTGCCGCGGTCTGGATCAAGGAGGGGCCCGGCGTCGGCCGCGCCGTCGCGGAGTGGATGACACACGGATCGTCCGAGATCGACGTGCACCACTGCGACATCGCCCGCTTCCACAGCCACCAGCGCAGCCGCGGCCATGTCAGGGCACGCACCAGTGAGGCCTTCAACAAGACGTACGGGATCGTCCACCCCGGCGAGCAGTGGACGAGCGACCGCGGCAAGCGGTTGGCACCGATGCACGCGAGCCAGCGTGAGATGGGCGCGGAGTTCTTCGAGGCCGTCGGCTGGGAGCGACCCTTCTGGTACGGGTGCAACGAGTCGCTGCTCGGCGACTACGGCGACGCGGTGCTGCCGCGCGAGCACGAGTGGGACACCCGCTGGTGGTCTCCGATCATCAACGCCGAGCACCTGGCGATGCGCGACCGGGCCGGCATCGTGGATCTCTCCGCGTTCGCGATCTTCGACGTGCTCGGCCCCGGGGCGATGGACGCACTGCAGCGGATCGTGGTCTCGCAGGTGGACGTCGTCCCCGGCCGGGTGGTCTACACGGCGGTGCTGACCGAGCGCGGTGGTTTCCGCTCCGACCTCACCGTCATGCGGCTCGGGCACGACCACTACCGGGTGGTGACCGGTGGTGCACACGGGATGGCGGACAGGAAGTGGTTCCGCGACCGGATGCCGGCCGACGGCACCGCCCAGGTGGTGGACCTGACGTCGGCGTTCACGACGATCGGCCTGTGGGGGCCGCGCGCGCGCGACGTCCTCGGCGAGGTCACCGGGTCGGACATCAGCCACTCCGCCTTCGGCTTCGCCAGGTGCCACGACATCGAGGTCGACACCATCGCGGTGCTGGCGTCGCGGATCTCCTATGTCGGCGAGCTCGGGTGGGAGCTGTACGTACCCATGGAGCAGGGTGCCCGGGTGTGGGACCTGCTGCACGTGGCCGGCCGGCCACATGGGGCCGTCCCGGTCGGCATCGGTGTCTACGGCACCACCGGCCGCCTGGAGAAGGGATACCGGGCGTACGGGTTCGAGCTGGACGGCGAGCGCACGATAGTCGAGGCGGGGATGATGCGCCCGAAGGTCAAGGACGCCGACTTCGTCGGTCGGGAGGCCTACCTGAAGCAGCGTGGCGAGGACCCGCAGGCCGTCCTGTGCACGTTGACGGTCGACGATCATGCGTCGGCCGCGGGAGTCCGGCGCTACATGCTCGGAGGCGAGCCGATCCTGACCCGGGACGGTCAGGCGTTGACCGACGGCCACGGGCACCACCCTTACGTCACCTCGGCCGGGTCGGCGCCCTCGGTGGGCAAGCACGTGCTGATGGCGTACCTCCCACCCGACGTCGCCACGGTCGGCGCTGAGCTGGCGGTCAGCTACATGGAGGAGCTGTACCCGGTGACGGTGGCGACCAACGACGCGACGCCGCTGTTCGACCCCGACAACGAGCGGATCAGGAGCCAGCTGTGACCAACGTCCTGGTCTGCATCAAGCGGGTGCCGGACTCCTCGGGCGAGGTGCTGCTCGCCGACGACGACATGACGGTCGACGCCCGCTACGTGGGATACACGGTGAGCCCGCACGAGGAATGCGCGGTCGAGCTCGCCATCGGTGTGGCGAAGGTCACCGGCGGCGAGGCCACGGTGCTCACGCTCGGCGGCGAGGACTCGCTGGAGCAGGTGCGCGACGCTCTCGCAGTCGGCTGCAACGCCGCGGTGCGCATCGACGCCGACGCCGACAGGTTCGGGCCCGCCGACGTCGCGGCGGCGGTCGCCGACGTGGTGCGCGAGCACGAGGCCCGCGGCACGACGTACGACCTCGTCCTGCTCGGCAACGACGCGGCGGATACCGGGGACTTCCAGGTCGGGGTGCGTCTGGCGTACGCGCTGGGGCGGCCCGTGGTGACCGGGATCTCGACGCTCGAGGTGTCCGGCACGACGATGACCGCGCGCGGGGACGGACCGGCGGGCACCGAGGTGTTCGAGGTCGACCTGCCCGCTGTCGCCACGGTGCTGGAGGGCGGGGTGAGTCCCCGCTACCCGTCCATCCCGGGCCGGATGAAGGCCAAGCGGGCACCCGTCGCGACGGTGGCGCCTGCCGGCGAGCCCGGCGGCGGCGGACGTGTACGGCTGAAGCTGCCGCCGGCACAGCCCAGCCAGGTGGAGGTGCTGGGCCAGGGAGCCGACGCCGCACCCGCGGTGGTCGACCTGTTGCAGGAGCTGGGAGTGGTGTCGCGATGATCATCGTGCTGGTCGAGACCGACGGGTCTGGCGCGAGCGTCGTGTCCCAGGAGGCGCTGACGTTCGTACGCACGATTCCCGGTGCGCAGGTGCACGCGGTCGTCGTCGGTGACGTCGGCGAGCAGCTGCGCTCGCAGCTGGGCGAGCTCGGCGTGACGTCGGTGCACTGCGTGGTCGGGGACCCGTTTGCCGGATACGCCGCGGCCGCCTGGGCGGGGGCACTCGTCGAGGTGGCCACGGCCACGTCGGCCACCATGGTGGTCGCCGCCGGCACCAACCGTGGCAACGAGATCCTGGCTCACGTGGCCACCCGGCTCGACGTGGCGATGGCCGCCAACGTGACGGCCGTGGACAGCGTCGACCCGATGGTGGTGAGCCGTCAGGTCGTCGGCGGATCGGCGCTGGAGGAGATGCGCCTGGCAGATGCCGTCGCGGTGTTCACCGTCGCCGGACACGCCGTTGACCCCGAGCCGGCCGAGTCGCCGACCGAGCCGGAGGTGCTGCGGGTGGAGCCGGCGGTGTCTCCCGAGGACCTGCGGGCCCGCGTCGTCCGTACCGAGCAGCGTGAAGCCGCCGACACCGGCTCGCTTACCTCGGCACGGGTCGTGGTGGGGGCTGGTCGAGGGGTGGGCGCCTCCGACGGGTTCGACGACCTGGTCGAGCTCTCCGACCTGCTGGGCGGCGCACTGGGCGTCTCGCGCGTCGTGACCAGCCTGGGATGGCGTCCGCACCACGAGCAGGTCGGACAGACCGGGAGCCGGATCACTCCCGACGTGTACATCCCGTGCGGCATCAGCGGCGCGATCCAGCACTGGGCGGGGTGCCAGAGCGCGAGGACGATCATCGCGATCAACACCGACGCCGAGGCGCCGATGGTCACCAAGGCCCACTACGCCGTCATCGGCGACCTGCACGAGGTCGTGCCGGCGATCAACGCGGAGCTGCGCAAGCGGCAGGGCTGACCGGTCGCGCGAGTGGCGCACGATCGGGGTGTCGGCGGTGATGTGAGCCCCGTTCGGGCCACTCGGCGCCGGCGCGGGGAGCCCGGCCACGGCCGAGCCGGACCGGCTCGTGTTCCGACATGACCGGCACGCCCATTAACGAAATCGCCCCGTCTGTCTCAGGTGATTTCGTCCTTCCACCATGCTCTAGGCGCGTCTCGAAGGTGCTCCCTATCGCCCACTAACCGCCTCGAAGCGCTGACGACACGATCGCGCGGGCGTGGAGGTACCGACAGGGGCCGCGCTCCCCATGGCCCCGACTCAACGACTCTGTAGGGCCAACACCCTGGCGCATATCCTGCAGCTGGTTATGCGACAGTCCCGCACCCAGCGAAGGAGGCAACCCCGGAGACCGGACACAGGGCGTTCGGGGACGACCTCACCCGCGACACTTGCGCGACCCCGAGTTCCAGCGGGAGTACGCCGCCCAGTCGGAACTGATTGCTGAGGCTGACGGGGCGATCAACGCGGGGGTGCCCGCGGCCGACAAGTCGCGAACAACCCCGACCGCTTGAGTCGGGGCTCTGGCACGAATCAGGCGATCCTGTCGCTTCCGAATGCCGAGCCGACGAGACGGGCGAGCGTCCGCTTGCTCATGCTTGACGGAGCCTCGCGCGCTCGGTGGCCGCGTGGTAGTCCTCGACAGCGCCGGGCAGCAGCTGGAGGTGGACGATCGTGCCGTCGGCGGCGGGCTCCAGGTCGACGACCTGACCCATCGAGAGGTCCTCGCCGTCGCGCAGCGTGAGGACTGCGCCGGGCACGACTGCTCGAGGTCGCGGGCGGCGTCGAGCCAGGTCCAGATGTAACCCGTCTGGTCCTCGTTGGCGAAGTCGAGCTCAAGGTCGACCTGGTAGCCGCCCGGGTCAACGACGCTCTGGCTGGTTGTCATCGGCCCTCCTTCCAGGTTTCGGACCGTACTAAGGATTCTCCCTCAACTCCCCCAACGCGTCCTCGCGCTCACCGCTTCGATCTGGCACAACGACAACCTCGGCCTAACCATCCGACGGTCACTGACCGCCTACGATCACTGAGACCCCTTGGACTCATTCATCTAGGCGGCCCGGATTGACAGACACGCCTCAGTCGCCGAGCTCGGCCCGACGGCGGACGACGTACTCGCCCAGCTCGGCCCGGATCGCCTCGTCCAATGGCGGCTGCTCGTACTCCTCGAGCGTGGTCCGCCAGATCGTGCCGGCGCGGGCCGCCGTGTCCAGGGCCCCCTTGCGCGACCAGCGCTCGTAGTTCTCCGAGTTGGACAGGATCGGGCGCTGGAAGCAGGTACGGAACCGCTCCATCGTGTGCATCGCGCCGAGGAAGTGCCCCCCGTGGCCGACCTCGACGTGGGCGTCGAAGGCAAGGGACGCCTCGTCGATCTCCAGCGGGGTGAACTCCGCCTGCAGCATTTCGACCAGCTGGGTGTCGATGACGAACTTCTCGTACCCGGCCACCAGGCCGCCCTCCAGCCAGCCGGCGGAGTGCATGACCCAGTTGGCGCCGGCCAGGAACGTCGGGAGCAGCGTCATCAGTGCCTCGTACCCGGCCTGCGCGTCGGGGACCTGGCTGGAGGTGAGGCCGCCGCCGGAGCGGAACGGCAACCCGAAGCGACGCGCGATCTGCCCGGTGCAGAGCAGCCCCATCCCGGACTCCGGGGTGCCGAAGCAGGGGGAACCGGACTGCATGTCGATGTTGGACAGGAACGACCCGAAGATCACCGGCGCGCCCGGGCGGATGAGCTGCGACAGGGCGATGCCGGACAGCGCCTCGGTGATCTGCTGGACGAGCGCCGCCGGGATCGTCACCGGTGACATGGCGCCCATCAGGATGAACGGTGTCAGCACGACGGGCTGGGCAGCCTCGACGTACTCGAACATCGACTCCAGCATCCGGTCGTCCCAGCGCAGCGGCGAGTTGCAGTTGATCAGCGAGATGCTCACCGGCGCCGCCTCGATGACGTCACGGCCGCCGAACAGGATCGAGCCCATCGCGATCGTGTCGGCGGCGTTGACGGCGGACACGACGTTGCCCATGTAGACCTTGTCGGTGAGCGTCTGCAGCGCGTAGGTCATGTCCAGGTGGCGGCTGTCGAGCGGGGTGTCGTTGGGCTCGCAGATGACCCCACCGGCGGAGTCGAGCACGCTGGAGGACTGCGACAGCTTGGTGAAGTTGGCGAAGTCCTGCATGGTGGCGTCGCGCCGGATCTCTCCCTCGCGCACGAACGGCGGTCCGTAGACTGCGCCGAAGGCCATGGAGTCCCCGCCGATGTGGATGCTGTGCGCCGGGTTGCGCGCGGTGACTCCGAACTCCCGCGGCGCCTTCGCCACCTGCTCGAGTGCGAAGTCGGGGTCCAGGAAGACCGTGTTGTCCTCCACCCGCTGCCCGGCCGCCCGGAACAGCTCGAGGGCGCGGTCGGACATGAACTCCACCCCGACCTCGCTCATCAGCCGCCGCCAGCCGCCCTCGAGGGTCTCCATCGCATCAGTGGACAGCACCTCGTAGCGGGGCATCGTGTTGCGGAACATGGTCCTCCTCGTATTGACCCGACCCGGTCCAGCATCCTAGCCTCATCATATGGGAGTCAACTCCCATCATGTGAAACCCTGAAGGGACGCCACGTGGCAACGGGCACGCAGTCGATCGACCGGGCAGCCGAGCTGCTGGCGTTGGTCGTGCAGTCCGCGGAGCCGCTGACCTTCACCGGTCTCACGCAGACCACCGGCCTGTCCCGGTCGACGACGTCGCGGGTGCTGCAGGCGCTGGAGCGCCACCGCCTGGTCGATCGCGACCCCGACGGCGCCTTCTGCGCGGGGGATCTGTTCGTGTCGTACGCGTCGCGCCACGACTCGGTCGGGCTGCTGGTCCGGCAGGCGCAGGAGACGATGACGCGGATCAGCGAGCAGACCGGCGAGAGCGTGAACCTCGCCATCGCCAACGGGCGCAACGTCGTCCAGGTCGCGCAGGTCGAGTCGACGTACCTGCTGGGTACCACCAACTGGGTGGGCGTGTCCGTGCCGCCGCACTGCTCGGCCCTCGGCAAGATCATGTACGCCTACGACGCGCTCCCACTGCCCAGCGGAGCGTTGGAGCGCAGGACCGACGCCACGATCACCGAGCTCGACCGGCTCGAGGCCGAGCTCGAGGGCATCCGCCGCCGTGGCTTCGCCACCACCCGTGGCGAGCTCGAGGAGGGCCTGGCCGGGATCGCCGCTCCGGTGCGCTCGGGTGACCGGGTCACGGCCAGCATCGGTGTCTCCGGGCCGATCTTCCGGCTCGCGGACACCTGGACCCAGGTCGGCGAGCTACTCGTCGACGAGTCCGACCGGTTGTCGACGGCCCTCGACACCACGCTTGAACCCGGCGCGAGAGGAAACCGCACGTCATGACCCCCGACGACATCCTGCGAGAGCTCTACGACAAGACCCTGGTCGGCGACGCCCCGGCCGTCCTCGAGCTGACCGAGGCCGGGCTCGCGCTGGACATGGGCCCGGAGACCCTGCTGTTCGACGCGCTCATCCCGTCCCTGGAGGAGGTCGGTGCCCGCTTCGAGCGCGGCGACTTCTTCGTCCCCGAGATGCTGATCGCCGGCCGCGCGATGAGTGGCGCGATGAACCGGCTACGGCCGCTCCTGGCCGAGACCGGGGCGCAGAGCGTTGGCACGTTCGTCATGGGCACCGTCAAGGGCGACGTGCACGACATCGGCAAGAACCTCGTCAACATCATGCTCGAGGGTGCCGGCTTCCACGTGATCGACCTCGGCGTGCAGGTGGCACCGGAGAAGTTCGTGGCCGCCATCCAGGAGCACCAGCCCGACATCGTCGGCTTCTCGGCATTCCTCACCACCACCATGCCGATGTTCAAGGCGAACCTGAACGCATTGCACAAGGCCGGTCTGCGCGACCAGGTCATCGTCATGGTGGGTGGCGCACCGGTCACCCAGGAGTACGCCGACGCCGTCGGCGCCGACGCCTACGCAGCCGACGCCTCTGCAACGGTGAAGAAGGCAAAGGACCTCATCGCCCGGCGCCGCGCCGCCGTCTCGGTCTGACCCCCCTCTCCCCTTGGAGCCTGCATCGTGCACACCGTCCTGCGCTCGGCGACAAAGCACGTCGTCATCGGGCACGACCAGCCGTTCTGCGTCATCGGCGAGCGCATCAATCCCACCGGCCGGCGCATCTTCCAGGAGCAGCTGCGCGCCGGTGACCTGTCCGCGATCGAACGTGACGTCGCCGCGCAGGTCGCCGGCGGCGCCGACGTACTCGACATCAACATGGGGGTCCCCCTCACCGACGAGCCGGACCTGCTGGCCCGCGCGATCACGCTCGTGCAGAGCCGTACCGACCTGCCGATCTGCATCGACTCCTCGGTCGTCGAGGCGCTCGAGGCCGGGCTCTCGGCGTATGAGGGGCGGGCGCTGGTCAACAGCATCACCGCCGAGGACGACCGGATGGAGGCGATCCTGCCGCTGGTCAAGCGCTACGGCGCCGCCGTGATCGCGCTGCCCAACGACCACGTCGAGATCCCGATGGAACCGGAGAAGCGACTCGAGCTGGTGGACAAGATCGTGCGCGTGGCGACGCAGGAGTACGGCATCGCACTGGAGGACATCGTCATCGACCCGCTGGCGATGCCGATCGGGGCGGACCCGACCGTCGGCCGTGCGTTCTTCGAGACCGTGCGCGGCATCCGCGACCGGCACGGGGTCAACACCACCTGCGGGGCGGGCAACAACTCCTTCGGCATGCCCGGGCGCGACCAGCTCGGCGCGTCGTTCCTGCCGATGGCGATCGCCTCGGGCCTGACCTCGGCGATCATGGACGCCCGCAGCCCGCTCATGGTCGGCGCGGTCAAGGCCGCCGACGTCGTCATGGGCAACGACGAGTGGGGCATGGCGTGGATCGCGGCGTACCGGGCCACGCAGGCGGCGGCCGCGACGACATGACCGCCCCGGGCGCCGACGTACCGGATTCCCCCGTCACGGATCTCGGCACGATCCACCGCGAGGCGCTGCTGCACCCGCCCGCAACAGCCGACGACGCGGCGAGCCACGACGGCACCGGACGGGTACGCCTGCGCTTCATCCCGGCCGACCGCGACGTACGGGTGCCACCGGGCGTCACCGTGTTCGACGCGGCCAGCTGGAACGGCATCGCGATCGACTCGACCTGCGGCGGCCACGGGACCTGCAAGAAGTGCAAGGTCAAGGTGCTCGGCGGGGACGTCCCGGTGTCGCGTCTGGACGAGCGCGCGTTCGACCGGGTCCAGCTGCGTGAGGGCTGGCGCCTGGCCTGCCTGGCCGGCGCCGTCCGGGACCTCGCGATCGAGGTGCCCCCGCTGGCGACCCGTCCCAAGGCCGCGACCGTCGGCGTCGGTCGCCAGGTGATCCTGCGACCGGCCGTGCAGAAGCGCTACGTCGAGCTGCGCGAACCGACCCTCGCCGACCAGCTGCCCGACGTCGAGCGGGTGCTGCGTGCCATGGACGACCTCGAGCTGCGGGTGCACCTGCACGCCCTGCGCCAGTTGCCCGCCGTGCTGCGCAGCAGCGACTTCAAGGTCACCGCCGTGTACGTCGACGACCTGCTGATCGACGTCGAGCCCGGCGACACCACGCCCGCGCGCCACGCCCTGGCCTTCGACCTGGGCACCACCACGGTGGTCGCGACGCTGCTCGACACCGCCACCGGCACGCCGGTCGCGGTGGCCTCGATGCTCAACCGGCAGCAGCCGTTCGGAGGTGACGTGATCACCCGGATCAGCGCGACGATGACCGATCCGGACGCACTCGGCCGGCTGCGCGAGCTCGCCCAGTCCACGCTGGCCGAGCTCGCCTCGCAGGTCTGCGACGAGGGCGGGATCAACCCCGGGCACGTGTACGAGGTGGCCCTCGCCGGGAACGCGACGATGACGGCGCTGGTCCTCGGCATCGATCCGGAGCCCCTCGGGGTCGCACCCTTCGTGATGTCCTCGTCGACCTTCGCGTCGGTCACCGCGACGGACCTCGGCCTCGCCCTGCACCCCGCTGCCCCGGCGTACGTACTGCCCTCCCTCGGTGCGTACGTCGGCGGCGACATCGTGGCCGGGATGCTCGCGTCGGGGATGGACCGGGACAAGCGGCTGCGGCTGTTCATCGACGTCGGGACCAACTGCGAGATCGTGCTCGGCGACGGCGAACGCCTGCTGGCCACTGCTGCTCCCGCCGGTCCGGCCTTCGAGGGCGGCGCGATCCGCTGCGGCATGCGCGCCGCGGACGGAGCCATCGAGGTGGTCCGAATCGGCGACGACGCCGTCGCCGTGCAGGTCATCGGCGACGTCGCACCGCTCGGGCTGTGCGGCTCCGGGCTCGTCGACGCCGTCGCCGAGCTGGTACGCGTGGGGCTGCTGGACACCAGCGGGCGCTTCGTCGCCGACGAGGAAGCCGGACAGCTGCGTCCCGGGCTGGCCCACCGGCTGACGCGCGTCGGGCAGGAGCGGGTGTTCGTGCTCGCCTGGCGCGGAGCCGACGGCGACGTCGGGGACTCCGTGTACCTCTCCCAGCGCGACGTCCGCGAGCTGCAGTTCGCCAAGGCGGCCATCGCGACCGGCTGGGCGTTGCTGCTCGAGGAACTCGGGGCGGTTCCGGGCGACGTGCAGCAGGTGCTGCTCGCCGGCTCCTTCGGGTCCTACCTGTCCCCCGCCAGCGCGATCCGGATCGGGCTGGTGCCCTCGCTGCCCGTGCTGCGCATCGTGAGCGCCGGCAACGTGGCCGGCGAAGGAGCGAAGATGACGCTGCTCAGCGTGCCGGAGCGCGCCGGGGCGCGGACCCTGCTGGAGGAGGTGCGCTATGTCGAGCTCTCCGACCGTCCGGACTTCAACGACCAGTTCGTCGACCGGCTCGCGTTCCCGTCCTGAGCGGTCCGTGGCCGTCATCGCCTGCGGAGCCATCGCGCAGCCGGTCGCCGACGTGGTGGCCCGTCGGGGCTGGCCGGCCGACGTGCACCCGCTGCCGCCGCTCCTGCACAACCAGCCGCAGCGGATCGTTGCCGCGGTGGAGGAGCTGGTCGACCGGCTTGCGCCGGCGTACGCGGAGGTGGTCGTCGGGTACGCGGACTGCGGCACCTACGGCGCGCTGGACGAGCTGTGTGCGCGACGTGGGCTGCGCCGCCTCGCGGGCCTGCACTGCTACGACGTGTACGCCGGACCCGACCGGATACGCGAGTTGTTCGAGTCGCAGCCGGGCACGTACGTGCTGACCGACTTCCTGGTGCGCTCCTTCGCCCGTACGGTGCTCGCCGAGCTCGGCCTGGACCGGCATCCCGAGCTGCGCGAGGACTACTTCGGCCACTACACACAGGTGGTGTGGCTCGCCCAGGCCCCCGACGACGAGCTGCGCACCCTGGCCGAGGAGGCCGCGGCCCGGATCGGTTTGCCGCTGCAGGAGGTGCCGGTCGGCGACGCCGGGCTGGAGCACCAGCTGGCGCTGCTGCTCTGCCTGCGTCCTGACGCCTGCCGTCCTGACGCCGAGATCCGAGTTGCTGGTCGTGAGCGTGCAGGGCGGTGACCAGC